>NZ_JAAHHX010000037.1:0-61407 GCF_010672065.1 Moorena sp. SIO4A1 | reverse complement strand
TGTCAGCTGGGGGTCTCTTGGTAAATGTTTGAGAACTTGTAGCTCTACATCCATTGCTGTGTCTACCTTGTACAGTTTGATTTTTTTCTTTCTCTATTCATTATACTCGGAAAGTGACAGAAGAGGACTATAGCAATTATCATAGCTATGAGGTACAAAATTTCTGGATTTTAGGGAACAGGGAACAGGGAACAGGGAACAGGGAAGAGAGAATAGGGAATAGGGAATAGGGAATAGCGATGCCCTGCATCAACACAGGGAATCAACGTCAAAGAAGACTGTACCTCATAACTGCGAGAAACGCTATATATTATTAACTAGCTATGTATCAACGTTTTCAAGGATATATAGAAAATATTTTTTTAGGGATTGTAGGTGGTCTTTTAACTACTGTTATTTTAGCTTTAGTAACTCACTATTTTGTGATCGATAAAATAGCAGTTAAGCAATATAAGGCTATTATCGAATTGTTTCTTTATTAATTAATTAGTGATTTTGTATTTATTTAATAAATTAAATATAAATTTGAAAGCAAGATCATTAATTAGCTTTATAGTGATAGTTATGCTGCTATAAGCAATTTTATTTTCTGTTATTCCAACCAAAGAAATAACGATAAATAGTTCTGGCCTTAATTATCTTAGCAAAGATTTTTTTAAAGGGGAAAAACTAAAAAATACTGATTACAATAAAGTTGGGATAGATGAATCAAAGGTTGGGTTTATAAAAAGCTCAGTGGATCTGAATGAATTACATATATTACTCAAAGACGTAAAATGGATAAAAAGGGAAAAAATAATAGGCTTGCAAAGAACTTATAGAGGTCGTATTTATTATCGTATTTATTATAAAATTAATTATATTAATAATCCTAATCAATCTTTAAAAAACTTTCAAAATGAAATAACAATGAATTCTGAAATCATCAGTTACTCATTTAAACCTGGACAGGGTATTCTATCTTTCATTATCGGATTTGTGGATACAGCCTATCTAATCAACGCAAAGGATGATTTTACCAGTGATATAGAAGAGATTGTTAGGAAGAATAAAATTGTAGAGCACATAGAGCAATTTAAAACGAAAATTATTCTATATTTTGAGCTTGATTCGCAAGAATCAAGCTAACTAGAAGCACTGGTATAAAAACGCAGGGCAAACTGCCAAAAGATCCCAGAAGCAAACAGCAATCCTAGGGCTAGAATACCGGAACCTACTACCCAAAAGGTATCACTGCGATTCAACATCACTTCTGCTGGGACTGTAGTCAGGAACGCCACTGGCACTACAAAGGTAAAGAAGAACCGATAGCTAGCCGGATAAGCTACAATGGGATACCGACCAGCTTCTAGCATACTGCGCAGAACAGCGGTGACATTGTAGATTTTGACAAACCAAATGCTCGTTGCTCCTAGCATAAACCAGATGCTGTAGAGGCTAGTCAACCCAAAACACAATGGCACTACACTTAACAGATAGTTGCTGATATCTAAGTCTAGGCGTGTACCAGCGTAGGCTATTACTATAATTGAGAAGATTAAGTCTGGTAACCCCCAAGGGCTGACACTTCGCCAAGACAGCCAGAACTGAGAACTAATGGGCTTGAGTAGGATAAAATCGAGGGTTCCTTGCTCGACGTGATCCACAATCCGGTTGAGATTGGGAATCAGGAATGTGCCAGAAAATCCCTGCAGTAATGTGAATATGCCTAGTATGACCAGCGCTTCTTCCCAATTCCAGCCAGAAAAGGTGTAGCCAGTGCGGTAAAACAAGAATAGACCAAATAGGCTACCAGCCAGGTTTCCTAGGCTGCTCAAGGTAGCGATCGCAAAATTTAGCCGATATTCCAGTTCAGCAGTGAGGGCCGTACTCCAGAACAACTGGAGTACACTAACATATCGTTTCATGTATATCTTTTCATTTGGTTGGGCTGTCGATCAAACTTGGGCTACACCCAATAGTATCCCATGGGGCTAATGTACCAACTATGCCGTATAATTGGATTTTATTATAAGGTTCTGATAAGATATAAGTTTTAACAGTTAGGTTCAACAGGATAATAATGAATAAAATCTTGGTAATTGAGGACGAGATTTTTATTCGAGAAAATCTGATCGAACTCCTTGAAATTGAAGGGTTTGACGCTTTGGGTGCTGAAAATGGTGTTGAAGGTGTACAGTTGGTTCAAAAAGAACCGCCAGATTTGATTCTGTGTGATGTAATGATGCCTGAACTAGATGGATATGGGGTATTGGAGGCACTACGACAAGATCCAGCCACAGCCAAAATTCCTTTTATGTTTCTTACAGCTAGTGCAGATCGCAGCAATATTCAGAAGATCAGAGAACTAGGCATTCATGACTATATTCTGAAGCCATTTAATGTGGATAAATTTTTGGATGTGATCTCAAATCGGCTAGCGGAACACAAGCAAACATAGTGGTAATCATGGCAAGTAACAACAAACAGTTGACCACAGACCATTGACTAGCACGTTCTAATCAATAATTCTGTAGAAAGTTTCCGGAAAGTCTTGGAAGTATCTGGTATAATTGCCCTAACAGCCATTCAAGCTATTGATTGGGAGTCTGTGATCAAGACTCCAGAAACAATAATTTAGCTTTGATGCATTGAAGTATCAAACAACGGTTAAGTTGTTCTGTAGTAAATGCCTTGGTTGTTAAGTAAAAGCGCTTTTAGGATTTTCCGTCAAAGCAAAGAGAGATACCTCCTCATCAATTAACAATTGGCGTGCCATACACGGCTGACCGCTATGGGGCGGAAATACTGGGTTAAATGTATCTGATGAGTTCTAAGCCATTAATCCAAGATTCAGAACCCTTGGAAAGTCGATTAAAAGAAATTCCCCTAGAACCAGGGATTTATTTAATGCGTGACCATAGCGCTAGTATTATTTACATCGGCAAATCCCGAAAATTGCGTACGCGAGTCCGTTCCTATTTCCGTGACTCCCAACCCTTGAGTCCTCGCATTGCAATGATGGTGGCACAGGTTACTGATATTGAATTCATCGTAACCGATACGGAAGCGGAAGCCCTAGCGCTGGAAGCGAATCTGATTAAGCAGCACCAACCTTACTACAACGTACTGCTCAAGGATGATAAGAAGTATCCCTATGTTGTCATTACTTGGTCAGAGGATTATCCCCGTATCTTCATTACCCGTAAGCGGCGCATGGGGAATAAACAGGATAAATACTATGGTCCCTATGTCGATGTCAAGTTATTGCGCAATACTTTAGCTCTGGTCAAACAGCTTTTCCCCATCCGGCAACGCCCTAAACCTCTGTTTAAAGACCGTCCTTGCCTTAACTATGATTTAGGTCGTTGTCCTGGTGTGTGTCAAAAACTAATCACACCGGAAGAGTACCGTCAAACCATCCAGAAAATCGCGATGGTTTTTCAAGGGCGTACTGGGGAACTAATTGAGATGCTGACGGCCAATATGGAACAAGCAGCAGAATCCCTTAACTTTGAGCTAGCAGCGCGGATTAGGGATCAGATTACTGGACTTAAGTCCCTGAGTACAGACCAAAAAGTAGCCTTACCTGACGATACTGTATCACGAGATGCGATCGCACTAGCGGCTGATCCCAAACATGCTTGCATCCAACTATTTCAGATCCGTGCTGGTCACTTAGTCGGGCGCTTGGGATTTTTTGCCGATGTAGCCCCTCAAGGGAATGGGCCAATAGAACTCGGAGCCATTTTACAACGGGTTTTAGAAGAGCATTACCAAACTGCTGATGCTGTAGAAATCCCTACAGAAATTTTGGTGCAACACCCGTTACCCGATGGGGAGATGTTGGCTGACTATTTGAGCGTGCGCAAAGGTCGAAATGTGACTATACTCACCCCCCAACGGCAAACCAAAGCTGAACTGATTGAAATGGTCAAGCGCAATGCTAACTATGAACTGGAACGCACCCAGCGATTGGTTGACCGCAACACCAAAGCCATGGAGGATTTAGCTAACATTCTTGACTTACCGGATTTACCACGGCGCATAGAAGGGTATGACATTTCCCACATCCAGGGCAGCAATGCAGTGGCTTCTCAGGTAGTATTTCTAGATGGCACACCAGCCAAGCAGCACTACCGTCACTACAAGATCAAAAATCCTAATATCACTGTCGGTCATTCCGATGATTTTGCTAGCCTTGCTGAGGTGATTCGCCGTCGCTTCAAAAAAAGTCAACTCGAACCAGAACTAGCAGATAGTATTAGCTCAACAATCAACAATCAACACTCAACAATTAACAATCAACAATCAACACTCAGAAAAGATTGGCCTGATTTGGTAATGATTGATGGCGGAAAAGGACAGCTGTCAGCAGTTGTAGCAGTATTGCAAGAGCTAAATTTACAAGAAGAAGTGCCTGTGGTAAGCTTAGCAAAACAGTACGAAGAACTATTTTTACCAGGAGAGCCATTGCCCCTAGCCACTGATCCCGAGCAACCAGGGGTGCAACTTTTGCGCAGGGTTAGAGATGAGGCTCATCGCTTTGCGGTTAATTTTCATCGGAAACAAAGAAGTAGTCAGTTACATCGTTCCCGTTTAGATGAGATTCCTGGATTAGGATTTCAGCGGCAAAAACAGCTATTGGCTCACTTTAACTCCATTGATTATATTCGCAACGCATCGGTTAAACAGCTTGCAGAAGTACCAGGCATTGGTTTGCGTTTATCTCAGGAAATTTATCACTACTTCCACCCATAAATAGACCAGACCTCTTGAGAAAGTCTATTTTATCACCACTGCTAGACTTTGAGAGGTCAGCAAACAGAGGAAAATGTTAGACAAAAACTGAGGCAACAACTCAAACAAAAACTGAAACAATCTAGTCTAATCTGTCAATTAGCCCGAAGATATAAACCTTGCGGTATCAATCTCTAAGTAGGTTGACTCTGTAATTAGTTTGAATCAAGGGACTTGCAGATTTTGCGTTCCCGTAGCGGCTCCAAGGGAGCACCGTTTTCTGTGGACTTTCTTTATGTGGGGATACTCTTAAACCGTCATTAATCGGGATAAACCCGTACAAAACGGTCAAGGTGCATTTTATTGTGGTCTAAGTGAGGAATGGTCATACAGCAATTGGAGTTAAGCCTGCCATTCATCTATTTAGACGTTCCTGGCATCCCGACCAGGAGTTGCTTGAAAGCCTGAGCAAAGCTCATGTTTGGAGTCAAGCCAACCAAGCTCAACTGCATCTAGCAGACTCAGCCCCATTCCTTCCAAGAAACGCGCGGTACGGCGCAACAATACTGCCTGCACCTCGGTCTTGTTCATGTACCGGGTTATTTCCTTATCCGTACCTCTGTTAAGGATATTTTTGGCAGCATTGTGGTCAGACTGTAACACGACCCCATTAAACCTGGTGAAATTGTCCCCGTTTCTTTTGCCCAATAGGGTTCCAGTCACGGAGTCAACTTGCGACGTGTAACTAGGCTGAACTTCTGTTACAACCGACCCAGTCCAATTAGCCCATTTTTCTAAGGAGTCCCGCATTTGACCCTTCATCCAGCTATTAAGCTTGCGAGACATGGCTTTTGACTGGCGTTTATTTCGGATTGGTTGTGTTAAATCTTCTGCAAAGACTTTTAGTGCTTCTCCCTTGAAAAGAGACTTTGAAGCCGCTCCTATAATTGCCGTTAGTTCTGATTGATTTTTTCTGTAACGGCGATTTTCTGTTTTTCTGGTTAGGTTATTTTTGAATATTCGAGCCGACTTAGCTGGGTCTAATTTTTCTAGTTTTCTATGGAGCGCCCAAAGCTTGCCCCTGTTCCGGTTCTTTGCACATATACGATCAGATTTTTTAGTGGTTACTTTTCCTAGTTCTTTTCCGTGAGCCTGACCGTCTGAGTCATAGAAAGCTTCAGTATATCCCTTGTCTACCCCAATGGCTCGGCGGTCGGGAGGAATCTCTACAGTCCCATAGTCTACTAGGAAATAAATCTCAATTTTTTTCAGAATTTGATTGTATATCAGTCTAATCTGGCCTTTTATTTTCCGATTAGATCTAACAACTATTTTGTTCCTTTTTCCTCTTTTTAAACCAGCTAACTCCAATTGATAGGTATTGCGGGAGAGCCTTTTGCATTTATATCCTCCCTGTTGATAAATTATCTGATTTTTGACCCAAGAATGTCCCCGCTGAAACTCTTTTCTGATCAGTCGGTGAAGGAGTGGACTGTCCAGGAAGGCTAAGGTCTTAAGCTGTTTACAAAGTTCTTTTCTGGTCTTTTGGTTTTCTTTCCCGGGAAACCTTTTGTAAATCTTTTTGACTACCGCCTCAGTACAGGCCGCTTGGCTCGCTGTAATGGCCTTAGCTACATCGCTGACAGCCCATTCCATTAATTTAGAAGGTAGTCCTAAGGATTCAGGAGTCCTAAAACTCCTAACTTCTGGGTAAGCTTTTTTCCAATCAAGTCCCCAATGACTGATACTGCCTAGCTTATTGTAGGATTCAGACCTGACGATGCCCAATTTCTTCATCGTGGACAACAACTCAAGTTCAACCGACTCAGTCATCCCCACTACAGGAACAATCTGGGTTGATATTTTCTTGGTCACTCCTACTTTTTTGGGCATCGTCAAATCTGAGTCAATTACTTTAAGGATACTCTAGCGCTAGCAAAATGTCAATGTCCATTTTATGATATTAAATACCGATTTATACCTATTTTTAGGGGTTTAATTGCTGGGCTGAATCGGTGACTAAATTATCTGATTATCTATTATACATCTTATTTTATTAAAAATCAAACATGGATAGACAGTATCAGCTCAGGTCCTAATACTTTTTTAGTTAACAATTTTTAAGTTATATTAAGAATGAAGCCACAAAAATTATCCTTCTGCAACAAAACTACCCAACACTACCAGTAACAGGGGAATAACCATGACCCGAAACACTTTAGATGAACACAGATCTCAGCGGAATGGCTCTGGCACTATCACTGAGCCTAATCACCAACAGAGATCTCAGCGGAATGGCTCTGGCACTATCAGTCAGCCAGATCAGCAACCTAATCACCAAGCTAATCACCAACAGGAGGATTCAGCCTCATCATTACCCAGATCCGGGACTAGTCAATCCCAAAACTCCTTGACATTAGGAGCAGGTACTTTAGTGATGGCCATGGGTATAGGCATTATGCTGACCTTGCTAGGAATGCGATTGATCGGGACAGCTCCAAAGGTTCAAAAAACCGATTCCCCTGCTGAAACTGTTCAAACCCCTGGGGCTGTCCCCTCTGCTGAAACCCCTGGGGCTGTCCCCTCTGCTGTACCTGCTCAAACTGTTACGGTGGCAGACGTAAAAACCACCACAGTTAACCGTACCCTAGAAGTTATTGGTAGTGTTGCTGCTTTTGAGGAGATTAGGGTCAAGTCCCAAGCAACGGGTTTACAGATTAAACAGGTACTGGTTAGAGAAGGGGAATTTGTCAAGGCCGGACAAGTAATGGTAAGGCTAGATAATGCTGTGCTTCAGGCACAGTTAGCTCAAGCTCAGGCAGCAGTTGCCCAAGCTGAAGCCCGTTTAGCAGAACTGAAGGCGGGGTCACGCTCAGAAGAAAAATCCCAAGCTAGAGCTCGTCTAGACCAAGCTAGAGCTCGTCTAAGGCAGGCCGAAGCTAGTATTCCTAGACAGATTGACCAAGCAAAAGCCCAAGTGGCATCTGCTGAAGCCCAGTTGAGTCTAGCTAAACGTCGCTTCGAGAGCCAGAAAAAATTGATTGCCGAGGGAGCCATCTCCCAAGACCGCTATAATGAGGTGGAAAGTCAATATTTCAGTGCTCAAGCGAATTTATCTGAAGCCCAACAACGCCTTGAGCAAGCACGAAACACCAACAGCCCAGAAATTGCCCAGTTAGAAGCCGCTGTCGTAGAAGCTCAACAGCAGCTCCAGCAAAGATTGGCTGGTTCCCGTCCAGAAGTAATTGCTCAAGCTCAAGCTCAACTGGCTAGAGAGAAGGCACAAGTCCAGTTAGTGATGGCGCAACTAAAGGATACCCAAGTGGTGGCACCAGTCAGTGGCAAAGTAGCCACTAGAAATGCCCGTGTCGGTGATATTACCTCTTCGTCAGAAACACTCTTTACCATTATCGAAAAGGGGCGTTTGGAATTGTTATTAAGGGTACCCGAAACCCAACTGTCCCAAATTCGGATTGGACAACCAGTAGAAATATCCTCTAGAGGAGATAGCAGCCTGAAGCTTTCTGGAACAGTACGAGAAATTGACCCGATAGTTGATCAGCAGTCTCGTCAGGCTGTGGTCAAAGTAGATTTACCCAATTCCGGTAGCTTGCGACCAGGAATGTTTTTACAAGGCTCTATCACCACCTCATCCACTACCGGTCTAACTATACCATCGAAAGCAGTCTTGCCCCAACCTGACACTAGTGCAATCGTTTACCGACTCGAAGCAGATAACACTGTTAAAGCAAAGCCAGTGGTAATGGGAGAACTCCTCCCTGATGGGCAAGTAGAAATCAAGAGTGGTTTAGCCCCAAGCGATCGCATTGTAGTCAAAGGTGCTGCTTTCCTCAAAGACGGCGATCGCGTCCAAGTCTTAGAAACTCAATAGAAGCCCTCCCATCGCCTTCAAGCCAATAACCTTCAACTATTTATAAGATGTCCTTCCACGTCTCCTCTTGGTCAATTAAAAATCCGGTTGCTACTCTGGTCATGTTCCTGGTTTTAGGAATAGTTGGTCTATTCTCCTTTAACCAGTTGGGAATTGATCAGCTTCCCAATATTGATCTTCCAGCGGTGATGGTTACTGTCACCCAGCCAGGGGCAGGACCGGCAGAACTGGAATTCCAGGTAACCAAAAAAATTGAAGATGCTGTTGCTAGCCTTGGAGATATTGACCAAATCTCCTCCACCGTTACTGATGGCAGCTCCAGCACTATTATTAATTTTGTCCTGGGAACTGATAGCAATCAGGCCACTAATGATGTACGCAATGCGGTAGCTCAAATTCGCCAAAGTTTGCCCCTAGATATCAACGAACCTATTGTCAGGCGGTTAGAATTTGCCGGGGGTTCAGTCATGACCTATGCGGTAGCTTCTGACAAACGCTCGCTGGAGGAGTTGAGTGACCTAGTTGACCGGAAAATTAGCCGTGATCTGGTGAATGTACCGGGAGTTGCCCAAATTGATCGACTCGGAGGAGTTGACCGGGAAATTCGAGTTGACCTTGACCCGGCTAGATTACAAGCCTTTGGTATCACTGCTACCCAAGTTAATGACCAAATTCGGACTTTTAATATTAACTTACCCGGTGGTCGCGGTAACATCGGCGGCGCTGAACAGAATGTCCGGACTCTCGGAAGTGCCAAGACCGTGGAAGAGTTGAAAAACTACCGTATTGTCCTCCCGGATGGCGCAAATGTTACCCTTTCCAGTTTGGGAAAGGTTACAGACGGCTTTGGTGATCTTAGGAAAGCTGCCTATCTCAATGGGGAGTCAGTGGTAGCCTTTTCTGTACTGCGGAGCAGTGGTAGCAGTTTAGTCTCGGTGGAAGAAGGGGTTAGCAAAGCTGTTGAACAACTAAAAACTACCCTCCCAGAGGATATCGAACTGCGCTTGATCTTCACCCGTGCTGATTCAATCCGTGAGTCCTACCAAGCAACCATCGATTCCCTGGTTATCGGTTCACTACTTACCATACTCACCGTGGGGATATTTCTAAGAAATTGGCGGGTAACTCTAATTACAGCAGTAGCTCTACCTTTATCAATTATTCCCACCTTTTTGGTGATGAAATCCCTAAACTATACCCTCAACGGTATGACCCTACTGGGTTTAGCCCTAGCAGTAGGGAACTTGGTCGATGATGCCATTTGCATGATTGAAAATATCGACCAGCACTTGGATATGGGTAAGAAACCCTTGAAAGCAGCTTGGGATGGGGCGCGGGAAATTGGTTTAGCTGTAGTAGCGACCACAGCAACTATTGTCGCGGTATTTATTCCTGTAGCCTTTATGGGGGGTATCCCTGGTCAATTCTTCCAACCCTTTGGAGTAACCGTTGCTGTATCTACTATGTTTTCCACCCTAGTAGCTACAACAATGACACCGATGCTGAGCGCTTATTTGCTCAAGCCAAAATCAAAAGCATTGAAGGTTGACAAGTTGAAGGTTGAAAGTTGGCAAAATAACCATCAACCCAATAACCTTCAACCCAATAACCTTCAACCCAATAACCTTCAACCCAATAACCTTCAACCCAATAACCTTCAACCCAATAACCTTCAACCCAATAACCTTCAACCCAATAACCTTCAACCCAATAACCTTCAACCTGCAACCGAACAACCTGCAACCGAACAACCTGCAACCGAACAACCTGCAACCGAACAACCTGCAACCGATAAGAGCCGGCGCATACAACCTTATCGAGGTCTATTAACCTGGGCGTTGAAGCACCGGATTACCACGATGTTGATAGCTGTAGCTTTTTTCATCGGTAGCTTGCAGCTTGTACAGTTTATTCCCAAGGGTTTGTTTAGTAATGGGGATACTGGAGTCAGTACGATATCCATTGAGCTGCCACCGGGGTCTGAGCTGAATGAAACCATAGAGGTCATTCAAGAAACAAATCGGTTGTTGCAGTCAAACCCAGCTGTGGAAAATGTTCTGGCCAGTGCTGGAGATGATGGTGTAAATTCTGCTATTGTATACGCCAAACTCTTACCCAAAGACCAACGGGAACTCTCTCAAAGAGAATTTGGCCAGGAGATGCGTGAGGATTTCCAGAAAATACCTGGCGCGAGGGTTAGATTCCGTAGTCAAGGGGCTCGAGGCTCTAACCAGGATTTATCAATTATCCTCAAGAGTGAAAATGGTGAACTGCTGTCCCAAACCGCCCAAGCTCTAGAAAAACAGATGCGTCAAATTCCTGGTTTAGTGGAAGTTACCTCTAGTGAAAGTCTAGTTAAACCAGAAATTGTGATTGTACCTAACCCTGCCCGTGCTGCAGATTTAGGAGTGTCTGTTCAAGCGATCGCACGCACTGCCTCTTTAGCCCTAATTGGAGATCTTGAGTCAAATCTGGCTAAATTTGACTTACCTGACCGACAAATTCCGATTCGTGTTCAACTTGACCCAGCATCCAGGGATGACATCGAAACCCTTAAAAATCTGCGGGTTCCCAGTCAAAATGGTACTTTAGTACCGATTGCTGCCGTAGCTGATATCCGTTTAGGGAGTGGACCTGCCCAGATTGACCGCTTTAATCGTTCTCGTCAGGTGTCTTTGGGAGGCAACTTGCAAGGGATTTCTCTAGGAGATGCGATCGCAAAAGTTAAATCCCTACCTGCCATGAATCCCCTACCCCCTGGAGTTTCCGAGGAACCCGCTGGGGATGCCAAGATTATGCGAGACATATTCAGTCGATTTTTCAGCGCCTTAGGGCTAGCAGTGCTGTCGATTTATGCCATTCTGGTGCTGTTGTACAACAGTTTTCTTTATCCCTTTGGGATTTTGGTGGCTTTACCCCTATCCATCGGTGGAGCCTTAATGGGACTGTTGATAGGCCAGAAGGAATTGGGACTGTTTGCCCTGATCGGAATAGTATTACTAATGGGATTGGTGACCAAAAATGCCATTCTTTTGGTAGACTTTGCCTTAGCCCATCAGCAAGAAGGGATGCCCCAGTTTAAAGCAGTGATTCAAGCTGGAGTCAGTCGCTTGCGACCGATTTTGATGACCTCCGTCTCCACCGTTGCTGGCATGATTCCCATTGCCTTGGAATGGGGAGCAGCCGGTGAAGTTCGTAGTCCGATGGCTATTGCCGTGATTGGAGGATTTACCACTTCTACTCTGCTAACCTTGGTGGTGGTGCCGGTGTTATTTACCTATGTCGATAACTTAGTTCGTTGGACAAGAAAGACCCTATTTGGAAGTAACACTCAAGATTCCCAAGACCTAGTAGAGGTTGAGGTAGAGCCTGAGCAGTATTTGAGCAATGGTACTTCTGTTGCTGCTAGTAATGGTAAATTCTAGTCTCTCGACAAATGTCTAGGTAAGCGAACAGCGATTAGCGCTACGCGCACGCTACGCGAACAGCCGTCAGCTATCAGCCCTTGGCTGATAGCTGACGGCTGAATCCTTATGCCTAGGGTGAATAACAATTAACTATACAAAGTTGATTGTTGGTATTTTATTAATATAATGCAGATGTCAATTACCTATTGATTGTATTAACCAAAACCAATCAATCCTTCCCCTGATCAACCCATAAGTTACCCATAAGTTACCCATAAGTTATATCCCTTCCCTGATTACGAGTTTGGTTGGTGTAGTGATAGGTTGGATAGTATTCGCACCAGTCTGATGATGGTAAGATTTGAGCAAGGGGGGTGTTTGATCAATCGCGAAAATGCCAAGCACGCCAATAAAGGAAGTAAACAAGGGAGGCGGATTGTTTTAACCAATTAATATTACAAGTAAGTAATATGACAATTTCGGCACTTCGCTAAATTTAGTAACTGACTAATAATTATGACCTGTGACTATCTTGCTTGATAAATTCAAATTTATCAAGTTAACTGTCCTAAGGTGGTGGTATTAATTAGCAATTAAATAGCGATTAAGTAGGGATTAACTAAGTTATGATTACTTGAGGTGATTGGTGTAGGTTATTGGTTGAGTGGGAGCATATAATCGTGAAAGCTGTTGGGTGGCATAGTAACTGGTTGTGGAAAATTTTTTCTCTAGTTGGAGAAATTTATTTAGGTATAGCAATACTATATCCTGTCCATGTTGCTAAGGCTGATTCTATTATACCAGCCGCAGATGGAACGGGCACTAGTATTACAATTGATGGCAATGATTTGACGGTTGACGGCGGTACATTTTCCGGAGATGGATCAAATTTATTCCATAGTTTTGAAAAACTTGGTCTGAATGCAGAACAGACAGTTACGTTTCTGTCTAATCCCCAAATTCGTAATATTGTGGGTCGGGTGATTGGAGGTGAAGCGTCAATTGTTGACGGGTTAATTCGGGTAGTTGGAGGTAACTCAAATTTATTTTTAATGAATCCAGCGGGATGGGTGTTTGGTGCTAATGCTCGGTTGAATGTCCCAGGTGATTTGACCGTAACAACAGCGAATCGGATTGGGTTTGGTGAAGACAATTGGTTCACTAGCTTTGGGTCAAATGACTATCAAACTTTAATCGGTAATCCGAAGACTTTGGCCTTTGACTCGAATCAACCAGGGAGTATTATTAATGCTGGTAAGCTGGAAGTACTAGAGGGGAATAATTTAACCGTAATCGGCGGTAGTGTGATTACTACTGGAAACGTAAGTGCTCCCAACGGAACGGTTACTCTGGCTGCTGTAGATGGTGCTAATTTAGTTAGGATTAGCCAACCAGGACACCTATTAAGTATAGAAATTGAATTACCAACGGATGCTGATGGGGAGCAGCTACCATTTACACCTCAGGATTTACCAACCTTGTTGACCGCGGGAGTTGAAGGGTTACAGACACCGATTGTGGTGAAGCCAGATGGGAAAGTAGAGCTTGCGGATTCTGGTTTACCAATAGAAAGGGGTGATGTGGTGGCTCGGGAGGTAAACGCTAAGACTGCTACACTCTCAGCTGCTAATAATCTGACTTTAGTCGAAAGCCAGCTATTTACTACTGGGGATTTGAATCTGTTGGCTGGCAATACAGTGCGATCGCATGATACTCTAGCGCGCCCCTTTATTGCTGAAGCCCTCGGCAATTTATCCATCCAGGGGAATCAAGCCATCGAGATTTCAACCTTCAATAATCAGGCTAGCGGTTTCTTCTCTGGTGGAAACATGGTACTGCGTTCCGCTAATCCCATACAAGGAAGTACTCGCTATCAAACAGGGGCTAGTTTTCGGATCGAGCAATTAGATGGTAGTCCAGGGAATTGGATTAGTCCTGATGATTCCATCATTCTAGCAAATGGTGATGTCAGTCTAGGCAACTACCAAGGCGCTTCCTTACATATTTTAGCAGGGGGTAGTGTTACCTTAGGCGAGATTGCGATTAATCCTAGTGATGACCCTAATCCTAAGATTAGTCCCACCAACTCCGATCCTTTTCTGGCTAATCTCGCTAATGTCACTGTCTCTGACCAAAGCAATTTGGTGATTGATGGTGCTAATCAGCCCACCTTAGATATTAGAGCTGGGATTGATTGGACACAACTAGGAGGAATTCCAGGAAACACCTCAGGTAATCTTGTTCCTGATTTTAGTAATACTGTTATCAGTAATTTCACCAGTGCAGATATCAAAGTTAGCGATATTACCGTAGCTCGGGATGGATTGGTCAGGTTAACCAATCAGTATCTGCCTAATACTGCATTAACCACTGGTGCAATTCAAGTTGACACCATTAAGACCGGTGGTTTAAGTAATAGTAATGATAATCCTAATTCCCCACAAATCCTGATTGACTCTCGCAGCACTATCGAAGTCACTAAGAATAATCGCTTGGATACTTCCAGCAATAATACTGGTAGCGGAGGGGATATTACCCTGATTGCTGATGGCAATAGTAAATTACCTACAAATCAACCTACTATTCAAATTCCTAGCATCGATTCATTGGGTGGGGAGAGTGCTGGTAATGTTACTTTAATTACCAGAGGTGGTGATACCTTCATCAATAGTGGGGGTAGCGGTATCAATGCTGATTCCGCATCGGGCAATGGGGGAGCGATCGCAATCACAGCTACTAACGGTAACATTACTATCAAAAATCCCATCAACAGCCCCAGCACTCTAGTTATTGATACCGATGGTCAAGTCAGTCTCGGCAATCCCGACCAACCCTTACAAGTCAGTAAAATTAAAGATGTTTTGATTACCGCTGGCGGGATTGAAGTGATTTCCCAGTTGATGGCTGAAAGCATCACTATCCAACCAAAAGACCCTAATACTACTTTGGGCATAGGGAAAGATGCTGGTGGCACCTTCCAAATCACCACAGCGAATTTGCTCAATAATCTCGCTCTAGGCACTTCCGGTACCTTAACCATTGGCAATCCTGAATTTACCGGTGATGTAAGAATCCGCAACTTTGACCTGAGTCAGGCCAATCTCAATGTTATTGTCAGAGGCGGGGATATTCACTTTCTCAGCACTGACACCAATCCTGCTGTCCAACTCGCTAATAATCAGACAGCTCAATTTATCTCTGCTGGTACCATCTTTGATAATCTGGGGACTGAAGTAACCATTGATGGGGAACAAGGGGCAGTTTTATTCGATGCTGAAAATGGATTTAGCTACGCCGATGCTAATGGTATAGATGTTCAAGTCAAAAATATTGCTGCTATTACCCGCAACAGTGGCGATATTATCCTTAACCTCCAACACCCCAATGCTGTGATTACTACCGTGGCTGGTGTGAATGGGATTAGCGCTGCTAATAATGGCAACATTAGTCTCGGACAAGATATACCTGGTGCTATCACTATTGATCAACCCATCCGTGCTCAGGGCTCAGGCAATATCTCAATTGGGGAATTCAACACTAATCAAATCAATCTCAATAGCAGTGTGACATCTGGCAGTGGTAACATTAGTTTCCTCAAACCCCTTAATCTTGGTAATACTAGTGCTAATATTAGCGCTATCATCAGCAGCACTAGCGGTAACATCACTTTTGATGGCACTGTTGACGGTAATCAAGACCTGAGTGTTAATGCTGGCACTGGCACCATTGAGTTGAATCAGGCAGTGGGCAGCACTATTCCCCTAGGAGATATTACCCTAACTGCTGATGAAATTAACCTTAACGGTACAGTCCAAGGGAATGCCACCATTACGTTAGAACCATTCAGCGCTGATCAAGCGATCGCAATTGGTGGCAGTGATACCGGCAATTCATCAACCTTAGCACTAACTTCCCAAGAAATCAACCTCCTGCAAGATGGCTTTACTGCTATCACTATCGGTAATCCTAACAGTAGCGCTAACATCACCATTGCTGAAACTGGGGTCACTTTCCAAGACCCAGTAACCATTCAAGCCCCAGCCGGGTCAGGTGCCATCATTGGCAATGGCACAATTCAAGGCATAGACAATGCTTCCATTACTCTAGAGGCCAATCAAAGCATTGCAGTTGGGAACATTATCACCAATGGCTCCGATATTAAGCTTACCGCTAGCAATGGAGAGGTATTCACCGACAACCTAAACACTTTTGGTATTAGTGGGGGTGATCTGGTTATCAATGCCTTTACTACCATCAAGACTGGCGTAATTAATACTAGCGGTAGTTTTGGGGATGGCGGAAATGTGCTAATCGACCCGATTGGGGATGTGGAAGTCAGGGCGATTAATGCTCAAGGGGGAGAAAACGGTAGTGGTGGTAATGTTGATATTACCGCTGGTCGATTTTTCCGAGCTACCGATACTTTTAGCGATCGCAATCAGACCACAGCTAGTATTTCCACTAGCGGCGGAGTGGCAGGAGGGTCGGTCATCATCCGACATAATGGCGGAGCTAGTTCCATACCCTTTACCGTAGGGGATGCTACCCTCAATGGTACTGCTGGAGCCATTACCACTGGCATCGACAATGCTATTTTGCCAACGCAACGGTTTCTGGAGTCCTATACTCAGGGGAATTTTCCCAGTCAGATTCAACTGATTACTCAGCTAATTACTCAGTCATCTCCTAATACTAGTAATAATACTAGTAATACTGAAGTAACCAATAGTGAGCCAGATTTACCTGAGTTACCACAGGAAATACTCCCAACAGTGATGATAGAAGAAACTGAAGCATTGTCCAAAGAAATGCTAGTCTATCAACTAGAGGATTATTTTACCAGTCAAGTCACCGGTCAAGCCACCAGTCAAGCCACCGAAGCCACCGGTCAAGGGGAGTCATCTGTTCCTGAAATTAAAACAGCAAAAGACATTCAAACAGAACTCAAGGAAATTGAACAAGTTACCGATGCTAGACCGGCACTGATCTATGTCTTTTTTCGGAATTATGGAAATTTACCAGGACGAGACGTTGTCTTGAAAACCGAATTCCTCAACATCAATCCCAATGTAATTGTAGAGCCAAAGCCTAATGCTCCGTTGGAACTGGTATTGGTAACTAGCCAAGGCAACATGATCTACAAACGGATTGCTAATACCAGCCGGGAGCAAGTGTTAGCCTTAGCTGAATCATTCCGGGATAGTGTAGCATCTCCCAGAGCAGGGGTGTTTCGACCAGAAGACTTAGCTAAATCTCAACAACTCTATCAATTACTGATTAAACCCCTCCAGAAGACATTAGATGAACAAAACATCAATAACTTGGTGTTTGTGATGGATAAAAGCTTGCAGTCTCTCCCCTTAGCAGCACTCCATGATGGCAAAAGCTTTATTGTGGAAAAATACAGTGTTGGTTTAGTCCCTAGTTTGAGCTTGACCGATACCCACTATACCGATGTCAGAAATGCGCCAGTGCTGGCGATGGGTACAGCAAAATTTGACCAGCATCGAGACTTACCCTATGTGCCCAAACTAATCCAGCATCTTGTGGATACTTGGTCAGCTAAAGCCCTAGAAAACGACAACTTTACCGTGGCTAATCTTCAGGATGAAATTAATCATAAATCTTTTAATATCCTTCATTTAGGAACCCATGGTAAATTTCGGTCTAATGCTAGTGATTCCTACATTCAGTTCGGAAAAAAACGGTTAGGATTAGGAAAATTTGAGACCCTGGGATTAGAGCAACCACCGGTAAATTTATTGGTTTTAAGTGCTTGTGATACCGCCCTTGGCAATGAACAGTATGAATTAGGATTTGCTGGATTTGCCTATCAAGCCAAAGTGCAATCGGTTTTAGCTAGTTTGTTAGCCGTGCCTCAAAATGGAACGTTTAAACTCCTGAAGTCATTTTATGACCATTTAAATATAGTTCCTAGAAAAGCAGAAGCCTTAAGACTAGCTCAAGTCGAGATGCTTAAGGATAACAGTAATAAGAAACTATCCCATCCTTACTATTGGGCATGGTTTACTATTGTGGGGAATCCTTGGTAGTTTTAGAAGGGAGTAGGGAGTAGGGAGTAGGGAGTAGGGAGTAGGGAGTAGGGAATCGGGAATCGGGAATCGGGAGTAGGGAGTGGAGAATAGTTGAAGAAGCGATCGCGCCCCGCGTGACCATTCGCGTAGCGTGGCCTTTTGGCCAAGGTCAATCGCATTTATCCTCCCTATCTCCCTATCTCCCTATCTCCCCATCTCCCTATCTCCCCATCTCCCCATCTCCCCACACTCCCCCAAATCAGACCTAAAGCTTCTTCTTCACAGCTGACGTAGCAGTTAAGGCACCTACAGCTAATAGACCTAATACAGTTGTTGGTTCAGGAACGGTAGCCGAGGCTCCGTCATAAAACACGGTAATGTCAAAGGTCACATTTTGATCAGCTTCTCGAAAAGCAAGAACTGCCTCACCAGGAGCAACACTTCCTGAGGTTAGCAACAGTTTTTTCATATCCTTAGAGAAGATGAGTTCGCTGAAAATATCAGAAATACTTTCCTTACTCCAGGCTGCATCTTCTTCGGCAGGAATTGTGTAGAGTATACTGGTTAAGGTCTTGTCGATGTTATTTTCAATTACTACTCTACGCCCAACATCTGTGGTAATGGAATCCCCAGTTTCACAAAAAGGAAGACAAAGTTGGGCAGTAGGTTCCTCACCAACGGGGGGCTTAACAACTACATTTTTAACTAGTGTAATTGCCTGGGCTGCACTAGACATTGCCACAGTCATCAATGCTGCTGATGCTGTAGTCATAGCTAATTTTTGAGCCATCCCTTTGGTGACAGCTAATGATGATGATAATTCAGCCATCTAAATCCCTGATTAATTTTCCTATGTCATACTACCAAACAATCTGGACATTTTTTATAAATTTTTGATAAACTTATCATGAAGCTTATCTTCAAGATTGTGAAGGCTTTTAATAATTGAGCTTGTAGGAATTCAGCTCAGAAGCGAACGCACCCCGCGTGACCATTCGCGTAGCGTGGCCTTTTGGCCAAGGTCAATCCCATTAATCTCGCCCCGACTCCCGACTCCCGACTCCCGATTCCCTACTCTCTACTCCCTACTCCCTACTTATGGATACAAACGCCGCTGAATTACAAGAAAAAATTCGCCAACAATTTGATTTTGGCCCCTATCCCAGAATTCCCATCGACCGCTCCCCAAAAAAGCAGCTAAGCTTACTTTATTTCCATAATTTAATTACTCCCTATTATTTAAGAAATCACCAAGTCATTAATCCAGACCAGAAAGTTATATTAGATGCTGGCTGTGGCACGGGATACGGCACATTAACCTTAGCAGAAGCTAATCCCGGAGCCAAAATTATTGGGATTGATATCTCGGATCAGTCTCTGGATTTAGCCCGTAAACGCTTAAGCCATTATGGATTTGAAGAGGCAGAATTTCATCAGCTTTCTATTTATGACTTACCTAGCAATGGTTGGGAATTTGATTATATTAATTGCGACGAGCTACTGTATTTATTTCCTGATCCAGCCGTTGCCCTGAAAGCCATGAAAGCGGTTTTGAAGCCTGAGGGAATTATTCGCAGCAATCTACACAGTAAGCATCAGCGTCATTTGTATTTTCGAGCCCAAGAAGTCTTCCATCTGATGGGATTATTTGATGACAATCCTGAAGATATGGAAATTGAAATTGCTTTAGATACGATGAAAGCGTTAAAAAATAATGTTGATCTAAAAGCTCAAACCTGGAATCATAAATATGAGGGAGAAGACGGAAAAGAGAGAGTTTTAATGAACTATCTTTTCCAAGGGGATAAAGGCTACACTATTCCTGATTTATTCGCTGGCTTAAGAGAGGCTAATCTAGAATTTATCAGTATGGTTCATTGGCGACAATGGGATTTAATGAGTCTATTCAAAGAACCAGATAATTTGCCAGTGTTTTTAGCGATGAGCTTGCCAGATATTTCTGTGGAAGACCGACTGCATTTGTTTGAGCTATTACATCCTGTTCATCGGCTCCTGGATTTCTGGTGTGGACACCCGGACCAAGGCCAATCCTTTACCCCAATTTCCGAGTGGACAATGTCCGATTGGCAGAAGGCTAAAGTACATCTCCATCCTCAGCTGAATATACTAGACGTTAAACAAGACATGCTCAAAGCTATTACTGAATTACAGCCTTTTGAAATCAGTAGGTATCTGCCAGTGAGTGGAGTTCAATCTCTGGTAGACAGTGCCGTTGCCTCTTGTCTATTACCCCTATTCGATTCCCCTCAGTCGATGCCATCTTTAGTAGAACGATGGCAGAGATTGCGCCCAGTGGATCCGGTAACACTGGAGTCCATATCTGATCAGAAGGCGTTTGATACGGTGAAAGAGGCATTGATGGGATTGGAGAATTATGGATACGTATTGGTTGAAGGTTAGGAGGTTGAAGGTTGAAGGTTTGTAGGTTGAAGGTTGGTAGGTTGAAGGTTGAAGGTTAGGAGGTTGAAGGTTAGTTTGTTGAAGGTTGAAGGTTGGTAGGTTGAAGGTTGAAGGTTCCCGATTCCCGATTCCCGATTCCCGATTCCCGATTCCCGATTCCCGATTCCCGATTCCCTACTCCCTACTCCCTACTCCCTACTCCCTACTCCCTACTCCCTACTCCCTACTCCCTACTCCCTACTCCCTACTCCCTACTCCAAAAGTCCCGCATCGATTCCTAATGCCTGAAGTTGTTCCGGACTAAGAGCCTTTAATTGTGCTACCAACTGTTGCCGCTTTTGTTGCTCCTGCTGGACTTGAGCCTCCGCATACGCTGCTCGCTCCTGGCCAGTCAATAGTAGATTTCCCTCTCGATCCCACCATCGCAACCAAGGTTGTTCCGCTAGACCGAGATACGTGCCTCGCCACACCCCTAGTTCTACATTCATTCTATTAATGGGATAGTGGTTGCGCTCGTTAGGACTCAGGCGCTCGTAGGTGCCATCTTCCCAGTGGTACACTTCCAACTCCCCGGTATTGATCATAAATATACCGTAATAGGGAATGCGAATAATTTTCTCGTATACCCAGAATTTACCTGGTTTTTGAACCTTGCCATCTACTGCTTGCAACGGTGTTTGATCCCGTTCTTCCGCCCCTGTACCCGATGCAAACTCTAGGGCAATCAAAGGTGTTATATATTCCCGCCACAGTACATAAGAGCGTCTAATCTGGCCATCCAGTCGGGGCGGCACGTCAGGCACATAAAACCAATCCGGGGCTTCTGCACCTTTTTCGGGGGGGTTAGTCTCCCGCCAGTAAATCCCACAATCTTGACCGATGGCATAGCGATTGTCTGGGTGAAGCTCTTGCAAGACTGGCTCTATGGAGTCAGTCAGAAGAATGCTTTGGGGATGTTTCTGAAAGTTGTTGACAAAAGTTCCATCAGATTCTGGCAATTGGGTATGGTCTGGAAAAGGGCGCAGTTGTTCGTCAATGGTGGTGTTGGACTGAACCATAGCTCGAAGGTGTTGAGAGAGGATCCCCCCTAACCCCCCTTAACAAGGGCAGGGCTGTTTCATTCTCGCAAAAAATAGATGGGGAGATGGGGAGATGGGGAGATGGGGAGAATTTTGGACTAATACTCGGGATTTTGGGCAAATTTATCGTTCCCTTACACCAAGGCCGTTAACAAATTGTTAGTGATTTGAGTTGATTGAAGGCGGTTAATTCGTAAGATTTTAATGACTAAATTTGGGCATTTTTAGGTAAATTTTAGTTTATTTCCCTATCCCCCTATCCCCCTATCCCCCTATCTCCAATAATCGTTAACTTACTAAAGTTTGAAACAGCCCTGCCTTAACAAGGGGGCTAGCTGCTGTTGGTTATTTTATACAAAAACATTGCAATATCTACAAAGATGAGTTAGACTTTAAGCATAGATTTAATTCCATTAAAGATACTTTGTAACTTAAATTAAAGCCGATAACCAAGGTTTTGGTAGTTACGTTAATTGTCCAGAGTGGAGTTTCATTTATGCGCTAAGCCGGGCTTTGTCTGGGTTTAGCCTTGGGAGATACCCCCTGGCTGCTTTGGCAGCTTGCAAAGCGTGAGCCAAGCTCTTCGTTTTGTAGATTTTGGTAGCTAAAAAGTATCGGGAACCATCGCTCCTCTTTATCATCTCTAGCTTCCCCCTTATTAAGGGGGACGGGAGGGGGATCCCCACAACTGAAGGTTAGCAGGTTGACGGCTTAATTATAGCGCTATCTTTCATCAACCTGGTTTATTTGAGATTTGCGATCGTGAAGCGTAACCAAAGGTTAGTGGACAGTAGGCAAAAGTATCACAAAGGTTGCCAAAGCCTCAAGTAATTTGCTATACTTTAACTATAATATTAGTGCCACGACCTTGTCTTAATTAAAATTTCCCGAAAACCAAGGGTTTTGTAGTGACATTGGATCTGGTTCTAGAAATTTAATGGCGCACGAGGAATATTTCTTTGTGCTTTGGGAGATACCCCCTGGCGTTCGAATCAGCTTGCATTGGCGGGCTAAAGTTTATATTGGTAGACTTTGGTAGCTAAAAAGTATCGGTCAATCGGATTAATCTAGCTTGTAGGGTGGGCAAAAACACTTTGGTGCTCTGGAGAAATCTAGATCATCGAAATTTTGCCCACCATTACCGTTTGATGTCAGATATGCGTTCGCGTTCGCGCAGCGGAGGCCGTAGGCCAAAGCGTGGCCTTTTGGCCAAGGTCAATCCCATTCATCTTTTCGTGGGCAGCAGTGGTGGGCAGTGCTTACTTTAGCTATCGGTTGCTGATCTGATCTTGCTGATCCACTGCCCACCCTACATCTATATCTACATCTACTCTCCCGACTCCCGATTCCCGACTCCCGACTCCCGACTCCCCACACCTCAAAAAATTTTTTCCCCTAGATGATATGAAAATTGAAACAAGTGGGTAAGTTAAGTCTAGAAGAAAACAATTCATAAGCATTCAGCTATCAGCGGTCAGCGATTAGCGCTACGCGCACGCTACGCGAACAGCTTTCAGCTTATGGGTGATCACAGGCTGGAAGCCTGTGCCACATTACTTGACTTTTGAATAAAATAAGCTGACCACTGACCACTGACCACTGACCGCTGAATACTTACAATAAATCAGCATCCCACACCTCCAGAAAGACTTATGAAAACTGATCTAAAAGTTAAACTACTTCAGCACCTGACCCAGAAAAAGCAAGACGAAGGTTTTACCCTAATTGAACTACTGGTTGTAATCATCATTATTGGAATTCTATCCGCCATTGCTCTGCCTTCTTTCTTGAACCAAGCTAATAAAGCCAAGCAGTCAGAAGCTAAAACTTATGTCGGTTCCATGAATCGCGCTCAGCAAGCTTACTACCTGGAAAACGATCAATTTGTAACTGTGGAGACTGATTTTGGT
Organism: Moorena sp. SIO4A1; assembly: GCF_010672065.1. Taxonomy (NCBI): domain Bacteria; kingdom Bacillati; phylum Cyanobacteriota; class Cyanophyceae; order Coleofasciculales; family Coleofasciculaceae; genus Moorena; species Moorena sp. SIO4A1. The sequence goes on along the minus strand of NZ_JAAHHX010000037.1, from coordinate 37,944 downwards.
GAGTTAGGTCTTGGCGTTGCCACACAGACTAAGAACTATATTTACGGAGTAGAAAACGGAAATACCACGAAACCAAGCGTCTCTAACTATGGAGACCCAGCGACAGATGATGGGGATGTTGATCTTGAATCTTCCCTTAAGGCATATCAGGGCGTTACAGCCTTAGGTGAGATAGAAGAGACCCGTGAAGCAACCACGTTGGCTGTATTGTGTGAAACTAGAAGAGCTGTGGCAATTGCGGGTATAAGTGCTAAGGGTGTAGGGGTTACGATTACCAATGATCAGCCCCAATGCAAGGACGAAGATAACTGGAGGAATTTATCAGGTAAGTGATACTTAAGGGAAACCTTGGTTATGAGAGTTTGAATCACCGAAAATTAGATATTTAGTTAAAGTGGGTAGAGGGTTCTACCCACTTTAGTTTTATGGAAATACTTTAAGTGGACAATTACGCTCATCACGTTTTGAATGGTATTAGAAAATGGGGTGATATCTTTAATTTAAATACCACAAAAGTATGACTAACTGGCAGCAACAAGCGGAGCACTATCTAATTCAGGGAAACTACAGTCAAGCCGCAAGTTTATACGAACAGGCGATTGAAGCGGAACCAGATGTGATCGCCTACTACTGGCATTTAGGGTTACTGTTCCTCTTGCAGGGTCAAGAGACAGAAGCCCAAACCACTTGGCTGCTGGTGATGGCGGAGGCGGAGTCAGACCAATTAGAGACTTGGACTCAGGAACTGCTCCAGGTGTTGCAAACCGAAGCTGAGCGCAGGCAGGAGTTAGGGGATGATGCCCTAGCCTGGGCAATCCGCCAGCATATGCGGGAAATTTGCCCCACGAACCTGACTAATCTCTTGGAAATTATTGCTCTCAGCATTAAGCTAGAAACCTTTACCGGTGATGACTTGACGGAGCTGGGGGTGATTGAACTGCTACAAACCCAGCCAACAGTAGAATGCAATCACCAGTTATTAAAAGAGGTTTTAGAGCAGATACTAGACGCCCAACCATTGCATCCCGCCTCCCTAGCATTCACCGAAGCTTGCTTAGCTTACCTGCCTAATCCTGAGTTTTGGTTTTGGCCGTTGCTGTCAGCCTGTATGAAAATTGGTCATACTTTAAAGCAACCGACCATTGCTGCTAGTTTTCTGGAACGTTATCGCTCCTTAGATCTTCAGAATCCTCATAATATAGAAATATTACGACATCTCGCTACCTTTTATCAAGATGCTCGTAATTATGACCAGGGCATAGAAACCGCTAAGTTGTGCTATTCCTTATCGGAATCCTTACCAGACCAAATATCTGGAATTAACTTGGTACTGCGGGGGATAATGAATGCGGGGGGCTATTGGCAGGAGGTTTCTGCGGCTTGCCAGACCCTAGAATCACTGCTGGTTTCCTTAATTAAGCAACAACCAGCTAACTTGTCTGATGTTGAGACTCTGCGTCTGCTTACCCCATTCTTTCCTCTGGTTCATTTTAAGGACGAGCCTAGCCATTTTAGACCAATTTTGAATCAAATCGCTGAGGTGTTTCAGAGGAATATTCGGGAGTATAGCAAGGAAAGAGCGGAGTGGTATGGATCCCCCCTAACCCCCCTTATTAAGGGGGGAATTGAGCATGGATCCCCCCTAACCCCCCTTAATAAGGGGGGAATTGAGCACGGGGGAATTGAGCAGGGAGTAAAAACTACTAGACCCTTAAAAGTCGGATACCTGTGTCATTGCTTAAGACGGCATTCTGTGGGGTGGCTAGCTCGTTGGCTGTTTGAGCATCATGACCGGGAGCGGTTTCAACTTTATGGCTATTTCCTAGACTATAAGCTAGTAAACGATAACCTCCAAGAGTGGTATATCAATCAAGTAGACCATCCTCGCAAATTAGGGATTCATGTTCTAGATGTGGCTGAGCAGGTTTATCAGGATCAACTGGATATTTTAATTGACCTGGATAGCATCACCCTGGATATCAGCTGTGCAGTCATGGCTCTGAAACTGGCACCAGTACAAGTCACTTGGCTAGGGTGGGATGCTTCAGGATTACCTGCCATTGATTACGTGATTGCTGACCCCTACGTATTACCGGATTCGGCTCAGGAGTACTATTCCGAGAAAATCTGGCGCTTACCCCAAACCTATATTGCTGTGGATGGGTTTGAAGTGGGTGTACCTAGCTTACGTCGGGACCACCTGGATATTCCCAACGATGCCACCATTTATCTCAGTAGTCAGAAGGGATACAAGCGCAATCCCGATACCACAAGGCTGCAAATGAAAATTATCAAAGCGGTCCCCAATAGCTACTTTTTGATTAAAGGCAAATCTGACCAAGACTCCATCAAACGGTTCTTTAACCAGATTGCCGAAGAAGAAGGGGTAGAGTGCGATCGCTTACGGTTTCTACCAGAAGTACCTACGGAAGCCGTTCATCGTGCCAACTTAGGGATTGCGGATGTGGTACTAGATACCTATCCCTACAATGGAGCCACCACTACCCTGGAAACCCTCTGGATGGGTATTCCCCTAGTCACCCGAGTGGGAGAACAGTTTGTTGCTCGCAACAGTTACACCATGATGATGAATGCGGGAATAACGGAAGGCATTGCTTGGACAGATGATGAGTATATCGAGTGGGGGATTCGCTTAGGTAAAGACCCAGCCCTCAGACAACAAATTTCCTGGAAACTGCGACAATCTCGACAAACTGCGCCCTTGTGGAATGGTAAGGAATTTACTCGGGAAATGGAAAAGGCTTATTTGGAAATGTTAGGGAGATAGGGAGTAGGGAGTAGGGAGTAGGGAGTAGGGAGTAGGGAGTAGGGAGTAGGGAGTGTGGGGAGTGTGGGGTGTGGGGTGTGTGGGAGATAGAGCTTGTAGGGTGGGCAAAAAGCGATGCAGCGCGGTCTTGGGGGTTTCCCCCATGAGCGACTGCATCAAGACACAGTTTCGTTCAAATGAGTCTTCTAGATAATATTACTTTGCCCACCCTACTTGAATTGGTATTTTTTTTACACGCAAGTCCCTTATCTTTCACCCCTGATCTGTCTCCATTGTTCCTGAAACGTTGAAGTAGGACTATTTCCCTTTATTTGTTCAACAACTCTATCAGTTTCCATGGTGTGACGGTCAATGTCTTCCTGATACTCATCATATACCAATCCTAAATGAATTGTGATAATTTTTGTTCCCTTTTCCCTACTCCCTACTCCCTACTCCCTGTTCCCTGTTCCCTGTTCCCTGTTCCCTTTGGTATAGTATGCCATTGCCCCATGAACCTGGGCTAAGGACAGATCATACTTGTGAGCAATTTCTTCTAAAGATTCTTTCATCTCCAAATACATTTCAGCAATAGCAGCAACAGGCATTCTTGTCCCAGCGATGCGGGGTTTACCATAACAATAGTCAGGATCTATGGCAATATATTCGGTAGTTATTTGTTGGATAGACATTTGTCTGATTTTGATTAAAAGATAACCGTATTAATTATAAGCAAAAGGCAATAGGCATGCTAGCAAAAGGCAATAGGCATGCTAGCAATAGGCATGCTAGCAAAACTGATCTGACTCCCATCTCCCCATCTCCCCATCTCCCCATTCCCCTCCTGGGAGGGGTTAGGGGTGGGTTCCCATCTCCCCATCTCCCCACACCCCATACCCCACACCCTACTCCCTAAAGAATTTGTTACAAAAATTTTTTAAATATGTTATAATATAGCGTTTTTTATGTTATACTATAAAAGTGGATGAAAAACGTCCATGGGAAGAGCCAGCCTACTGACAGTCCAAAATCTCTAGGCTGGCTCTAGATCGCCCCATAAAAGGAGACAACCCAATTATGACTTACTATCACCGCCTACACCCGTGGGCCATCGTTCGCCTGTTACCAAAGATGCAGCGAGTTGTTGTTGGTCGCTTTCGCAATCGTTCTGATGCGGAAGGGCATTTAAAGGCTCTGAAACGATTAATGCCTGATGCTGAATTCATCATTGTTTTTGATCTAGGCGATCTTCCTAGGGAGGAAATGTAGAATGTAGAATTAAGAATGGAGAATTAAGAATGTAGAATGTAGAATTAAGAATTAAGAATGTAGAATTAAGAATTGAGAATTAAGAATGTAGAATTAAGAATTGAGAATTAAGAGGTTGTCTGAGAAGTCTCATTTGCTACATCTAAGCCCCCGTTGGTCCCCCAATTTTGGGGGCTTTTACCAGCAAATTGATTCTTTTTCCCCCCAGAATTGGGGGGCTAGGGGGGCAAAATTCAGTATCAAAAAACTTTTCAGATCTCCTCTAAGAACGCAGAAGGCAGAAGGGAGAAGGCAGAAGGCAGAATTTCCAATTCACCATTCATTCTTCATTCTTCATTCTCCATTCTACTTGGTGGTGCGTTACGGGGCGGGCTATTCCAATACTGGCCCTCGAAGTTAAAAATGAGGGCAAGCCCGCCCCTAACGCACCCTACATTCTTCATTCTTCATTCTCCATTCTAAATTCTTCATTCTAAATTCTAAATTCTCAAAGGAAAGCACTATGCTATTAAAAGATAAAAAACGCTACTACACAGCAGACGAGTATTTAGAACTAGAAGAAGCTGCTGATTATAAAAGTGAATATCGGGATGGAGAAATTTTACCGATGGCTGGAGGCACTACAAATCATAATAAAATTGCTCTGAATTTTGCAGCTCACTTGAAGTTTGCCTTAAAAGGACAAGCATACGATATCTATATCGGTGATGTACGATTGTGGATACCTGATTATAGCCAGTATACCTATCCTGATACTATGGTAATTCAGGGGAAACCCATCTATACCGGCAAACGTAAGACGACTGTCATGAATCCCTTGCTAATTGTTGAAGTATTATCCAAATCTACTAGAAACTATGACCAAGGAGAGAAGTTTCTCTACTATCGCTCAATTCCCCAATTTAAGGAATATATATTGATAGATCAGGCCAGATATCATGTGATTCAACATACCAAAACCAGTGAAGGACAATGGTTACTTACTGAGCAAACTTCAGAAGCAGCAATTCTGGAATTAAGTACTATCGACTTTAAACTTAACTTTAGTGATATTTACGAAGGGGTTAATTTTGAAGAGGATGATGAAACTTGTCAAGTTTAAGGTTAAAAAGTTGAAAGTTGAAAGTTGAAGGTTTAAGGGTTTAACTTTTTCTGTTCCCTATTCCCTGTTCCCTGTTCCCTGTTCCCGATTCCCGATTCCCGATTCCCGATTCCCGATTCCCTAAAAAGCGTTATCGTAGTTTTGGTTAAGGCAAAAGAAGCTTCTCTGACTGGTATGTATCTCACCCATTTCGGCGCAAACAGCTGGCTACTGGAACTCCCAGAGCAACGAATTCTGATTGACCCCTGGTTAGTGGGTTCATTGGTCTTTGGCAACCAACCTTGGTTCTTTAAAGGGGACAAACCCGAAGCACTTAATAGCATTCCGGATAAAATTGACCTAATTTTGCTCTCCCAAGGCTTAGAGGACCACGCCCATACCCCAACCTTGGAAAAATTAGACAAAACTATTCCAGTGGTGGCCTCTACTAGTGCAGCAAAGGTAGTCAAACAGCTAGGTTATACCCAGGTAACCACCCTTACTGCTGGTGAAACCGTTGCGTTAGGAGATCACATAGAAATCCGAGCCTTGCCAGGAGCACCCATTGGTCCATTCCAGCAGGAAAATGCCTATCTGATCAAGCAGTTGGATAGTGGTAAAAGTCTTTACTACGAACCTCATGGCTATCCCCCTGCTGAAGTCAAGGATTATGCCCCAGTTGATATCGTGATTAGCCCAGCCGTGACCTTAGAATTACCGTTACTAGGGCCAGTCATTCAAGGCCATAAAACAGCACTGCAGTTGGCGCAATGGTTACAACCCCAAGTCTTTCTGCCCACAGCAGCCGATGAAATTGTAGAGTATCAAGGGGTTTTGGCTTCTGTGCTGCGGGAAGTGGGTAGTCTCGAAGAATTGCGATCGCAACTCCTCCAGCAGAACCTGCCTACCAAAGTCATCACTCCCAAACTAGGGGTTTCGTTGGAGTTATAGGAAGGGAATCGGGAATCGGGAATCGGGAATCGGGAGAAGAGAAGGGGGAGTGTGGGAAGTGTGGGAAGTGTGGGAAGTGTGGGAAGAGGAATGTGAAAACGCTAGAGTAGCATAGTGTCCCACATCAACAGCTAGGAGATCCAAAATGCTGGAGTTGTATCAATTTGAATTGTCCCAATACTCAGAGAAAGTACGACTGATTCTGGATTACAAAGAGCTGGACTATCGCAAAATTGAGGTAACCCCAGGAGTAGGACAGTTAGAACTATTCCAACTGTCTGGTCAAAGTAAGGTACCAGTGCTAAAAGATGGGGATACCGTGATTAGCGATTCCACTGCGATCGCAATGTATTTGGATCGCAAATATCCCGACAAACCCATCATCCCCAGCGATCCCAAAGAACGAGGACTCTGCTTACTGATCGAAGAATGGGCAGATGAATCCATTGGTACCAAGAGCCGGAAAGTGGTCTATGGCGCATTGAGTCAAAATCCCGACTTCCGCAAATCGGTCTTACCGAACCAAACCCCGGATGTGCTCAAAACAGTAGTTGGTTCCGTACCCTCGGAATTTTTAGATATTCTAGGGTTTGGTGTCGGTTGTGGCACTGATGCCGTCAAGGAAGCCAAAGATGGTCTCAAGCAAGACCTAGAAGCCTTGAGTCTATTGCTCCTGGATAGTCCTTATCTAGTCAGCAACTCCCCTTGCTTAGCAGATTTTGCCGTAGCTGGTTTAAGTCTGCTCCTGAAATTCCCCGATGGGAATTATCTCGATATCCCCCAGCAATATCAAGGTCAAGGGATTCCTGGCTTTGCCGATAGTAACCTCTATGAAACCTTTTTTGCTTGGCGCGATCGCATCTATGCTGATTATCGCAAACCTTTAGTTTCCAATACTCCCAGCGATTCTCAACCCACATCAATTGATATTGAGTAATCAGATTTACCGTCAGCGGTCAGCCGTCAGCCGTCAGCCGTCAGCGGTCAGTGGTCAGTTTGACCCGATGGTGCGTTACGGGGCGGACTAGCTTGCTAGCTTGCCTATTGCCTAGAAAAGTGGTGCGTTACGGGGCTACTGGCGCTGGACCTTGAATATGATGGCAATCCCACCCCTAACGCACCCTACTCCCTACTCCCTACTCCCTACTCCCTACTCCCTACTCCCTACTCCCTACTCCCTACTCCCTACTCCCTACTCCCTACTCCCTATAACCCAAATGATTTAGGATTGCTATAGTCCTAGAATTGTGGTAATGGATTTAAGTCAACCTTTAGGTTCAGTTATTCAAGGCTCTCTGTCTGCTGGATTGGAAGTGCGATTACACCCCGATGTCTCCGTAGAAGATATGCGAGTGGGGAAATTTCTGGTGGTTCAGGGAATGCGATCGCGTTTCTTCTGTATGCTCACCGATGTCTCTTTGGGAACCTCCAGTCAGCGGATTCTGGTTAATCCTCCTAATCCCAATGATGACTTTCTACGGGATGTACTCGCAGGTAGTGGCACCTACGGTACGATTAATTTAACCCCGATGCTAATGTTTACGCCACAAAAATCCCAGTCACAACCGCCAGTGGAACTAAATGGAAAAAGTCCCTTAGGCTCCTTTCAAGCTCAAAGTAGCGAAGAGATGGAATTGTTACCAGTAAAAACAATTCCCAGCCATTTTTCTCAAGTATACGATGCCAGTGAACGGGATTTTCGGGCAGTCTTTGGCTCAGAAGATGACCCCCATCGCCGGAATTTTTCCATTGGTCAACCCCTTGACATGGAAGTCCCCATATGCATTGACTTAGATCGGTTTGTAGAACGCAGTAACGGGGTTTTTGGTAAATCTGGCACCGGTAAATCCTTTCTAACTCGGCTACTGCTATCTGGGATTATCCGTAGGCAAGCAGCAGTAAATTTAATTTTTGATATGCACTCGGAATATGGCTGGGAAGCCGTATCGGAAGGGAAACAATTTAGTACAGTCAAAGGATTGCGCCAGCTTTTTCCATCCCAGGTACAAGTTTATACCCTCGACCCAGAATCCACCAGACGACGAGGGATTCGGGATGCCCAAGAGCTTTATCTGAGTTATGACCAGATTGAAGTAGAAGATATCAACCTAGTCCGAGGAGAGTTAAATCTTTCTGAAGCTAGTCTAGAAAATGCCATTATTTTACGCAATGAATTTGGCAAATCCTGGATTGTGCAACTGCTATCCATGACCAATGAAGAAATCCAGGAATTTTGCGAAGTCAAACGAGGCAACAAGTCCTCAATTATGGCATTACAGCGCAAATTAAGCCGATTGGATGAATTAAAATATATCCGTAGTGCTTGTCCCCATAATTATGTCAAGCGAATTTTAGAATCTCTCGATGCTGGGAAGCATGTTGTCGTAGAATTCGGTTCCCAATCCAACATGCTTTCCTATATGTTAGCTACTAATTTAATTACCCGTCGTATTCATAGCAGTTATGTCAGAAAAGCCGAGATATTTTTGCAGTCAAAAAATGCCAGCGATCGCCCCCGTCCCCTAGTGATTACCATTGAAGAAGCCCACCGTTTCCTAGATCCAGCCACAGTAAGGCAAACAATTTTTGGGATTATTGCCCGTGAAATGCGCAAGTATTTTGTAACCTTGTTAGTCGTAGACCAGCGTCCTTCTGGAATTGATAACGAAGTCATGTCTCAAATTGGAACTCGGATTACCTGTTTGCTAAATGATGATAAAGATATTGAAGCAATTTTTACTGGGGTGTCTGGTGGCCAAAGTTTGCGTTCGGTATTAGCCAAGCTCGATTCTAAGCAACAAGCCTTGATTTTAGGACATGCCGTACCAATGCCAGTCGTAGTCAAGACTCGTGCTTACGATCAACAATTTTATCAGGAAATTGGGGAGCTAGATTGGCAACAAAAGTCCGATCAAGAGGTATTTTTAGCCGCCCAATTAGCTAGGGAAGATATAGGGTTTTGAGATCAGCCGTCAGTGGTCAGCGGTCAGCGGTCAGCTATCAGTGGTCAGTGGTCAGTGGTCAGTGGTCAGCCGTTGGCCTTTGGCACCTCAACTAGCGTGGCACCTCAACTAGCGTGGCACAGGCTTCTAGCCTGTGTGACCCATAAGCTGTTCGGTGTAGCGTGGGCGTAGCCCATAAGCTGATAGCTAATATAGCAATCCGTGTAGGAATTGCTGAGAATTTTGTTCCCTACTCCCTACTCCCTACTCCCTACTCCCTGTTCCCAGATCCGCTGTTCCCTGTTCCCTTTGCTATAGCTGATAGCTGATAGACGAACTTTTCTAGTATGCTGAAGATATGATGCCATAAGGCTTACGATATCTAGCAAATGCCCTATCTGGTAACATCAGGGCTTAATTCCCCTGTGATTCATCCGGGGGATAATTTAAAAGGAGATTAAAACTTGAGGAACCAAAATCCACAAAATTGGCAATCTTTAGTGGGGGGGATTATCGCAGCATTAGTTATTCTCCTCACCTTTAATTGTTTTGTAATCATCAATCCTGGTCAGGCTGGAGTCCTTAGTATTTTGGGTAAAGCTAGAGATGGCGCTCTGCTTGAAGGTATCCACTTCAAACTGCCCTTCGTCTCTATAGTCGATGTGTATGATGTCACCGTACAGAAGTTTGAAGTCCCAGCCCAGAGTTCCACAAAGGATCTTCAGGATTTGACCGCTCGATTTGCCATCAACTTCCGCCTCGATCCCAGTCAAGTGGTTAGCATCAGGCGAAAACAAGGAACTCTACAGAATCTAGTGGCGACAATTATTGCCCCTCAGACTCAAGAGTCATTTAAAATTGCTGCCGCCCTTCGTACTGCTGAAGAATCGATTACCCAACGGAGTCAGTTAAAGGAAGATTTTGATAAGGCTTTGGGCGAACGGTTAGCCAAGTATGATGTCCAAGTATTGGATACTAGTGTGATTGACCTGAATTTTTCTAGGGAATTTGCCAAGGCAGTTGAAGAAAAACAGGTAGCTGAACAACAAGCCCAACGAGCTGTCTATATAGCACAGCAGGCTGAGCAAGAAGCTCAAGCAGAAATTAATCGCGCTCAGGGTAAAGCAGAAGCCCAACGACTTTTGGCCGAAACCCTCAAAGCTCAAGGGGGTGAACTAGTGCTCCAGAAAGAAGCGATCGCAGCTTGGCGAGAAGGTGGGGCTCAGATGCCTAAAGTTCTCGTTATTGGTGGTGATAGGAATAGCAGTGTTCCCTTTATCTTTGACCTAAACAACGTACCTCAATAGCATCAAAATGTCAATAAAATTATCAAAAACTCTTTAATTTAATGCTAGTTACTAGTGAGACCTTTGATAGTTTGCAGTTGAGTATTAGTAGTTAAATTACAACTACAAAAACCCGTTTTCTATATAGAAAACGGGTTTTTTAAAAATCAATTGATAGCAATCGAAGTAAAGCTTAATATCATGTCAGGATAATTACCCTTAATAAAAACCTCGCCCATCTCCCCATCTCCCCATCTCCCCATCTCCCCATCTCCCCGCGCCCCCGCCCCTTAATTATGGTATTCAACCAGACTTGATATAAGACATATTTCTGTTCCCTACTCCCTACCCCCTACTCCCTACTCCCTACTCCCTACTCCCTACTCCCTACTCCCTACTCCCTTTCCTATAAAGTTTCCATGAGTATTTTCACCCTACAATCCGTTCGCAAAGACTTTGGGATTAAAGAAATCCTGAAAGAAGCTAGCTTTAGTCTAGATCCTATGGATAAAGTTGGTCTAATTGGCACTAATGGTTCAGGCAAATCGACCCTATTAAAAATAATTGCTGGTCTTGAGCCCATTGATGCTGGTCAACTCTCCATTAATCCCAAAACTAAAATTGTTTACTTACCCCAACAACCATACTTAGATGACAATAACACGGTTTTGGAGCAAGTATTTGCTGATAGTGGTCAGCAGATGAATCTGATTCGTGACTATGAAGAACTTTCCCATAAATTGGCTCACAATCCCGAAGATAACCAACTGCTAGCACAGCTCTCAAGTGTAACCCAGCAGATGGATGCTACAGGAGCTTGGGAACTGGAAACAAAGGCAAAAATTATTCTAAGTAAATTAGGAATAGTTGATTTTGAGGCTCCCATTGGTCAGTTGTCTGGTGGCTATCGTAAACGGATTGCATTAGCAGCCGCCTTGCTAGCGGAACCAGAAGTATTGTTAATGGATGAGCCCACAAACCATCTCGATGCTATGTCCGTAGAGTGGTTACAGAGTTACCTAAATAGTTATCGTGGAGCAATATTACTGATTACTCACGACCGCTATTTTCTAGACCAGGTCACCAACCGCATTATCGAAATTGACCGGGGAGACCTGTATACATACTCTGGCAACTATTCCTACTATTTAGAGAAAAAAGCTTTAGCTGAAGAATCAGCCATCAGCACTCAACGGAAACATCAAGGGGTATTGCGCCGAGAGTTAGAATGGCTCAAACGGGGGCCAAAGGCTCGCAGTACCAAGCAAAAAGCTCGAATTGACCGTATTCACGACATGCAAGCCAAGGAGTTTAAACAAGCTCAGGGTAAAGTGGAAATTTCTACCCCTGGTCGTCGAATTGGCAAGAAAGTCATTGAGTTAGACAATGTTTCTAAAGGCTATGACGGTAGAATTATGGTCAAAGATTTTACCTACGAATTTAGTCCCGATGACCGAGTTGGCATCATAGGTGGGAATGGGGTAGGGAAATCTACCCTAATGGATATTATTACTGCACGCATTCAGCCCGATTCTGGTAACGTTGAAATTGGGTCTACCATTTATATTGGTTACTTTGACCAGCATTCAGAGGATTTGCTCGAAGCTCTTAATCAAAATCAGCGAGTAATTGATTACCTAAAAGACGTAGCAGAGTATGTGACAACCGCTGATGGCACATTGATTACTGCCTCACAGATGCTGGAGCGTTTCTTATTTCCTCCCAACCAACAGTATGCACCAATTCATAAGCTTTCCGGTGGTGAGAAACGTCGCTTGTTTCTGTTGCAAGTACTGATGAGTTCTCCCAATGTACTTATTCTTGACGAGCCCACTAATGATTTAGATGTACAAACCCTAGCTGTACTGGAAGAGTATCTAGAGGGGTTTAATGGTTGTGTGATTATAGTCTCCCACGACCGCTATTTCCTAGACCGCACCGTCGATAAAATCTTTGCCTTTGAATCTGAGGGTAACATACGTCAGTATCCTGGTAATTATTCCCTTTATATCGATAAAAAGCGAGAAGAAGAGGCAAAACTAGCCCAACAGATGGCTCAGACTCAAAGTAAAAAGCCTGAATCCTCTAAGGTCGAGGCGTCCAATAAAAAATCATCGAGTAATAGCAAACCCCGTCGGCTGTCTAATTGGGAAAGGCGGGAATTTGATCAACTCGAAAGTCAGATTCCCCAACTGGAAGCTCAGAAAGCTGAGTTGGAGAAAACCCTTTATCAATCCCCTCCCAAAAACACCAGTGAAGTCCAGAAACTTTATCAGACCTTAGAGGCATTGACTCAGGAAATTGATACAGCAACTGAGCGTTGGATGGAGTTGGCGGAACGGGAATCTTAGTTGATACTCCCCGGTCATTAGACGCGGGGATTCTGCTGACAGAGTAGATTAATGTTCCCGGTTACCCGAGCTGAAGTTCCCTATTCCCTTGACTTTCGGGTACTACCAGACATGATGAATTTTTGTTACGATAACCGAAAACATCCTGGATCGTAAACTCTATCACTAGACTTATTGCATCAATCATCCTTTTGCCCCCCTAGCTCCCCAAGTCTGGGCAGGGGATAATCGGGGCTTGGCACCATTGATGCAAGAGGTCTACTGTAGGTGGCGGTTTCCAGGGATAATCTGCTGTAGACGGGAAAACTGAGAAGGACTAATGGTCAAAGGAACAGGGGAATACCTGTCAACCAAACTTCTGTAGTCAACCCGACAGCAACTTGGGATCAGGACTAAAAGTCCCCAGCTAAAATTTTCCTTGGAGACATCTTAATGCTGCGACTCGAACACATTAGTAAAGTATACCCCACTGGCGAAGTTCTAAAGGATGTCAACTGGGAAGTTAAACCAGGCGATCGCATTGGCTTAGTTGGCGTCAATGGTGCCGGGAAATCTACCCAACTGAAAATTATTGCTGGAGAGATGGAACCCACCAGCGGCGTTGTTATCCGTCCTGCCAGTCTTCATATCGCTTACCTCACCCAAGAATTTGAAGTAGACCCAACCCGCACGGTCTCAGCAGAATTCTGGACGGTATTTAAGGAAGCTAACCACGTACACGAGGAAATGCTACAAGTGCAAAACGCCATGGAAATGGCTGATGAAGCAGAATTAGAAGGACTGATTAGAAAGCTAGATAGGTGGCAGCGCCAATTTGAAGCCCTTGATGGTTATGGCTTACAAGCAAAAATTGACAAGATCTTGCCAGAGATGGGATTTGAGCCAGAGGATAGCGATCGCTTAGTGAGTGCTTTCAGTGGTGGCTGGCAAATGCGCATGAGTTTAGGCAAAATCCTGCTCCAGAAGCCAGACGTCCTACTGATGGACGAGCCGACTAACCATCTTGACTTGGAAACCATCGAATGGTTAGAAAAGTATCTCAAGGGTCTGAAGACCCCAATGGTAATAGTATCTCACGACCGGGAGTTTCTTGACCGCCTCTGCACCCAAATTGTAGAAACCGAACGGGGTGTCTCGACTACCTACCTAGGCAATTACTCAGCTTATCTGCAGCAGAAAGCCGAGATGCAGGCAGCTCAACTGAGTAGCTACGAGCGTCAACAAAAGGAAATAGAGAAGCAGCAAGCCTTTATTGAGCGTTTCCGTGCTAGTGCAACCCGGTCTACCCAAGCCAAAAGCCGAGAGAAACAATTAGAAAAAACTGAACGGATAGAAGCCCCGACTGCTAATCTCAAAACCCTCAAATTCCAATTCCCTGATGCCCCTCGTAGTGGTCTTGAGGTAGTCAAAATCAAGGATTTAGTCCATGACTATGATGACAAGATTTTATTTCTGGGAGCAGACTTGTTGATTGAACGGGGCGATCGCATAGCCTTCATCGGTCCCAATGGTTGCGGTAAATCCACCTTACTTCGGATGATCATGGCAATGGAACAGCCCACAGAAGGAATAGTAGGACTGGGCAAACACAATGTCATTCCTGGTTACTTTGAGCAGAATCAAGCAGAAGCCCTAGAATTAAGCAAAACGGTCATGGAAACCATCCATGATGAAGTCCCAGACTGGAAAAATCAGGAAGTGCGTACCCTATTGGGACGGTTTCTGTTTACTGGGGACACGGTATATAAAAAGGTTGAGTCCCTTAGTGGAGGCGAAAAAGCCCGCCTGGCCTTAGCCAAAATGCTCCTTTCTCCCGCTAATTTACTAATTCTGGATGAGCCTACTAATCACCTGGATATCCCAGCCAAAGAAATGTTGGAGGAAGCACTCGCGGCCTATGATGGTACAGTAATTATTGTTTCCCACGACCGCTATTTTATCTCGAAAGTGGCAAACAAAATTGTGGAAATTCGGGATGGCGAATTCTGCACCTATCTGGGAGATTACCACTACTATCTCGAAAAGATTGCCCAGGAAAAAGAAGAAGCTCGGTTAAAAGCGATCGCTGCGGCCAAAGCGGCTAAAAAAGCTGCCAATGCTAGCAAAAAGACCAAAAAGACCAAAAAGAAAGCTGCTGCTAAACAAAAGTAACATATAGCAGTTCTCAATACCAAATTGAGAACTGCTATATTAGCTATTACCGATTAAAATTACCGATTAAAAGCTTATTGCTTAAGTGCTGAGGAGTTAACTATATTGCTGGTTAATCTCTGCAATACCTGATCAATATCATTCAAATCACCGATAATCCGCCGGACAGGCTCGGGCCATACTCTGAGTAGTGTTGGTGTAGCCGAGATCTGATCAGTTTCTGCCAGTTCTGGGTGCTTGAAAACATCAATAATTTTTAGGGTATAGGGATGACCTAAATGATTCTCTAACAACTGGTATAGACTCTTGAGAGTATACTCAGTTTCTGTACTATGTCCGGAAACGAACAAACGCAGGACATAGCTATGGGTAGGTTGTGCCTGGGAGTGAGACACATCAGGCAAGGATATCCTGGATAAAGAATCAGGTTTGGTGACATCGGTGACAGTCAGTGAGTCTGTACTATCAGTGGTAGACTTAGATAAAACGGGCAGCTTTTCCATAGCTCTCAAATGCTCCTGAGGTGAAGATCTGCCAGAGTTTTGGTTAGTAACCCTTTCTGGCAAAACGTCTTCTGTATCGCAGTAGGATAATGGCTCTGGGCGGTCAATGCGCAGGATCAAGTCATGGTTTTCCCAGAGTTGGGGAAACTGATTGCGATAAGTTTCTAGCACCGCCGGGTCACAGGACTCTTCCTCCCAAGGGGCTACTTGCCAAATCAGGTTGTCTGTGCCAAATACTGCATTTAACAATGCCTGATGATGTTGCACCAACCAATGAATTTCTGCTGACATGCGCAACTGATTGGTTTGAGAGTCCATCCACCGATCAATGGTGGCAGTATATCCCGGGACTAAAAAATGAGGTGGCTCTGGTAACCCCAGTATTTCCTGTAAACTCGCACACAGATGCAGATGCCAGTGACTCTGCTTATTAAAGTCAATGCTATATACTAGATCTTCCCCTGGTGTAAATATAGCAATACCTTTAAACAGTTGGGGCGAGGGGGTTTCATCCAGCATATGCTAGTACTATGTCAAAATTATTTTAATACTTTAAGTGTTAGGTTTTAGGTAATGGTTTTAGGGGTTAGGGATTAGGAATTAGGGGTTAAGTGTTGATCCCTAATTCCTAATCCCTAATACAAGTGTGGCTAATCCCTAGATCCGACCGCGCAACATCATTGCGATCTCGTTGGGAGTGGGTGACTTTTCCAAGGCAGTTTCCTCAGTAATACGCCCCTCTTGGTAAAGAGCGAACAAGGATTTATTTACAGTAACCATACCGTCAAATTCACTGTCCGCCATCAGTTGTTCAATTTCTTCGTATTTGCCCTTGAGGATGTAATCCTTAATGGATTCAGTATTAATCAGGATGTCATGGAAAGCAGCACGCTTGCCATCGGTAGTACGACACAACCCTTGGGAAATCACTGCCACTAGGGCTTCTGATATAGCCACCCGCATGGGAGGCTGTTCTTCTGGATTGTAGAGATTGAGAATCCGCTCAATGGTTTTGACCGCACTGTTGGTATGCAAAGTACCCATGACCAAATGACCAGTTTGAGCAGCCTTCAGAGCTGTATTGACTGTTTCTCGGTCTCGCATTTCCCCAATCAGAATCACATCGGGGTCTTCCCGCAAAGCAGCTTTCAAGGCCCGGTCAAATTTACGGGTATGCATTCCTACTTCCCGCTGTTTAATCAGAGATTTCCGACTTTGGTGGATAAATTCAATGGGGTCTTCAATGGTAATTATATGTCGCGGCATCTCTTTGTTCATATAGTCTATCATGGCGGCCATGCTGGTAGATTTTCCGGAACCTGTCGGACCGGTGACCAAAATGAGACCTTTATGGTAGTGACAGACATCTTTCAGGATTGCAGGCAACCGCAACTGCTCAAGGGTCAATATCTTCAGGGGAATAATCCGCAAGACCATGGCAGGACCAAGAAGACTATCGAAGATATTAATCCTGACCCGACTAAACTCGTACTGAGTTGCCCCATCAAATTCCAACTCTTCTCTAAAGCGTCGGATTTCTTCATCAGTCAGTATTTCCTTGAGCCAACAGCTAAATGTTGCCTGATCTGTGACTGGATACTCCGTTGGCTCCATTTCCCCACGATTCCGGAAACGGGGAGTTTCACCAACACCTAGATGAATATCAGAAATTCCTTTCTCAAAGGCCTGACGGACAATGCTTTCTAAGCTTGACTGTCCAGGAGGCAGACCGATGTTACTGGGTGTCTGCTGGTGCTGATTGGCGGATGGTTTGGCTTGGACCTTAGTGGCTGAATTCTGAGCTGCTGTGGCCACAGGGCGAGGGCGTGAGGCTACTGGGGCACCGGCTTGACGGCTTCTTGGAGCCATGGCTCTTGGTTGTGCAGGTCTTGATTGATTGGCTTGAGCAGATACTGGTCTAGACGCTACATTCAAAGGCGGTGGTGCTGGTGCAATGCGGGGTGAACGCTGTGGGTCTGTCATCTTTCAACTACCAACTACAGTTGGGCTACGAGAATTTATTTTACAAACTCTTACATTAAGTTTTCCCAACAGTTAGGGTTGAGTATAACTTATAACAGTTCTACCTTAGGTAAGGGATTTTCGTCCTGGGTTAATGGCAGTAGGGAGTAGGGAGTAGGGAGTAGGGAGTAGGAAGTAGGGAGTAGGGAGTAGGGAGTAGGGAGTCGGCAGTAGGGAGTCGGGGTAGGAAAATTGAGTGTACCTGATAAGTATAAGAAACGCTATACACTAATTTCATGTCTTCGAGCTATAAATGGTGATGAGGTGATGTGTTTATAGGACTATGTATGTTTTGAAATTCCTTAGCTGTCACCATCTAATTGTTTGTTATTGTTTGTGATTGTTTATTTTTGAGTAAGCAGCAAAAACTCTAAAACCCTCTCCCCTGCTCAAAACCAGATTTAAGATCACCGTGAGGGCCCAGACCAAGCCGTGAGGGCGCAAGCAAAGCGCCCCTAAGATTCAAAGCACCCCTAAGATTAGGGTTGACCAAGGGACGGGGGGGAAGTCTTAATCACAAATACCTAATCACAAATACCTAATATGAGTAATTATGCGTAATTATCAGTAATTATGCTTAATATGATAAAACTCCTCAATTTGGATAATATATATTAAGCAAATTATAACAAATGTTAAGCAAATCGGATTCAAACCCTCACCCATCCTGATCCGATGCCCGACCCTAGCTCCCTTTCTTGTTCTTGCGACTCTATAACTGATTCGGTCTATATAACTCTAACTATAACGCTATAACTGATTGGGTCTATATCTTCGGTCTATGTATCAGCGATGAAAAATTGATTCATCTGTCTAATGGTAGATTATCGGTCTGTCTTAAGATAACCAATAATTTCCGGCTTTTAACGATTGTAACAATTTTGATACATAGGTCGGACGAGTTGACTGTAAACTTTTTTGACAAAAGGTTCATCTTCATCAAAATTTTACCTATACTTGAACTCACCTAGAAAATTTCAAATCAAAGAATTTACTCAAGGACAGACCCTGTCAATCAAGGGCAGACACTGTCAATTCATTTTTTTTAATGATTACTGGAGAAAACACCATGGCATTAACCACAAGTCAAAGCTTGACACAAACTGATTCATTAGCAGTGGTCAAAAGCTTTTTAATTTGGGCATTTACCTTGGCAGTTTGCTTACTGGTTGTCGGTTTTCCGTTGATTGTATTGATGGTGACCACCGGCTCTTTGTTAGCGATCGCTCTACAATCGATTCTGCCGGTTAGTGCTGTATTACTCGTAGCAGGGAGTTTGATTGGAGTAAATGTTTTAGCAGTGGTATTAGGTGCAGGAGTCTTAACCTTTAAGGGGGTTCATCCTCAGGAAGTTCGTTGGTTAAATTGGCTACATGGCGAGCCTGATCTGATCCAGACTCCGGTTTATGCCGCTTGCCCCCTCACCTGTAACATTATCAGATAGTCACATAGAAGGTTTCTGAGCTGGCCCTAGTCTGGGAATGTTAATAATTGATGACCTTTTAGGATCTCAAAAAAGGGTACAAGGTGTGGGAGTGTTTTCTCTTTTCAGTCTAAAGGTCATCAAGGGTCAGCACCCTGCCCGTTCATAGACGGGGCTTCCAAACATTCCACGATTTTTTGTAATAAAGCCAAGCTTTGGTAAGTTGATTGGTTTTTCAGCAATTTTCCCGGTCTTGACCGGGTTTTTTGATGAGAACATTCAAGAGTATCCTACGAAGGTTTAAGGTTGCAGGTTGAAGGTTGCAGGTTGGGTTGAACGCGCACGCGTGGCCTTTTGGCCAAGGTTGCAGGTTCCGTAGCGTGGCCTTTTGGCCAAGGTTAGTCGTTCGCGTAGCGTGGCCTTTTGGCCAAGGTTGGTCGTTCGCGTAGCGTGGCCTTTTGGCCAAGGTTGGTCAAAGGTTGGTCAAAGGTTAACGGTTGCTTCGCTACCAATTACCCATCTCCTCATCTCCTCATCTCCCCATCTCCCCATCTCCCTATCTCCCCAGACTTCCCACCCTCCCCACACTTCCCACACTTCCCACACTTGCCACCCTCCCTCTAATTATGGGTATTCAACCTGACTTGATATTAGGGGGGATTCCTGTTCCCTACCTTGACAAGTAAATTTTAAACTTGGGGCAATCACTAAGTTTATACTGCCATGATCCAGAATACAGCTATTAGCTAAAAAAATTACCCTTCTAATCGTTAGATTGTAACTATTTATTAAACAATTTGATAATTTTATTGATTTTTTTGGTTTTATTGTTGACAATAATAGTAGCCATTGGTTACAATATATTCATTGGAAAAAGAGCCGCGCTCATCGGCCACCAACCTGGAAGCGCGGCTCTCCCCCCCAAGTTACATGGAGGTAATTCTATAATAATGGCAAAAAAACGATTTGTTTATCATTCCATCGATTATCACGAAGCGTTCGCGTAGCGTGTGCGTAGCACAATGGAGCGCCTTGAACAGCTTGCACAACAGAGGGAGTTAAAGGGCGAGAATTCCTATCCCTATCCCATCACTGAGCGAGAGCAAATCCTAATCCGACTGTATAGTTACTGCGAATTGGGTATGACACCGCAACGGTTTTACAGTAAGTGGGACTTGAGTCGGGAAGAGATGGCTTTAATCTGCTCTTGTTCCGTTCACACTGTTAACGGCTGGTTTAACACCAGTCGTCGCTGTTACCCTCCGACTCCTGGTCACTTGCGCCATCTGGCCATTATGGATTTGTTGTTGGAGGATTTCGAGACAATTCCTAAACCGTTATTGGAGCGATTGTTCTCGAATTAAAAATGAAGAATGTAGAATTAAGAATGTAGAATTAAGAATGTAGAATTAAGAATGTAGAATTAAGAATGTAGAATTAAGAATGTAGAATTAAGAATGTAGAATTAAGAATGTAGAATTAAGAATGTAGAATTAAACACCTACACAGAATTAATTACCTACTCTCAATTTATGTAATCCTTACATTGTAAGGCTTTGGTTTTTGTAAAATGTGTAATCATTTTTGTGTACCTGCTTACAAATTCTAAATTATAAATTCTACATTCTTAATTCTACATTCTACATTCAAATCTATTCCCATGGTTTGATTTTCACAATTCAAACAGGGATGCTAGACTGGATTTAATGTAACCTAAAATGACTCTCCCAAGGTTTTCGACTTTGGGAGTGCTTTACTGGCTGTTAAGCAATTTACTATATTTCATAATACTTATCAAGCCTTTTTGGGTGAAGTAAACAAGTTTAGAATTTTAGGAAACAGGGAACAGGTAAAAAATCCTGTGTACTTGATTACTATCAGAACTACCGTAATTTTGCTAATTTCTCTTGAGCAAACTCCCGCAGTTTAGGATCGGAGTCATGCTCTGCTCTATCGAGCAATAAGGATCGGGTTTGGGAATGGTTAGGATAATATTCGAGGATGGCATTAAGGGCTACTTGTCGAGGATTGTCATCCCAGCTTTTCTTGCGCTCAAAAAGATCATTGAGAGTGCGAACGCATAAAAATTCAAATAACCAAGGCTGATTGGCCGTAGGCCACGCTACGCGATCGTGCCAACCTTGAGCTAACTGTTGAATTGCTGTAACTCGCACATACGTATCAGTATCAGAGCGAGCGGATTCTTGAAGTAGGGCTAAGGTATCTTGGTGGTCTTTGTAACATTGAGCTAACTGTTGAATTGCTGTAATTCGCACCTCCCAATCAGTATCAGAGCGAGCCGATTGTTGAAGTAGAGGTAAAGTATCTGGGTGGTATTTGTAACATTGAGCTAACTGTTCAATTGCTGTATCTCGCACCCACCAAGAAGTATCAGAGCGAGCCAATTGTTGAAGTAGGGCTAAGGTATCTGGGTGGTCTTTGTAACCTTGAGCTAACTGTTCAATTGCTGTAGCTCGCACCAACCAAGAAGTATCAGAGCGAGCTGATTGTTGAAGTAGGGCTAAGGTATCTGGGTGGTCTTGCCAATGGGTTGCTACTGCTACAACAACTTTAGTGAGAATATCACTATCACTGAATCTTTTTATATTTTGATCATGATCAATTAAGTCTTTGAAGTGATTCAGCAATCGAGTATCCGTTGATTTAATTTCATACCGATT
The DNA here is from genome assembly GCF_010672065.1 of Moorena sp. SIO4A1. NCBI lineage: Bacteria > Bacillati > Cyanobacteriota > Cyanophyceae > Coleofasciculales > Coleofasciculaceae > Moorena > Moorena sp. SIO4A1. Next base: position 16,517 of record NZ_JAAHHX010000037.1, on the reverse strand, counting down.
CCTGACTTCAGACAAAAAATCCGCTGCCAGAAATAAATTCCCAAACTTATTACTTTCTCCATCTTGTGCCATCAAATACTCAATAATCTCTCCAGCTTTAATGGAATCAATCATGCCCACAATCAACCTGAGCACTTCATGCCAAGATTCATCCCGCCAGTGCTTAGCAAATACCTCAGTTTTCAACTGTTCTAGGGAAATATCCTGTTTTTTTTCAAATTTCCTGACAAATTCCCAAGCACAGAAATATTCCAAAAATGTCCGATGCAAAAAGGCGTAGTAATCTGCTCCCATGAAACACAAGATAAAATTGCGGGTGCGCAACTGATTAATCATTACCTTAGCAACGGCTCTGGGATTAGTAACGTCTCGTAATTTCAGCTCCTCTTTGATAATCCTTTCTAAATCCTCTCCACTAATCAGATTTCCCGCTAACCCTGCTTGATTGCCCTGCATAAAATATGCCACTTTACCGAGCATCTGTTGCTTATCTTTATAATCGATAGTCTTGGGATCAACACGATTATCTTCTAGTAATGCTCGCTCTACATCCCATTGATAAAGCAGTAATCGAGACGCTTGGTTATAGAGTTCAGAGCGGTCACGAGGCAATTCTTGATTGCGGTTCAGGATTGCCATCATGGTTAGTAATAGGGGATTTCCCGCCAGTTGTCGAATCGGGGAGGATGTGTCTATTGCTTTTTGTAAGCGCTCCTGTTTCCTAACTTTATCGGCTTGATTCGTAAAGGTTAACTCATGCCAGTGGTGGATAAAGGTTTGAATTTGTTCCGACTCCAAGTCTTGGAGCATCACATGACGAAATTGAGCATTTCGTAGCCGTTGGGGTTTATAACCAATGACGCGAGATGTAACAATTACTCTTACCTTAGGATAGGTATTGGTAAAGCGATGAATATCGGTAATCACATCTTCTCGTTTGCCTGGTTCAAACACTTCATCCAAGCCATGGCCGTTGGCCACGCTACGCGAACAAACATGACTAACAGCTTGCCAGCCTTTAACTGGTGATGCAGTTGATGTTGATTGATATGACAGATGGAGCCACTGCTTTGATGGCAGAATTCCAAGAAGTTATTACACTGTCCACTATCGCGATTGCGGATATAGGTGCGTAATTCAATCAGTAATGGAATTGGTAGAGAAAGGGCAGTAGTCAAATCTGTTCTTGCCCACTCCAATGCTAAATACTGGAGCAACGTAGATTTACCAGAGCCTGGGTCTCCTAAAACCACCAAATAGCGATAGCCTTGAGAGTCATTAATAACATCCAATACGGATTTAAGCGGCTGTTGATGATAAAGGTCTTTGGCTCGTTTCAACTCCTCTAGAGCAATTGCTATATCTAGTTGATCACTGTCTCCCAGTTGTTTATAATAATCTTTAGGAAGTTCATGAAGAGCTGACGGCATCAGGTCATGAACCTCTCGCACATTTTGGGGGATAAATATCCTCCAGAGTTTTAGTTCGTTATAGGCATAGCCACTGGTATCTAAACTATCTAAGCCCAGATTACCGTAGCGCTCTAGGAGTGCTTCTTGATAGGTGCTTAAGTCAAAGTCTGGGATAATGCCTGCGTTAGCTTTTGTGTTGTTTGCGATCGCATCCAAGGTTTGGGAATCTCGGATAGGCCGCAACTGATCCGATTCCCGGATGATAGTGTGTACTTGCTTGAGATACTGTCTAGCAATATACTTCCAACGAAATTCTTCCGGTAATGGTAATAACTTAAGCTCAATCCAAGTCTTAGCTAATGTCTCAGTATCTAGTTGCTGACAGCCATATCTAAAGGCACTGCCTAGGATAGCTTTAATGGATTTGTTCTTAATATACTGCTTGAGGGGTTTAGTATACTGTTTTAATTCTTGCTTGGATAGGTCAGCATCGTCCAATTCCTTTTCAACTAAGGCTACAAATTCTTTTAAGGCTTTACCGAAGAGTTTTTTCTGGGTAGTTTGATCGGATAGTCCAGTATAGTCTTTGATAGACTCTTTGAAGAAGTCTTTGGTGTAGTCTTCTAGAGCGTCTTTTGCCAAGGGACCAATTACTTCTTTAGCGAGATAGCCACCGGCACTAGAAATTCCCCAAATTGCTAACCAATCCAGCATGATATTGGTAGTTTTTTTTTGATTTATTTCTCATTATAGAGAAAAGGGAAAAGGGAGTAGGGAGTAGGGAGTAGGGAATCGGGAGTCGGGAGTCAGGAGTTTGACCCGGTGGTGCGTTACGGGCCGGGCTGTCTCAACCGATGTCAAGAGGCGTAAAATCAAGGGGAGCCCGTCCCTAACACACCCTACTGGCTACTGGAAATAGATTCATCGCGCGAATCATCAGAATCAGGGGATGTTTTTAGCTGTTTTTTTTATTTATTTTAGAGAGAAAAACAAGCCTTGGCATGGGGTTTGGATATTTGAAGTGCGGGGGCCGTTTTTTTGGTATTATCAATATATAAGCGTACACGGAGCCACTTTCGATGTCGCTGTAATTTAATCTAAGCAATAGGTTCAGGCATTTTATCCAACTGGTCTGTACCCAGTAGTACATACATTAGTAATGACAATTTGGCACATGAGGCAAGAAGTGTTATTTGTATCTGTTGGACTTGGATTGGTAATTTTAGCCAGTCATGAGACCCCTGCACATGCACAACTCGAACAAAGTCCTATTGACATACGCTCTGAAAACAAAGTAGATAGTCTACCTTCCCTAAATTTCACCTACAGTGATGACACTGAACTAGCAATAATTAATACTGGTTCACCCGACGAGTTCGGCACTATTGAAGCAGTTGTAGAGGATGGTGCAGGTATTCTGGAGTTTGAATCTGAAGAATTTGAACTTAAGCAGTTTCACTTCCATTCGCCCAGTGAGAACACACTGGATGGACAAGCTTTTCCAGGGGAATTGCACCTGGTTCATGAAAGTGATGATGGTGATTTATTAGTAGTTGCCAGATGGATTGAAGAAGGTAAATTCAACGTATTGCTAGACCCAATATTTTCAAATTTACCGCCACAAGAAACGAGTACTGAGATTCCCATCAATAACTTTGAGCTGAGTAGTTTATTACCCAATGATCTATCCTCATATCAATTTACTGGCTCATTGACAACGCCACCCTTTACTGAGGGCGTAAAATGGGTTGTGCTGAACGAAACACTCGAATTGTCCCAAGGGCAACTTGACAATTTTCAGACGCTCTTTCCCAATGGCAATGCTCGCGATGTACAATCCCTCAATAGTCGGATCGTTCAGACTGATATTGTAGCATCTAGTGCCGTTCCCGAACCCGCTTCTACCCTTTCTCTTATTGCTTTGGGTGTTATTGCAGCTGGCGGCACATTGAAAAAGCAGACAGCATAAAGAGCTGACTCAATAGCTGTTTAAGGGAGGTCGCCATCTCCTTTATCCAGGGGTTTTTTGAGCCTGGTAGACTCAATTTGTATATAGGGAATTTCTTTATTACAAATTGAGTCTACGGGTGCTGTATCACCTTCTGTGTCTAGGTTCTCAGTCTTTAAACAGCGATCGGCAAAATTCAGCGCCAGGAATTGAGAAAAAGATTTGAGGCTGGTGAATTTGATGGTATCTTTTGAAAGGCTGAAGTTAATAACCTGTAGTTTGAGCAGATTATCAAGAAAATTATCTAGGAATTAATAATATAAAACTGTCATAAAATCAGAGACTATTTGTTAAATTTTGCTTAAATAGTTATTTGTGTAGAACAAGCATGTTGGTGGAACAGGCATCTTGCCTGTTTCCTGCCCCAAAATTTACTGATTGCTGACTGCTGACTGCTGAATGCTTACCCCATTAGCAACAGGTACCTGTTGGGTAATACAATGAACTCCTCCTCCACCTTCAGCTAGTATTAAACTATCCACACCAACAACCTTCCGCCCAGGGAAAACCTCACGCAGAATAGCAAGGGGAGCATCATCTTGGCTTGAGTCACCAGCAACTGGAACGATCACAGCATTATTAGCAATATAAAAATTCATATGAGCAACATCTAAGCCAAGAGGAATCTCAACAATCTCAAACTTACGTCCGCGAGCATCAGTACTTTGTTGTAATCGATGCTTAGCATCCCGACAAATCTTGTAGTTTGGATCATTCCTATCATCAGTGCTATGGAGTAAGACCAATCCAGGTGCGGCAAATGCGCAAATCCCATCCACATGTCCATCTGTCACCGGATCAGGTACGATACCACGACCTAGCCAAACCACGGTTTCAGCCCCGAGATAGTGCTTCAACAATCTCTCAACTTGAGACTTACTCATGGTGGGGTTGCGATTAGGGTTAAGTAAACATTCCTCAGTGGTGATAATAGTACCTTCACCATCTAATGTGACACCACCGCCCTCCAACACTAGAGAGGATAAGTACATGGTAGTATCAAGATAGTGAGACAATCTCGCCTTTAGTAAAGCATCGTCGTGATAGGGGGGAAACTTACCACCCCAACCGTTGAAAGTAAACCCAGCTACCCGACGTGAACCCTTGCCGTTCACCAAAAACATCGGACCGGAATCCCTTGCCCAGCCATCGTTTACGGGAAACTCAATCAGTTCGATATCGGAACTCAACAAGCCCTTAGCCACACCCTTGTCTTGAGGATGAACAACCATCGAAACCGGTTCAAACTCATTGACAGCATTCGCCACTGCTGCCCATTCCCGCCTTGCCTTCTTCAGACCATACCCTTTCCAATTCTGAGCTGGAGGAAACACCATGATCGTGAATTCATGGGGTTGCCATTCCGCCGGAAAGAAAAAGCCATCCTCAAGGGGTGTTGTCTCTTGTAATAACGTCACTCCAGTGCTGCTATAGTCCGGCATTTCACTACTACTAACCTCAGTTCTCACCCTTGAGCAAACTGCTGACCAACCCAAGGCACTAGCAGCTGAAAGAACACTTAACTTTAGTAACCTTCGACGATTCAACATAGCGTTTATCTATTCTAGAGTACTTATCACTTGGGTAGGGAGTAGGGAGTAGGGAGTAGGGAGTAGGGAGTAGGAATTCTCCCATACTTCCCACCCTCCCCACACTTCCCACCCTCCCCATAGTTCCCACCCTCTCCACACTTCCCTCTCTCCCCACACTCTTCTTCTCTCCCCACACTTCCCACACCTCCCATACTTCCCACACTTGCCATGGTTTTCGATGGTTAATGCTAGCAGCTTTATCATAGAGTGGCTCAAATGTCCAGTGACAGGTGATCTGTTTTTTCTACTGATGGTCAAATTAAGGTAATTAGAGATTCTGTAATGCGGTGTGATTGCAATTACACCTTTGGGTAATGGGGAAAGTGTTTTCACCATTACCCTTCTTCCCCATAGAGAAAAGGTTCACTAATGTAAGCTATCAGCTATAAGTTTCAAGTTTCTAGTTTCAATTTTAATCAGAAGGTGTCTTTCCTATGACTAAAGTACCTATTACTAAAATAACTGACGAACTCAAAACCGAAATTTTCTACCCCGATAGTGATGGTAAGCCTATGACAGAAAGTGATCCTACTCGGGATTATCTGATTTATGGCGTAGAAGCCTTAAAAAGTTATTTCAAAAATCGGGAAGATGTTTATGTTTCGGGTAACTTATTTATTTACTACCAGAAAGGAGAACCCGATCAGGTAGTCTCTCCTGATGTATTTGTGGTTTTTGGCGTGGAAAACAAACAGCGAAGAAGCTACAAGGCTTGGGAAGAAGGAGGAAAATTGCCCAGTTGGGTATTAGAAATAACCTCAAAAAGCAGCCGGAATAGTGATCAAACCACAAAACGCAAACTATACCAAACAATGGGAGTATTAGAATACTTTCAGTATGATCCTACCGGGGATTATCTTAACCCGCCACTTAAGGGATTACGTTTGGTGAAGGGAAAGTATCAACCTATCCCCAGCAAGCCCTTAGGGGATGGAGATTTTTCTATTGATAGTGAAGTGTTAGGTCTAGAGCTGCAAGTGCATCAGGTAAAACTAGAATTTTTTGATCCGAAGCTGGGGAAAAAGCTATTAAATTTTCAAGAACTGGAGATAGCTTATCAACGAGCAAAGTTAGAGCAAACCGCAGAAACTCAAGCCCGACAACAAGCGGAGTTAGAGCGAGCTGCTGAAGTTCAAGCCCGACAACAAGCGGAGTTAGAGCGAGCTGCCGAAGCTCAAGCCCGACAACGAGCGGAAGAAGGGCTACAGAATGCTATTTCCCAGTTATTAAGCTTAGGCTTGACTGTTGAACAGATAGCTGAAGCACTAAATTTATCAGTGGCAGAGGTTAACCGTCACATTTAAATTGGTTATTCCCCCTTACCTATTCCCTGTTCCCTATTCCCTATTCCCTATTCCCTGCTCCCTACTCCCTTGCTGAATGACCAATGACTAATGAGCAATTAAAACCTAAATTTTTCTACCGCAATACTAATGGTACACCAATGGCAGAAAGTGACCCTAACCGAGATTATATCATTTATGGCGTAGAAGCCTTGAAAAACTATTTCAAAAATCGAGACGATGTTTATGTTTCGGGTAACTTATCGATTTACTACCTAGAAGGCATATATGATGCCGTAATCGAGCCTGATGTATTTGTGATTTTCGGAGTAGAAAATAAACTACGAAAACACTACAAAGTTTGGGAAGAAGGCGGAAATTTTCCGAGTTGGATCTTAGAAGTAACTTCAATAAGTACTAAGGGAACTGATCAAAGGTTTAATCGCCAAACATACCAAGATATGGGAGTATTAGAATACATGCAGTATGACCCTGTGGAAGATTATCTCCAACCACCCCTGAAAGGATTACGTCTGGTGGAGGGAAACTATGAGCCTATAGCTAGCAAACCTTTAGGAGATGAAGATTTCTCGATTTACAGTGAAGTCTTAGGTCTAGAACTTCAAGTGAATCAGGGAAAATTAGAGTTTTTCGATCCAAAGTTAGGTAAAAAGCTATTAAATTTTCAAGAACTGGACATGGCTTATGAGGAAGCTGAACAAGCACTACAGAAAACTGAACAAGCACTACAGAAAGCTATTTCCCATTTATTAGGATTAGGGGTGAGTGTGGAACAGATAGCTGAAGCTTTGAGTATATCAGTAGAAGAGGTTAATCACAGACTGCAAAAATAACTAAGGTCAGTTTTGGATAAGAAGGAGCGAAGGGAGTAGGCTGAAAGTACTACCCCTCAACCTTCCCAAATTTCTTCCATAACCATGACAAAACCAGGCAGCACTGAATCATCCCCCTTGACCGTAGCGGGATTTTCCAATTGCTCCACATCAGCACCAGGACGGTAAATATACACCCGACGACTATTTGGCTCAATCAACCACCCCAACCTCGCACCATTGTCCATGTACTCCTCCATCTTGTCCTTGAGGTCTTTTACCCTATCACTGGGGGAACGCAACTCAATCACAAAATCTGGGCACAGAGGAATAAATTTTTTCCTTTGTTCTTTACTCAGGGATTCCCACCGCTCCAGCTTGAGCCAAGATGCATCAGGAGAACGATCTGCCCCATTGGGCAGCCTTATTGCCACAAGAAGACTCAAAAACTTTCCCTAGCTTTGTTTGGCGGTTCCATAACCGTAGCTGAAAATTAATGTCGGAATTTCTGTCAGATGTTTCACCTCCTGTTGGGGGCATAACAATTATTTCTCCGTCTAATGTGCGTTCAATACGTAAATCTCGATTAACCTGACAAAACTCAAAAAATTGGTCATCATCCATATCCAATGCTGGAGGCATCCTCAGCACAATGGGATTAGTTTCAACAGCTGTGGTGGCTAATGTCATGATTTAGCTACTTCCCGCACAAGTTTCTTATATTTTAAGATCAGTTTTGGTTAAGCGATCGCTAGCAATAGCTTCTCTAATATCAAGTTCGGTTGAATACCCATAATAAAAGTGTGGGGAGATGGGGAGATGGGGAGATGGGGGAGATTTTTATTAAGGGTAATTATCCTGACATGATATAAGGGAGCTTTTTGGGGGCTTTGGCAACAAAAAAATGTAGGGGTTGGTTCATACTACCCCTACATTAAACGCTGCTAATTTGTTAATCACTAGTATGGTGGGCAAACTAATCTAGTCTCGAATACTCAAAACAATAGAACTGTTTTTGCCCACCCTACTAAGCACCATTAGTAATCTAGTCTCGAATACTCAAAACAATAGAACTGTTTTTGCCCACCCTACTAAGCACTAGTCAACGGTAAACCAGATCAATCCCTAACGAGGAGCAATGGATGGAGCGACAGAAACTATTGGAGCATTTTCTAGTGCTACTGGTGCTTCGTTGACCAAGGTTGGTACAGAGTTGCGGAGTCGTGCGGTTAGCTGGACTGTGGTAGCGTCATAGATCTGAGTCACAATTTTCGGATACAAACCAATGCCGATAATTGGTACTAACAGACAGGCAATAATAAACACTTCCCGAGGTTCAGCATCAATCAAGGCTTCGTGGGCGACTAATTCCTTGTTTTCCGGACCGTATAAAATCTCCCGCAGCATGGAGAGCAGGTAAACTGGTGTTAAGATAACCCCGATAGCTGCCAGGACGATCACTAATACTTTGAACAAGGAACCGTAAGCATCACTGGTGGCAAAGCCAACAAACACCATCACTTCTGCCACAAACCCACTCATTCCGGGTAATGCTAAGGATGCCATGGAACAGGTTGTCCACATGGCGAACATTTTGCCCATTCTCTTACCAACACCCCCCATCTCATCGAGCATCAAGGTATGGGTACGGTCATAGGTAGCTCCTACTAAGAAGAATAGGCTGGCACCAATTAAACCGTGGGAAATCATTTGCATCACTGCTCCACTCATGCCTAAGTCGGTAAAAGAAGCAATACCAATTAAGACAAATCCCATATGGGAAATGGATGAGTAAGCAATCTTACGCTTGAGATTACGCTGGGCAAAGGAGGTAAGGGCAGCATAGACAATATTGACAATCCCTAAAATTATCAATACGGGAGCAAACACGGCATGGGCATCGGGTAGCATGCCAGCATTCATGCGGATTAGGGCATATCCCCCCATTTTCAGCAGAATGCCAGCCAGGAGCATGTGTACCGGTGCTGTGGCTTCCCCATGGGCATCTGGTAACCAGGTATGTAGAGGGAAGATGGGTAGCTTGACCCCGTAAGCAATCAGGAAGCCTCCGTAAAGCAATAGCTGGAAATTGAGGGCGTAATCTTTGAGGGCGAGCGATCGCATATCAAAGGTTACGGTATCTCCATAGAATGCCATGCCTAAGGCAGCTAGCAAGATAAACAGGGAACCCCCTGCGGTGTAGAGGATAAACTTGGTAGCTGCATAGAGACGCTTTTTGCCCCCCCAGATTGACAGTAGCATGTAAACCGGAATTAACTCCAGTTCCCATACCAAGAAGAACAACAGCATATCTTGAACAGCAAATACAGCAATCTGACCACCGTACATTGCCAACATCAGGAAGTAAAATAGCTTAGGCTTGAAGGTTACCGGCCAAGCTGCCAGCATCGCTAGGGTAGTAATAAAGCCAGTCAGTAAAACAAGAGGCATGGATAAGCCATCTACACCTACTGACCAATTCAAGTCCATTTGAGGCACCCAGCTGTATTTTTCGACCAGTTGCAGTTCTGGGTTGCTCAGGTCGTACTGGGTCACAAAAGCATAGACAATTAGGGCAAAATCAATTAGCCCGATAATTAAAGAGTACCAACGCTCCCAAGTCCCATTTTTTTCTGGCAGAAACGGGAGCAGAAGCGATGCCGCAATCGGAAACAGAATAATTATTGTTAGCCAGGGGAAATCTGTCATAGTCAACTAGTCAGTCACCATTGGTCAAAATAAAATTGCAAATTGTTAATTGTTAATTGTTAATTGTTAATTGTGTATAAACAACTAACAATTAACAAAGCAGGTCAGGTCACACCTGAGACAATTACTAAACCCAGTACTGCGAGGAAGACAATTAGAGCATAGAATTGGGCACGACCGTTTTCTACGTATTTCAGTGCTTCACCACTGAGCAGGGTGAAAAAGCCAGTCAGGTTGACTACACCATCAACGATACGGTAGTCTACTTCCATAACTTGCCGTGCTAATCGACGGCTTCCCTGAACAAACAGCCGGTCATAAATTTCATCGAAGTACCACTTATTGAGAGACAGCTGATATAGGGGCTGGATTTTTTTAGCGATCGCATTGGGGTCAATCTTGCCCTGTAAGTACATCAGTACCGCAACGGAAATCCCAATCAGACCGATTCCCACGGAACTGCCGCCCATAATCAGAAATTCTGACCAGTCAAAGGCTTCTGCTTCTGCCACGACTTCGGCTATGGTTTCACTGGCTGGGTGGATAAATTCCTCAAAGTAGTTGTTAAAGGGAGTTCCCACCAAACCAATCAGTACCGATGGCACGGCTAACACTAACAACGGTAGTGTCATCGTTAAGGGTGACTCATGGGGAAACTCACTGTGGTGGTGGTCGTGGTGATCATCGTCAGCCTGAGCCTCAAGTTCCCGTACATCCATAGCACCAGGACCAAAAGCAGGTACAGCTACACCAGCAGCTTCTTTGAGTTGATGACGAATTTCCATCTCATTGCCCCGAAATTCCCCTTCAAAGGTGGAGAAATACATCCGGAACATATAGAAAGCAGTCATTCCAGCGGTCAGCCAGCCAATTCCCCAAAGTATTGGACTTACCTCAAAAGTACTGCCTAAGATTTCATCTTTTGACCAGAACCCTGCGAAGGGTGGAATTCCACAAATTGCCAAGGTTCCAATTAGGAATGTCAGGGAGGTAATGGGCATAAACTTACGCAAGCCTCCCATTAACCGCATATCCTGAGCCAAAATCGGGTCATGGCCAACCACAGCTTCCATACCGTGAATTACTGACCCAGAGCAGAGGAACAGCATGGCTTTGAAATAAGCGTGGGTCATCAGGTGAAATAAGCCAGCACCATAGGCTCCAATGCCCATTGCCATTACCATATAACCCAATTGAGACATAGTTGAATAGGCTAACCCTTTCTTAATATCATTTTGAGTAATAGCAATGGTTGCCCCTAAGAAAGCGGTAAATGCTCCCGTCCAGGCAATCACAGTCATGGCGACTGGAATCCCTTCAAACACGGGGTACATCCTCGCAATCAAAAACACCCCAGCGGCTACCATAGTTGCGGCGTGAATTAGGGCAGAGATTGGGGTTGGGCCTTCCATGGCATCGGGAAGCCAAACGTGGAGGGGAAATTGTGCGGATTTAGCCACCGGACCGAGAAACACTAAGACAGCGAACACAGCTGCCATGCCTGCACCCAGGTAACCGGATTCGACAAAGGCTTCCAGATTGGCTCCCATGGCATCAAAGTCGAAGGTGCCAGTTGCCCAGTAGAGTCCCAACATGCCTAACAGCAGACCAAAGTCTCCAACACGGTTAGTCACGAAAGCTTTTTGACAAGCATCTGCTGCTGCCTTACGGTCATACCAGAATCCAATTAGCAGGTAGGAACACATTCCCACCAGTTCCCAGAAAATATAAACTTGCAACAGGTTGGCAGAAACCACCAAACCGAGCATAGAGGAACTAAACAAGCTTAAATAAGCATAGAAGCGCACATAACCGGGGTCATGAGCCATGTAGCCATCGGTATAAATCATGACCAGAAAAGCTACGGTGGTCACCACTACCAGCATCAGTGCGGTTAAGTGATCGATGGTATAGCCCATCATTAGGTGAAAATTGCCAGCAGCAGCCCACTCCAGGGTGCGTTGATAGGGTTCATGACCATGAAATTGACTCCAGAGTATAGCAAAGGAGAACACCATGGACGCCCCCAACCAGGAGACAATAAATACAGCTAACAGCTGCCGCAGACGGTTTGTTGCTCTATTGAAGGAAATTAGCCCCAGACCAACCAGCATTGCCCCTGCCAAGGGAAACACTGGGATTAGCCAGGCATATTGATAAAGCGGTTCCATTGAAGACAGCCTACTTCAGATTTCGTTACTATTTTGGCAAACTGTAAACCGCTGATGTCTAAAGTTTTTCTTTTTGTTTGTCTGTAGAAGGCCAGATCCTTTAATCTCAACTGCACTATAGCAGCCTAGACCATGGACTCACGGTTGGCATTGGTTTGCGGTGACTACTACCAACAGCCGCCATCCGGTGAATAGGCCACTAAGGTCTCATATCTGATACAAATCTTAACCTTTTTAGTAATCTTCATTACAAAATATCTGATCAAAACGAGTAATCATCAGATAATCCCAATATTTGATGAAAATAATAAGAAAATTTAATTAACAAAAATTTATCTTTTTGGCACGGATACTTTCCCAATTCCTAGCCATGAAAGTGGTATAATATAACTTTTATCAATTCACAGGGACAGTTCAGGCACAAGAGTCAGAAACCAATTAGTAATTGGTAATTGGTAATTGGTAATTGGTAATTGGTAATTGGTCATGGGAAAGGGAAATTGGTCATGGGAAATGGTAAACCCACAACCTGGTTACCGATGACCAATTCAATGGCTAATTAGGTTAAGAGTCGCTAATTAGCTAATTAGTTTAAGTGAAGGTTTTAGGCTTTTAGGTTGAATGGCTAAGGGTGTTCTGACCCAGTTCCCTAGCGCCGGGTAAAGCAGGTCGGGTGTCAACAGCTTTCCTTGTGTACCATTACCCTCTTGCACCTAAGACCTAAGACCTAAGACCTAAGACCTAAGACGTAGAATTTCTCTAGAGGGGATATTGGCCGAAAAAGCTTTCAAACCTTGGCGCTGCCTTTTATCCAACTCCTTGGTCAAATCTGGGTATTGGCAGTGTGATTTGAGCAGCCTGGCAATTTCCCTGAGCAGCTCATCCCGACCTTGGAAACCTTCTATTCGTGAGACCAACTGACCTTGCTCAAAGAATAGCAATGTCGGTAGGGTCTTGAGTCGATAGGTATTGGCAAGCTTGAGATTGTTATCGGCGTTTACTCTGACAACCTTGACATCATTGCTTCCTTGAGCTTGGAATTCCTCAAGTATGGGGTGAACAAACCGGCATACTCCACACCAGGGAGCCCAGAAATCAACGATAACTGGCTCAGAAGAGTCTAAAACTGTTTTTGAAAACGTCCGTTCATCAACAGACAATACCATGATTTTTTGAAATATAAGGGTTTTTAGATTTGTTTGGGATCATGCTACATCGAATCGGGATCATCTGAGCAACAGAAATGTCCTAATTACCAATTTACTTGGGCTACAGCTGTAATCATGAGGGGATGTACCCACCACAACAGCCCAGTAAAACCGATGACTCCTAGGTATGCCGGACGAACAAACTCCTGCCATCTCAGGAATTGACGTCCCTGGATAATTGCCAAAAAAGGGATTACGGATGTGCGAGCTTTGAGTGCACAAAAGGCTTCTCCATGCCGTGCCAACAACCGGCGGTCTCCATGCCAGACAGCGAAAAGATGGTGGAGAATTAATCCCACGGAGGTCAATAGGGTAAAGGTGCTACCAATCCAGAGGGTATGGGCAATACACCATATTACTTGTCCTACCATTTGGGGATGCCTGGTAACCCGCATAATGCCAGACTCATACAGATGGACTTGGGGCTTTTGAATCGCAGCAATTTCTAATAAATTAAACGTAGCTGGATAAAGAAACAAGAAAGAAATGACTGAAAGCCCCCATACTAATGACTTAATACCTGGCAGGTCCTGAAGGAGCCACAACTGTATACCATCATATCGATGGTTCAAAAAGTAAATAATTAATACAACTGCTAGCGGAAGACTCACTAAAGCAAAGACAATACGATAAAGCCTTGGACCAATTATTTGTTCACCCTTAGAACGCAGGGCGGCTAAACCACTATGAGCGATCGCAAAAGTCAATAGCAACCCAAACATGACAAAGTGGCTGACACTCAGCCAATTTGGAAATACCATAGGCAAGGGTGATAGATGGGAAATAACGCTCTATTATAGCAAAAAAGCGATGCAGAGGTGCGACCCGTGGCGAATTTAATTCGCCTACGGAAAAAGCACCATTACGGTCTTGGGGGTCCCCCCCATGAGCGACTGCATCAAGACGGAGTAGGAACTTGAGTCCTGGTTATGTTAGTTTCGATTTCAGCTCGCTCCTTTCTGTTAATGGTTTAGCCCTATGTCTGACCTACCTTTTTCTCTCGATCAACTCCGTATACTCAAAGCGATCGCTACTGAGGGGAGTTTCAAGCGTGCTGCTGATAGTCTATACGTAAGCCAACCTGCTATCAGCCTGCAAGTACAAAATTTAGAGCGACAGTTAGAGGTGCCGTTATTTGACAGGGGTGGACGCCGTGCCCAACTGACGGAAGCTGGACACCTGCTGTTGGACTATGGGGAAAAAATTCTGGCTCTATGCCAGGAAACCTGCCGAGCCATTGACGACTTACAAAGTCTCCAAGGTGGGACCTTAATTATTGGTGCATCTCAAACTACCGGAACCTATCTACTACCTCGGATGCTTGGTATGTTCCGACAAAGCTATCCTGAGGTGACAGTACAATTACAGGTTCACTCCACTCGCCGCACTTCCTGGGGTGTAGCCAATGGACTAGTGGATTTAGCCATTATTGGTGGTGAAGTTCCCCCAGAACTTCAAGAAACCTTGACCATTAGTCCTTATGCTGAAGATGAGCTAGTACTAATCTTGCCTGCATTTCATCCCATGGCTAATTTGGAGAAGATCCAAAAAGAAGACCTGTATAAGTTACAGTTTATTGCCTTGGACTCCCAATCCACCATCCGTAAGGTAATTGACCAGGTATTAGGTCGCAGTGGCATTGATGCTAAACGGTTTAAGGTGGAGATGGAACTTAACTCCATTGAAGCGATTAAGAATGCAGTACAGTCAGGACTAGGAGCTGCCTTTGTATCGATTACAGCTATTGAAAAAGAATTACAAATGGGGGTGCTACACAGGGCAAAAATAGAGGGAGTAGTGGTTAAACGGGTATTGTCTTTGGTGATTAACCCCAATCGTTACCTTTCCAAAGCAACAGAAGCCTTCTGTAGGCAGATTTTGCCCTTGTTTGGCTCAGTAGCATGGCACGGGCAATCCTTGGCACTATCAGGGATGGTAACTAATCCTAAAAATTTAGAAGTGGATAGCCCCCACGCTGAAGCTGGGGGTTGAAAGGGTTGAAAACAAGTGACCAAAGACCCTGAGGGCGCAACGCCCCACCGATTCTATCCATGGGGTTAGCCCGAACAGGAATTTATTCCCTAACTGCCCGGAAATTTTCGTCCTAAGATATCGACTATAATAGAAAGCAATGCATCAATACCAAGGAGGTGATTTTAAGTGTTGGTTATGGAATTCAAGGCTGTCCTTAAAGAGCCTCAAAAGTTGGCAATAAATGAAGCCATTAGAACGGCTCGTTTTGTCCGTAACAAGGTACTTCGGTATTGGATGGACAATCGTGGAACAGGGAAGAAAGAACTCTATCGATACAACACTCAACTAAGGGAAGAGTTTGAATTTGTTAAAGACCTCAATAGTCATGCTTGCCAAGCCTCTGTTGAGAACGTAGAACGTGCTATCAAACGTTTCTTCGATAACTGCAAAAATAAAATTCCTGGAAAGAAGGGTTATCCTCGTTTCAAGAAACATTCTAGATCAGTGGAGTATAAGCAATCTGGATGGAAGTTATCCCCAGATAATAAGTCCATAAAATTCACCGACAAGAAGGGTATCGGAAAAGTCAAGCTCAAGGGGACCTGGGACTTGTGGAGATTCGAACAAAAATTAATCAAGCGAGTTCGGATTGTCCAAAAAGCCGATGGTTACTATGTCCAGTTTTGCGTCAAAGTAGACAATTCAGAACAATTAGAAGCCACTGGCTTTACTGTTGGATTGGACGTAGGCTTGAAGGAGTTTTATACCGACTCTGACGGATACTCTGAACCTAATCCCAGGTTTTACAAAAAAGGTGAAAAGCACTTAAAGTTTTATCAACGTCGAGTTTCTCGAAAAAAGAAAGGCTCTGCTAACCGTAAAAAAGCAATTAATAGACTAGGTAGGACACACCTTAAAATAAGTAGACAACGTGAAGAGCACGCCAAGAGACTGGTTAGAAGTTACCGTAAGATAGTGGAGCCTTATTACAAAAGATTTAACCCTTTTATGCAAAGCCGAACACCCATAAAGGCTCCACTATCTAAGGTTTCGTCTCCGGCGCGCTGCGTAATCCGGTCTAACGACCTGGTCGCCTACGTTCGCGCAGCGTGCCGAAGGCAAGATTTAAGAGTTAAAAACCTGGTTAAAAACCACTGTTTAGCTAAGTCTATTAACGATGCAGGTTGGTACCAATTTCGAGGTGCGATTCGTTAGCTATAAACCTTATCCAATAAGGATTTGGAGGATTAGCTGCTTGGTTAAATGAACCATGACAACTTGATAACCATGGTGGTGAAATTCCACCCCTCGTGAAATCCGAGTGACA
>NZ_JAAHHX010000369.1:0-2043 GCF_010672065.1 Moorena sp. SIO4A1 | reverse complement strand
AAGTTAGACACACAGGAGGTAGTCAGACATATTCGTCGGGCAGTAGCATCTGACCACGAACTCCAGGTTCATGATGTAGCACTGTTAAAACCTGGGAGTATCCCTAAGACTTCCAGTGGCAAGATTCAGCGTCATCGTTGTCGAGCTAATTTTCTCAGTCAACAACTCACCGCTAAGTCCTTCAGACTATAGCGGGAGCTTGTAAAAAGCTCATAGTTGACCAGACTAAGCTCTAAGCGAGCTACGTTATCTAGCTCATGACACCTACAAATGCGTGCCAGTTTGTAGCAACTGTCGTACAGCTTTAAACAGGTGTAGCGAGTTAAGCCAGTGAGCTGTACCGAACAAAGCTAGATAACATTGTCGTTCGCGCAAGCGTGTGCTTTGCACAGGCAAACTTTACCCACATTGTGGAGTGTTCAAAGTAATGCGAGTTTTCGTTCTAGATCAAAATAAGAAACCACTGGATCCATGCCACCCGGCACGAGCAAGAGAGCTATTGAACATGGGAAGGGCTAAAGTATTTAAACGGTACCCATTTACAATTGTATTAAAAGACAGGATTTTAGAAAAATCTGTCACTCATTCACATCGTTTAAAGATAGACCCTGGTAGTAAAACAAGCGGGATGGCTATTGTTCAAGAAGAAACAGGACGTGTCACAAGCGCCTTAGAAATATCTCACAGGGGACAACAGATTAAGAATTCTCTAGACTCTCGCAGGGCATTAAGGAGAGGTAGACGCAACCGTAAGACTCGATATCGCAAACCTCGTTTTTTGAACAGAACTGGTAGACAAGGATGGTTACCCCCATCTCTTGAAAGCCGAATTAACAATATTGAGACTTGGGTGAAACGAATTAGAAAAGTCTGTCCGATTAGCGCTATTTCTCAAGAGTTAGTCAGGTTTGATTTGCAGCAAATGCCAAACCCTGAAATTAGCGAGGTTGAATATCAACGCGGTGAGTTATTCGGCTTTGAGGTCAAGGAATACTTGCTTGCCAAATGGGGAAGAAAATGTGTCTACTGCAACGCTGAAAACACCCCATTGGAAATAGAACACATTGTCCCCAAATCAAAAGGAGGTTCTAACAGAGTAAGCAATCTCACCTTAGCTTGTAGACCTTGTAATCAGAAAAAAGGTAACAAATATGTAGAAGATTTTTTAAGTAAAAAGCCTGAACTATTGAAGAAAATTAAGGGGAAAACCAAGACTTCACTTAAAGACGCGACTGCGGTTAATACTACCCGATGGGAATTGTATAGAAGACTTCAAGAAACCGGGTTACCTGTAGAAGTAGGTTCTGGGGGACTGACCAAATTTAACCGTAAGGTCAGAATGATTGAAAAACACCATTGGACTGATGCTTCTTGTGTTGGTAAATCAACACCTGAGCGGCTACTTATCAGGGGAATAAAACCGCTGTTAATAGCAGCTAAAGGACACGGAACTAGGCAGCGTTGTCGTCCTAACAAATATGGTTTTCCGAAAGCTCACGCTCCAAAAGCTAAGTTTTTTCAGGGGTTTCAAACAGGTGACATTGTTAAGGCTGATGTCATCAAAGGTAAGTTTGCTGGTCAATATGTCGGACGTATTGCAATTCGCTTTAGACCTAGCTTTACCCTTCAACTACCAACTCAAAAATTTGACGTACATCCCAAATACTTGAAAACTATTCACAAGGCTGACGGCTATGAATATCAATATTGAAAATAAGGATACCCTATCGGGTAGTTTACTAGAAGCGCGGCAATTCCCCTCCCGCTAACCCGTGCCGGGTATAACGGGAGTCCCCTTGCCGCATCTCAGATGGAGAGTCATTCTGGAGCCTGATCTAGTTAACGGAGACTGGGCAGCTTGGTGCCCCGAACTTCCTGGTTGTACTTCCTGTGGTGAAACGAAAGTAGAAGCAATAGAAAATATTCGTGAGGCTATTGAGCTCTACCTTGAACCTGCCCCCCTTGAGCTGCCGGAAGGTTCTCTGACTTGCGAGGTTAGTATCTAATGATGTCTATTTTCACGCCTAGGCTCTAGTAGCTAGA
>NZ_JAAHHX010000368.1:0-2047 GCF_010672065.1 Moorena sp. SIO4A1 | reverse complement strand
GGCGTATTTACTGTCCCGCTTGCGAGGGGATGACAAAATCCCCCCCTTACCAGATTTGATTCGACAAAAGGCTATAGAGCATCGACTGGTGGGTAGCCCTGCCTGATAAATTGCTGATCCAATCTGTCAACCAGCGGTTATTGAGAAATTGCAAAAATTTGTATGAAGAAGGCTATGCTAGTGTACCAGATGCACAGGAAGCTATAGACTTCGTTGCTGATCTGTATAAACAATATTACGAAGAGGGGAATTGCATACATTACTTAGGGCAATCTAACAATGGTGACATAGTCGCTTGTGCTGGAGCTTTCTCTACCAAGATGGTACATATCCCTCACCTGGTCGGTCTAATTAGTGATGTCTACACTATGCCAGAATACAGAGGCCAAGGGTTAGCCACTACATTAGTGCAAAGTTGTCTTGATTGGCTTAAAGAAAGAGTTAATGTTGTCTATATTTATCCCAATCAATCCTCAAGATATATTTTTGATAAATTGGAATTTAAATCTAGTGCCTTAATGTACAGAATATTGTGAATCTATGTACAGGACAAAAATAGCGTTAAAGCTTGTTTTTGGTTAAAAAAAGGGTTTCATAGAAAGTTAATACACATTCAATCAAACCCGATTAAACCAATTAATCTAGTAAGATGCGTTTACCCTGGTATTTTTCCGCTGAAAATCTTGATTTAACCAGGGTTTTTTAGTTTTTAAGGGACGATAATTATAGAGCTTGCTTCAGGACAAAGCCGTAAATTGTGAAGTCTTTAGGCCAAAGTACAGTAATTTTAAAACTCGATTAAGAGCGGATTACCCTATTTTGACATCAAAGATGAAGTTGTTCCAATGTTAGTGCAGCAAAACCACCAGACTCGTCATACTTGACCTTCAATTGTTGCAACTTTGACGGTGTTACCAGCCAATTTGCTGCGAGAGTACAGGGAGTACCAACACTTACTTGATCTGGACAACAGATAGAAACTCCATCAGGTAAAAAGAAGGTGTTATGTCCTTCCCAACCCCAGTTTAATTGAATTGCTACAGGCTCAGAAATCTTTAAATCAGGGGTCATGGTAACATAGGTTCCTTGCCAATTCCCACTCAGATTTCTATCGGACACCTGTTCTATTTCTTTAGACCAATACTGACTAGGAAAACCCCTGGCATCTTCACGAATATTCGCTGTTCGGAACAAAGCCCCTTGTTTATCGTAAACAATTCCGACACTATGTCGTAATTCTTCGTACCTAAAAAATAATTCAACACCAAAATACGAATCGGGTTTTAATTGTCTTGTTACCCAAGCAGTATGACCAGATTCAAAGCAAATAGTTCTCATCGAATCAGCTTGTGGGTGAAATATGCCATCAGGTAAATTATTTTCTTGCTGATTATAGTCCCAACTTTCTTCTTTGAAGTTATCTTCAGCGTAGATATAGCGATTTACTTGATGAATTTCAGTTTTCTCTGGATTGCTCTGAAAGCTTCTCAGACTTTGAAATGATTCTTTTACTTCTCCTGAAGGAGAATACCTTGTCCAAATCCCATGCCAATCCCGCAGGTGTGCCGTGAAATTTTTCCAGTTTTGTTCTTTTAAATCCATATACTTATAGCCAGCTCTAGCTTAGTCTATTTTAGCGTTCGCGAAGCGGCTCCATTTGCGTAGCTTGGCCTTTAGGCCAAGGAGCATCGCATCTACCAGCTTACTCAAGGGTCCTACTTACCGCAAATCCGTTGCGCACTCCACACTGTTTCACCACAATTCTCCAAGACCGATAATGTCGGTCTAAAATCAGCTGATGTTACAGTTATAGCGCTGCGGACAGCGCTATAGTAAACTTGAAATGAATCAATAGAGGGCGATCGCGTAGCGGCTCCATTCGCGTAGCGTGGCCCAAAGGCCAAGGAGCATCGCACTAACGCGCTTTCGCTGTAGAACGCCCCAGAATATCAAACAGAAAAGGAACAAGAGAGATTTAGCCACCTAATTTATTGGGTGGGCGGGGAACGGAGCGGGATTTATCCCGGCGATTGTGTTACAATAAAAA
>NZ_JAAHHX010000367.1:0-2050 GCF_010672065.1 Moorena sp. SIO4A1 | reverse complement strand
TCATATGGCGACATACCAATATGTCTTGGTACCAATATTTCTCAGGGAACCTCTCTAGGCTTGAATATTCTACTGGAAGAAGGCGAAGAACTAACACCTGGACCCAAGATTTCTCAGGGAACCTGTATAGGTTTGAAAAAGCTGGAAGAAATGGAATCATCGGATAATCAGACGGTGTTAGAGTTTCTAGGGAACAAGGTCAGAGAATCCAGTCAAGAGATCGAAATTATTTTCGCGGGACGGGTGCATCTCAATGCATGCAATTAAACAAAAATTCTAATAAAATTCCCACACTGCCTACACTACCCACCCTCCATAAAATCCCCAGGCTTCCGACACTTCCGGCACTTCCCTTGTTTTTTACAAAGATGAGATGCACCCCGCGGGACACAGTTTAGGAGGAGCTTTAAGCCCAGGGTAATCGCATCTAATTTGGGAAAAATTGTACTTGACAAAAAACCGGTTGGATGGGCTAGTCCTTCATCTCTCATCAAGGGTAATCTAGGATGTGTAAAGAGTTGTATTTTCTAGTCACGGATCATGGCAAAAGGTTTTGGCAGACCCGTTCTTAACAATCATCATCAGCGTGAGGCTCAGATGCTGAAAAAGAGTGTACTCAATCATTTTCAGCATCGGTCGGTACCCCGTGTGGGTAGCAGAACAGACCATAATCTTGTAGCGATGGTTACTATAGCCATTTTCGCGCTCGATTGCTGGCGCTGATGGGTTTGTGGCCATCGAAACCTACGGTAAAGCCAAGCAACAGTGGCTGGAAACATTTTTAGACTTACCTCACGGGATACCATCTCACGATACATTTGGTCGAGTGTTTGGGCTTCTAGATCCCCAGCAACTCGAAACGGGCTTCCTGAGTTGGGTGGGCAGCATCACCGAGAGCTTAGATATTGAAATGATTCATATTGATTCTTGACGGCCAAAGGCTCCTATGACCGGGAGAACCGCCTCAAAGCACTGCATAGCGTGAGCGCCTGGAGCAGCGAACATGGGCTGGTGTTGGCTCAACAAAAAGTGGAGAGCAAATCGAATGAAATTACTGCGGTGCCACTGCTGCTCAAGTTGCTGAACCTCTTTGGAGCGGTGGTGACTCTCGATGCCATGGGCACCCAAATTGACATTGCCCGAGAAATTAAGCAAGCCGGTGGGGACTATGTCCTGGCGCTCAAGGGCAACCAGGGCAAGCTGATCCAGCAGGTGGAAGCTTGGTTTGCTATGGCTCTTGACCCGAACGGGCAGGGGATTGAATTGAGTGACCACCAAACCGTCGAAGCTGGACATCATCGCATAGAAACCCGTCAGGTGTGGGCGGTACCTGTGAGTCAACTCCCCCCGTTGCATCGGCAAGCAGAATGGGAAGGCTTAACCAGTGTGGTGATGGTGAAGCGGACGCGGCAGTTATGGAACAAAACCACCACCCAGACTCAGTTTTACCTCAGTTCCCTGGAGGCGGATGCCTCGCGCCATAACCAGGTGATTCGGTGCCATTGGGGTGTTGAAAACAGTCTACATTGGGTGCTTGATGTCACCTTCAATGAAGATGCCAGCCGGGTTCGCCAAGGGTATGCTGCCGAGAATCTGGGGCTGCTGCGCCGCATGAGTGTTAACCTGCTCAAGCGCGAACCCTCCCGCCAGAGTCTGAAGATGAAGCGTTATAGGGCGGGGATGGATAATGATTTCCTAATCAAAATCCTGGCCTCCAGTGCGGCGAAGTGAAGCATTTTTTGAGGGTGATGCAAGATTGTTGAGGAGTCAACAAAGGAGGTGATGGGCTGAATCTATTAACTGAAGTCGGTTAGGCTCCAGGAGTGTTGACTAACAGGACTGGTACACACTTTCGAGTACCATTAACTTTTCTGAGGGTATAATCAGCAATTCTACAGTCAAATTTTAGCTCAGGTTACTGTATTGTTATAACTCTACTAAGATGCGATTACCCTGCGGTAGTAACTTAGGTAAATTACGCACTATCATAGAAGCTGCTAATCGCGAACCTATACCAAACTCAAGCTTTTTCCCTACCAGACCGTTCTAG
>NZ_JAAHHX010000366.1:0-2054 GCF_010672065.1 Moorena sp. SIO4A1 | reverse complement strand
TCTTCAATAAAACCAATACCATGTTTTTTGGCTTGACAGACAACCTTTATGGGACTAAACAATTTCTTTACCAATCTCCCTCCTAAAATTGGTACGCTATCAACTATTTGTTGACATGCTTTTTTCAGTCTGCGAGCATCAATTCTATTTTGGTACCAACTGATCGTCCCATAATAAGGACTAAACTTTCCAGCTGTGATATCAAAATTTGAAAGCTTATACTCACAATCTACAGTGCTATTCGTTATTAATTCTAGGTTTTCCATAATAGCTGTTAGGCAGGAATCATATACATTGGAGAAGGTGCAACAGTAAAGGCGCTACGTACAGGCTTGATAACACGGTTATCAGGTAGGGCTAGTTTTAGGTTAGTCAGAATTGTCGCCAGGATTAATTTCATTTCAAACAAAGACAACGCATATCCAATACACCGACGGCTTCCGCCACCAAAAGCCACAAATTCATAAGCTGAAAACTGTCGGTCTAAAAAACGCTCTGGTCTAAAATGATTCGGTTCTGGATATAAATCTTCTTGCCTGTGGGTCAAATATATACAAGGCAAAATGTATGTACCTGGCTCAAAGTGGTAGCCCATAATTTCTATAGGCTCTTGGGCAATACGATACGCTCCCAAAATGGTGGGTGGGTATATACGTAGGGTCTCGTGACAGACTGCATTCAAATATGGAAGCTTAGTAATCGCACTTGAATCTGGATTATCGCCAAGAGTGTCTAACTCAGCCATAAGCTTCTCATAGACCTGTGGTAAGCGGTGAATCCAGTACAATGCCCAGGTTATACTCATGGAGGTTGTTTCATGACCTCCTAGTAACAATATCATTAAATCGTCACGCAACTCCACATCTTTCATCGGCTCGCCTTGCTCGTCGCGAGCTTTCATCATTAAGCTCAGGATATCTTCACCTAATAAAGCTGGATTATCCTGACGTCGCTTAATTTCAGCATAAATTATGTCATCAACCTGCTGGCGAAGGCGCACAAAACGTCCCCATAAACTCCAAGGCCCCCAATCTTGCTGTAGGGCATGGAAGTACAAAACAGTAGAAGTCAAAGGACTACTCATCAAATTCAGAAGTGAAATAAATGTTTGGTTAAGCTGTTGGAAGCGAGCTTCTTCATTTACCCCAAAAATAGCACGTATAATAAATTGCAGTGAAATATCTTGCATCGAACCCTGGACGTGAAACTGTTCTCCTTTTTTCCACTGCGTCATTTGTTGCTTAGTAATGTCACAAATTAACTGACTATAAGCTCGCATCCGCTCACCATGAAAAGCAGGCATTAACATTTTTTTTCGATGTTTGTGAAGATCGCCATCTAACAAGGGTAGTGCATTTTCACCTGAAAAAGCGGTTGGTAACTCTTTCATAGCTTCCCCTGTATTAAATGTTTGTGGGTTGGCTGTAAATATCGTCTTCATAGCTTGGGGATGACTGACAAACACCGTTGGAGGATAGTTCAAAAAACGTATTGTAAACATATCTCCATAGCGTTTAGCACAATCCTCTAAGTAATTGAGAGGATTAACAATGATATTAATAGACTGTAGCAATGCTGGTGTTTTTGGTCCATCAGGAAATTTCATGATTCTTCTCCTATTTTTGTATTTATGAACGGGTTAATAACTTAATCATGGAGAAATTTAACGGTGTTTTGGAGTGCTGATTTCCCCACAACACCGCATTAAAAATAAGCCTACGGACGCTCCATAGGGTTAGCTGTTTGTGCTTTTTCTAAGGAGGATTTTAACTTTTCGGCTAGAGCACCAATGTATGGCTCTGTCATAATTGTCAGATGGTCTCCTGGAACAGGATGAAGTTCTACTTTTCCAGCAGAAAACTTACTCCACCCCCACATTGGGTCGTTTTTTCTACTGTCGTACAGGAGCCTATAAATATCCACACTAGGAGCAAGTTCTATTGGCACTTCCTCACTAGCTCGCAAGAGAGTAATTTGAGTTGGATAAACCTCCTGTGGAACGTAGCAAGCATTTTGATTTGCTTTAGCCACTTGAATAAGACCGCGAATTTGCA
>NZ_JAAHHX010000365.1:0-2058 GCF_010672065.1 Moorena sp. SIO4A1 | reverse complement strand
TCTTGTCCTGCCGATCAGCTAAAAGCTGCATGGCTTCTCGGTGTAGTTGTTCACCAACCCAGACTGTTTCAATGTCTGGATTATCAACCAAGTCAACCACAAACTCCAAAACTTTAGCCCGAGGGAACCGGCGGATCAGTGCAAGAGCAACCAACTCAGCTAAGACATGGCTATGAGTCAAGAGTTTATTGCCTGCATCATCGACTAACTGCACCGCTTTTTTATGCTGTGGTTCGTCCCGATGGATATAGCACAACAAACCTGATGTGTCTAGAAGCACAAAATAACTCCGCTTCTAATACTCATCACTATAAGCTCTGGCTAGGTCAGCATCAATCTCTAAGTTATCTACACCCGTTGCGTGTCCTAGACTGATGGCACCTGCATGGCTTTTGAACTTCTGTCGTGCCTGCTCTTGCTGCTCAGCAGACAGCATCGTAGTGCTAACAGTTCCGTCTTGTCTGCTGAGAACGGCGACTATCCAATCCGTTATGGATATTCCTACTGCATTGGCCTTACGCTGTAGGTCGGCGTAGACTTCATCGCTGATTTCTAGAGTTAGCTGCTGACTCATAGGTGTTAGGCAATTAGCTATTTGAAGCAATTATAGCTTTTGGGTTGGCGTTGCTGAATAGCAAAATGGTTTAACCAGAAAGGGGAATTTCCTGAAATTTTCAATAATAAATTTTCAATAATAAATAAGAAGCCTAATTGATAACTACAACATTACCAAACAAGTTTTGTTAGTTTGAATTTGATTGGCAAGATTGACAGCCCGTTGATGATTATGATCGGTGACCGAAGATAATGCGATCGCAAAAGAAGTATCTAAAAAAACTTCAGTCATTCTCAGAAACAGTTTCCCCATACAAATATTGGTCAATTTTCTCTGACCAATCTGGGTCACCATGTAATTTTAAACACTGAGCAGTTTGAAGGAATGTTGTAGGTTGCCTTACTTAATCAGGCAAAACACTTTCAACAATAATCCTTACCCTTGTACCTGCAGCTAAGTTTAAGGGCACTTCCAGTTGAAGAGCTGTCCGATCAAATACCGCTTCAAGTTCTTGGAGCATGATTCTCTAAAACCTATTGACTATTTTAGTATAGTCCGAGCTTTACCTGTAACGGCCTCAAGCTTAGCGGCGCGAGCACCACCTGTGGGCAAAAAGCGAACTATTCGCGATCGCATCTGCTAGAGCGCCCTAGTTAGGAAGAAATGGGATGATGCAGCTAAGGTGCATCCACACCATAATCTTAAGATGCGTTTGCCCTGTGGATATGGCTCTTGCTAAAATAGGGTCGCTCAATTCTAATTGGTCAGTTACACTAATCATTTTTTGCTTGATATCGGGAAATAATCCAGTACAACGGTTTATTTATAGCTAGAACTTTCTGAACTTGGATTCAATAATTCCCACAATCCAACAAACCCCACAAAAAACGTATAAATGCCATAGGTTATAGGATTTTTATCACAACTGTCAGCTTTAAAAGCAGCGATTACACCTTCAATGAAATGGGATATTAAAGCGATACTTCCTAGCCACAATACATAATAGAGGTTACTTGGTAGAGAGCTATGGGTTAACTGTAAATAAATATACCAAATTTCTAGACCTAAAGCGCAAGTAATTAAACTAGTAGATGTTATTTTAATTAGATAAAATAATTGCTTTTTCATGCTCAGATTATCCTGAAGTTAAACCCAGACTATAAACAAACTATTTTACCTATGTTACTATGATAGATAGCGTTTGTATCTGGGTGAACACAGGAATTGCCTTGCCCGTAGCGCTATATTCTCCCTATTGCCTGCTCCCTTTGCTATACTAAGAACGCCGTGGCACTAAGTTCAGCAAAACATCAGCAATAGCTTGGGAAATTGGTAAGCCAGGGCAAAGCTCAAGCCAGAAGAATTCTCCCACTGGATTGACCTCAAGAAATACATGGCGACCATCGGGAGTTAAAATAATATCAATCGCGCCATAGTTCAAGCCAAAGTAATCCATTAGCTTCAGCAACTTTTCTTCGAGATCCTGGGGCAACTGATAGGGA
>NZ_JAAHHX010000364.1:0-2060 GCF_010672065.1 Moorena sp. SIO4A1 | reverse complement strand
GACATGGGTAACAGTAGCAAAAGTCCTGAAAAAGTGTCTTATTACAAAGCCGCAATCTGACTAGCAATGCGAGACTTCACTCTTTTATCCTCACGGAGTTTTAGCCTGGATATCCGTAATCTTCGAGGAAAGAGTAGGCAAATTGGACTGCCCTAAATCGTCAAAATAATCTAACAGACGGAACGAGTAAAAACGACAGCAACAATGAGTCTGTGGAAAGGTCGAAACCTCAGTAAGCTATGCCAAGCCTAATCCTCACTGTCGGGTAAGATGCAGTCGAATAACTGACTGCGGGTATCAAAATATACAAACCTTAGGAGAGCATAGGTAGACGCATGTCAAAACGATATAGCGACCTCTGGAAAAGCCAAAAGTGGAAAAAACTCCGCCAAAATCTTTTCCGCCTACAAAAGAGAGTATATAAAGCAGTTCGAGCCGGTGACCGGAAGAAGGCACGGTCGTTACAGAAACT
Organism: Moorena sp. SIO4A1; assembly: GCF_010672065.1. NCBI lineage: Bacteria > Bacillati > Cyanobacteriota > Cyanophyceae > Coleofasciculales > Coleofasciculaceae > Moorena > Moorena sp. SIO4A1. Next base: position 1,588 of record NZ_JAAHHX010000364.1, on the reverse strand, counting down.
GATTCTGAAATCCCGCGCTGCCCAACTTTTGGCTGTCCGTCAGGTAACACAACTAAATAAAGGGAAAAGAACGGCTGGAATTGATGGCCTGTCAAGCCTCAATTACAGACAACGAATGGAATTGGTAGAAACATTGAACCACTATGGCCACGACTGGAAACATAGCGGACTACGTGAAATCCCTATACCTAAAAAGAATGGGAAAATAAGGATGTTGAAAATACCGACCATCAATGACAGAGCCTGGCAGTGTCTAATTAAATTCGCGCTGGAGCCAGCTCACGAAGCAGGATTCAGCAAAGATAGTTACGGATTCCGAACAGGAAGGTGCGCCCAAGACGTTCAAAAACGCCTATTCAACCACCTAAAATCCGACAAAAACGGAATCACAAAAAGGGTCATCGAATTAGACATCAAAAAGTGCTTTGACCGTATCTCCCATACCTCAATAATGGAGAGGGTTATAGCCCCCACATCTATAAAAACGGGAATATTCCGCTGCCTTAAAGCCGGGGTAAACCTAGAGTTCCCTGAATTCCCTGAATTCCTCGAACAAGGAACCCCTCAAGGGGGAGTGGTCAGCCCTCTTCTAGCTAACATCGCACTCGACGGAATAGAGGACATACACACTAGTCTGAGGTACGCCGATGACATGGTATTTATCCTAAAGCCAAAAGACAATGCCACGAAGATATTAGACAAAGTCAAAGTCTTCCTAGCAGAACGCGGGATGGAAATCAGCGAAGAAAAGACCAAGCTGACTAAAGCGACAGACGGATTTAACTTCCTGGGGTGGAATTTTCGAGTCCAGAAAAACGGAAAATTCCGGTCAATTCCCTCAGAGGAAAACCACCGGAATATACGTAAGAAGATTAAAGCCGTAGTTAACAACTCGAATTATGGCGCTAAAGTAAAAGCCGAGAAACTAGCATCCATTGTACGTGGATGGCGGAACTACCATAATAGCTGCGATATGAGCAGCGCTCGGGATTCTTTGTGGTTCATGCGCAACACTGCCCACCGAAAATTCCGAAAGGAAAAGAAAGTAAGTCGGTATAGAGCTAATGAACTATGTAAAAAAGCATTCCCAAAAGTAGGGTATAAACAAAACCAACACGTGAACGTAAGGGGCACCAAGTCACCCTACGATGGTGACCTGGTGTATTGGAGTCAGCGGAATTCACGCCTATACTCCAACGCTACGTCAGAAGCTTTGAAAAAGCAAAGCCATTCCTGCGGATATTGCGGGTTAAGGTTCACGGAAGACGAGGATGTACATCTTCATCACATAGATGAAAACCACGACAACTGGTCAAAAAAAGAACCTATTAGCAGTTCATCGAAGCTGCCACCAGCAGTTACACTGGAGTCAAAAAGATACCTAGGAGCCGTGTGAGGCGAAAGTTTCATGCACGGTTCTGGAGCGGAGGTGCTCCCCGTAATAGGGGACATCGACCGTAATAAATCCAATCAAGATATTGAGCTTTTTTTGTCGAAAAAGCCTAGTATCTTGAAACGAATACTGAGTCAATCATTACGCCCCCTGGCTGATGCGGCTTCTGTTAACTCAACTCGCTGTACGTTATAC
>NZ_JAAHHX010000363.1:0-2069 GCF_010672065.1 Moorena sp. SIO4A1 | reverse complement strand
TCAATTGCTATATAAACTAGTTCATCTGTTTCAAAGTATGTTTCTAGTAAACTAGCGATTCTAGGAAACCAAATAGTTTCAAATCTTAGAGTTGATCAAGACAAAAAACGCTGGATTCTTTTTCTTCTACTTTCAAACTTTATTCCAAGAGGTAAAGCATTTGCTAACTTTTCAATTGCTTTCTCTTTTGATTGATTGTACAAGCATCACTAAACTATTTACTAAAATAAAATTACGATACTTTAGTTGAATTTTTAGATGCTTTTGATAGAATAAGGGTAACATTTGCAACAGATAGGTCTTATTGACAATAAAAGACCTATCTTTTTCTATCACAGATCGTTACACTCCTGACGTATCAATTGTTTCAAGCCATATCGTCGCCCCCCCAGGCATTATTGGTGAGGTTTTGATTAGTCATGTTTTTTTTATTCCTATTGGTTAAAGTATCAACTAGTTCGTGAGTGAAATAATTCGCGTCACTCCTATAAAAGCTAGAGTTACCCTGATCAAAAAGGTGTAAGCCGTGCAGGAGGACTAACCGGTGCGTCACTTTTTGAAGGCGGCAGATCATCCCAATTCCAACCCACCACTGCCAACAAGGTATACCAGTAGAAAAAGAGAGTGGTATGACTCCAGATATTTTCGGTAATCATCCCCACAGGTACAGCCAGAAGAATCGCCAACATGGCCAAACACAGAGTCCCTTGTCCACTGCCAGGAGATGCCTGTCGAAATAATTGAACAAGACGCCCAACCTGAACTCCGAGGAAGACCAACCAAGTTACCAATCCTACGATTCCTCCTTCTACCAGGGCTCGAATGTAATCATTGTGGGGTTCGAGCCCATTACTACTGATCAGTTTGTTAGTTCCGAGACCATAACCAAGGATTGGGAAGTGTTTCCATTGCTCTAGGAGATAGGTCCATTGAGCCAGCCGCCAGTTGAAACTATTGCCATCTCCCTTGGACAGCAGAATTGCCTTCCAAATATCGATATCTGGATTACCCAGTGGTGTTTGAGCGATCGAGCCGAGACGTTCTTGACCAAACTCTGAGCTACCAAACAAGATGATAATACCGACAAACACAACTATGCCACCGATTAGGTTGACTATGCTCAATCTAGGGGCGATTAAAACCACAATAAAGGTACCAAGCATCATCAAACCAAATAGAGCCTTAGTACTCACATACAAAAGGGTAAGTAAACCCAGCAATAGCATCCAGATCCAGCGTGGATTTGACTGGGTTAGCCTCCAATAGGTCAGACCCATGAACAGCAATAACCAGGTTACAAAGCCGTTAGGGTGACCAATAGTCCCTTTGATGCGAGATACTTCTTCTATGCCGGTGGAGTGACCGCCGTGAGGAGCGAAAAAGGGAGGTAAAACCGAAGGCAATAACATCTGGAGCAACGCTACTGTAACTGGTAAGAGCAGAGCCCAAAACAGCCCGTAGACAACTTGCTTAGGTGGAAGCCTGTCCTTGAGTTGCATTACCAGCAAGTAGACCATTAGCCAAGAAAATAGACGTATCCACTCACGGATGCTTCCTAGCAAAAACGAAGCATCTAGCCCCAGCCCTCCCAGAGGCAAAAGTATCACCCACAAGCCTTGTAGCATCACCCAACCAGCAAAGAACCACCAAAACTTATCGGTGCGTACAGTTTGCCCCCTCAGTAACATCACTGTCACATAAAGCAAAGTCAAGCCGTCGAGTCCGATCGCAAAAGCTGCTGGTACCTGTTGATCTGAAAACGGATCGAGACAACTACGCAAGATCAATAGTCCCAGTACGGCTTGCTCAAATCGGGCAAAGAAGTAGACCATCACCGCTACTGCCACCAACCCTAAACCAAGCAAACGGGGCTGAGTACCTGCGAGTAAGCCAACGGCTAGACCAATGGGCACACCTGCCAGTCCCAGCCAAAAGGTCAGAGCAGAGGAACGATGCCAGGGGTTATGAATCTGCATGATCAACCTCCCTGGATACAAGAGCACAATTGTTGCTGGCTTCGTTGCCATGGGTCTGCCTGGATTGGGATTGAGGCTGGTAACTATCCAAGG
>NZ_JAAHHX010000362.1:0-2078 GCF_010672065.1 Moorena sp. SIO4A1 | reverse complement strand
CCACGCATTGTCGGGTCCGTGACAACTCATTCGAGGCTTTATTGAGCCAACTGCCATGTAATGGAGTGTGGTGAATCTCCAATTTTTAGACCTTACGACGTGCGTATGGTGCTTCTTTGGCTGCATAGAGGGAAGCTGGTTTGTGAGTGTTTAATTGATCACATATCAAGGTGAGGGTTTCGCATTCAGGGTAATCAAGATCTAGTAAGCGTTGAATTTCCACTGCCCAATCCACTGCCGTTCTGCGCTCTCTAACTACCACCAAGCGAAGCGCCTGAAAGGGGTTCTGTAAACATGAAGATGCTCGCAGTTCCATTGCGTTCGTATTCATAATCTATGAGCTCTGGATGTCCCGGTTTAGCCGGCAGGGGAATGCGGGTTTCTTTGATCAGTTGGACAGGTTGTTCATCCATACAAATCATTGGACGTTTGGGGTCATAGGGTTGGTGATAAACCTCCAGCACATCTTCCATATCCGCCACAAAGAAGGCATTTTTTTGGGGTGGAATCACGTATTGAAACGCGCAGATGTGGTTTTAATTGGTTTTTTTGAGCTCTTGTCGCACGGTTTCGTGGCTAATGGCTGGTACAATCTCTAGCTCCACTGCTTTGTCGGCTAGGAGTCGTAAGGTCCAACGTGCTTGTCCTGCTGGGGGTTCTCCACAACGTAGAGCGATCAGTTTGGCTTGAGCCTCTGAGTCACATACCCGTTGCCGTGATGGATTCTTCTGCTGCTTTCGTTCCACTGCCGCCTCTAAACCTTGTTCGACTAATCGTTGCCGCAGATTGGCTACCGTGTTTCGGTGACAACCAAAGGTAGTTGCCGCTTGCTCGTCTGTCCATCCTTGTCCATTGATATCAATGTGAGCGCAGAAGAAGCGCGTGTTTTATTTTGTAGGCTGCTGTCTTGCCCCTGGATACCAACTGTTGGAGTTGTTGTCTTTCTTCAAGTGTTAACCGAACAATGTAACGTTTCTCCATGGTTTCTCAGATGATGGGTAATGGCAGATAAGGATTACTTCTGTATCTTCCCATCTATTCACAAAATTAAAACTGACAGACCACTAGGGCTTTCCTAAAAAGTTCCAGCTGCTGAGAAGGTTTGGAGCTGGGTATCATTCCTGAGAAGTTAAGATGACTTGATAGTTGTCAAGTACTCCATATAGTTTTTATCAAAAAACCCTAGCACTATCTATTTTGCAGGTATCTTTAAAAAAGTTTTATATTTTTTTTGTATAAATTTCATTTTTATAGATTAAATTTTATTAAAAAAGCTCATAATCAATAAAATTTAAGTTAGCAAAAACTAGGTATCACTTTAAAGTTAATAATTCTTAAATATTCCGTGAAAGTATTGATATACATGGATTTTAGGCTCTCGGATTCAATAAAAAATGTTGATTAAAATACAACAAAAGTCAAATAGTGAGCCAGTCATAGATATGATCCTTCAAAGGATGGTTATTTAAGTAAGTTTATGATTAACAAAATGAAAGCAGCAAAAGTTCTGATTGTGGGAGCAGGTCCATGTGGAGTTCTACTGTCTCATTACTTGTTACGTCGTGGTAACTATAAAATCGACATCTATGACCGCCACAGTGATCCCAGAACTATCTCTTTCTCTAAGTACAGAGCCTACCCCATCACCCTTAGCGAACGTGGACTGAGGGCTTTGAGAGAAATTGACGGATTAGAAGAAGTCCTTAAAGCTCAAGGAGTGGAAATCACAGGTACGATTTTTCACATCAAAAATGGCAAGAGTAAGTTTGTGTCGAAAAAGAAACCGCTGATTGGTATTGACCGTACTGCGTTGGTGATTAACCTATTAGAGCAACTAACGGAAAAGTTTGACGAAAGTCAACTTAGCATCCACTTTAACTCTAAATGTACTCAGGTTGATTTGAAAGCGAAAACCGTGACCTTTGAGAACGAGATAACAGAAGAGTTAATCGTTAATTATGACCTGTTGATTGGTGCAGATGGCTGCGGTTCAGTGGTAAGAAAGCATTTGCTGAAAACAGAAGGGTTTGAGTGTGAACAAAACTACGTTCGTAGTCAATACAAAACGGTCTTCTTAA
>NZ_JAAHHX010000361.1:0-2079 GCF_010672065.1 Moorena sp. SIO4A1 | reverse complement strand
GCGGTCGATGACAATGAAATAATTGGAAACGTTGCATATAGTCCTGTATTTATTGCCGAAAAACCAGATTTCCATGGGTATATTCTGGCACCACTCGCTGTTAAGCCAGAATGCCAAGGTAATGGTATTGGGAGTAAACTAATTGATGCTGGGATTAAGCGATTGCGTAGTATGAATGTGACTATTGTCTTCGTGTATGGTGATCCTAGGTATTATGAACGATTTGGCTTTAAAGCAGAGTTGGCAACACATTTCATTACTCCATATCCATTGGAGTGGCCTTTTGGTTGGCAGGCGCTCCTACTTGGCGAGATAGAGGAGCCAAATGCTGCTGTGAATATCAAATGCGTAAAGTCTTTAAACAATCCTAAACTATGGTGATAGGTTGCTAATATCAAGTCAGGGTTTTAATACTTTAAATCATGTCAGGATAATTACCCTTAATAAAAACCTCCCCTATCTCCCTACACTTCCCACCCTCTCTCTAATTATGGGTATTCAACCTGACTTGATATTACAACTGATTTAGGATTGCTATAATACGTTCACTTAGGCTTTTAAAGCCTAGTGTTTTCATTAATTTGAGCCATAGATTTGCCAAATTCAGATCTTCCCAATAGATTGTTCAAGTTATTGGAAATAATGCGGGTCATGGGATGTTCCTCTCCCAACTGCTTGACAGCAATCTGTAGAGCCTGTTGGAAGAGGGTTTCGGCTTCCGAGTAGCGCCCCTGGCTCTTGTACAGATAAGCCAGGTTGTTGAGGCTTTCTGCTACAGCAGGGTGTTGTTGACCCAATAGGCGTTTCCTCAGGTCTAAGGCTTGCTTGAACCGGGGTTCCGCTTCTTGGTAGCGCCCTTGGCTATAGTACAGTGCTGCCAGGTTGTTGAGGCTACTTGTCACATCTGGGTGTTCTTCACCCAGAAGGCGTTTCCTCAGCTTTAAGGCTTTCTGGTACGGGGGTTCCGCTTCTTGGTAGCGCCCCTGTCTTTCGTACAGATAAGCCAGGTTGTTGAGGCTGGTGGCCACAGCTGGGTGTTCTTCACCCAAGCGCTCTCTAACCGTTGATAAGCATTGCTGATACCAAGGCAAGGCTTGTTCGTAAGCACCTTGAGCCTGGTAAAAGCGCGCTAAGCCTACAAAAGGCCAGATTAAATCTTCGTCATTTAAGTAATCCTTTTGGTTAGTGACAACTTCCACCAGGTGAGGGATAGCAGGGGTAATTTCTCTAATTTTTGACTGAGTTGGGGTCTGAGGAATATCCTTTGCTATTGCTACTATCGCTGAAAAAAATCCCTGTTTGAGAGTTTCAATATCAGCTAATTGTTCCCCCTTGATACTCAAAAATTCTCTAATCCGTTCCTGAAGTTGGTAGGTATTCTCATCCAACTTCTGTAGTAAATACTTTTGAACTAAGATATCCCGATTAACCACCAAATCAAATTCCAAGCTAGCAGCCCTAGCCGCCTGGGATACTAATGACCATGGAATAGGAGCCAAGGCAAACAAACTCAGCAGAGCAGCCATGGTTTGAGCTGAAGACTCTAAGGAATCCCAATTGAGTTCCAGCACAACATCTGTACCAGAGTCACCTTCTTGAGATTGCTTTTGCTCTAGGAGCAATAAAATTTCTTCTAGCATCATGTAGTCCCTGGCTTTGAGAACAGCCCTGCCAAAGTGTATAACGCTAAAGGTTCAAAGCTTACTTTTTTACAGAGTGTTTTGGCAAACTCTAGGTCTTTTTGATCAAACTCTTGCCTTAACAACTTTGCTAATAATTCTAGAGCCTCTGTTTCTGGTAATCCCCCTAGAGGAATTGACGCATAGGGTAACTGTGAGCTACGTGTAGTAATTAATACCCTAAATCGAGAACCCATGGGCGGTAAGTATTTTTCGATTTGCTCGATGTCAGTGACATTATCGAAAACTAATAAAACCTTACCTGGTTGCCATTTTTTCCAGCAATAAGCAAGTTGGCTAGCAATGCTGAGATTTTTAGGCATCGGAAAACCAGGAAAATCATTCACAAATGCAAATTCCGAGAGCTGGGTGACAATATCGACTCCCTGGAGATTTAACC
>NZ_JAAHHX010000360.1:0-2084 GCF_010672065.1 Moorena sp. SIO4A1 | reverse complement strand
TTGCAGCTCCGGCTTGAGAACTCCATTGCTCCAAAGCTTTCTCGTTCCTTGGGTTTGAACTGAGCTACCCACCCTCGATACGCAGATCTCCTATTGAGTCTCTCGCCATTTTTGATGCTAAGGCTTTATGTAAAAATAACTTGAACATTTTTGCTCTTGGTGAGATAATGAAAATATATTCAATTTGATCAGGGGGTAACATCAGCCCTCATGCATATTACTCTATAAGGCTTATTGGCCCATGACTCAATCTCGATACAGTGGCAAATTGACCCTGCTTTCATGGTCTTGATGCTCCCGGTCGAGTGGGGGAAACCCGACTCGGCGGACTGCATCCGTTTGATGAAGCTCCGAACCGTAATAACATAGTCCAAGCTCTGTCCAACGGGAGCATGTATATTTGGGAAGCTTATGGGGTTAAATCCTTACCCAGTAAGGATTTAAGCTTGCCTGTCGCCATCCGATGATTCAATGGATACATTGAAATGCCTAATCATCTGGTTATTGACAAGATTCGAGAAAAGTATAATTCCTTATTACCTTATTTAAACGAGAAAACTCGTCGTATTTGGGCAGCAACCGAAGCTCGAAGCTTGGGGTGGGGGGGTATTACTCTAGTGGCTATTGCCACAGGTCTTTCTCGCACTACCATTCATGCCGGAATCAGGTTACTAGGGAGCAAAAAGGGGGAAAAAACGGAGAATGACTCTGGTAGAATTAGGAGTAGTGGGGGTGGCAGAAAACTACTGGAAGAACAAGACCCCATGCTATTATCAGACTTGGAATCATTAATAGAACCGATGACAAAAGGAGATCCAGTATCACCTCTTAAATGGACTTCTAAAAGTGTAGTCAAACTAGCTGAAGCTTTAAATGCGGGTGGACATAGAATTAGCCCCAAAAGTGTTGACAATTTGCTGTTAAATCTTGGTTACAGTTTACAAGCCAATCGGAAAACTCGTGACGGCTCATCTCACCCTGATGGACTTCGTCCCGCTTTCAGCGATCGAGATCAGCAGTTTTTACACATTGCCAACCAAGTTAAAGAGTTCCAGTTACAGAAAGAGCCAGTAATTTCTGTAGATACCAAGAAAAAAGAATTAATTGGCGACTTGAAAAACCCAGGAAGGGAGTGGTGTGAAAAGCAACATCCCCAAGAAGTAAAAATACAGGATTTTGTAGACCCGGAATTAGGAAAAGTCATTCCTTACGGAGTTTATGACAAAACCTATAATCAAGGCTGGGTAAATGTTGGTATTGACCATGACACCGCTGAATTGGCTGTCTTCTCAATTCGTCATTGGTGGTATTCCATGGGACAACAACTTTATCCCAACAGCCAAAAGCTAATGATTACAGCGGATTGTGGGGGAAGTAATGGTTATCGTTGTAGCAGTTGGAAATTGAAGCTACAAGAATTAGCCACAGAGATAGAAAGAACCATTTATGTAAGTCATTTTCCTCCTGGTACAAGTAAATGGAATAAAATTGAGCATCGAATATTAGGTCATATTACCCAGAATTGGCGAGGTAGACCCTTAACAAGCCATGAGGTCGTGATTAATTTAATCCGCAATACTACCACAAAACAAGGGTTAAAAGTTGAAGCACGCTTAGATGAGAATCGCTATCCAACAGGGATCAAAGTGACAGACCAAGAAATTAATGCCATTGCCATTGAGCGAAACTCTTTTCATGGGGAATGGAACTATGTAATTAAGCCTCTTTCTCGGGACTATATTGTTAAAGTTATTTTTACATGACTCCTAAGCTCCGCTCTGCTAACCTCTACAAGGCTAACCTCAGTAGAGTTAACCTCAGCAAAACAGACCTTTGTGGGTGTTACCTTGGCAGGGCTAACCTTAGTGGTGCTAACCCCAGTCTAGCTGAGTTTAGAAATGCCGACCTAAGCCAGGCGGACCTCAGGGGTGCTGACCTCAGTTGGGCTGACCTGAGCAAAGCTGACCTGAGCCTAGCTAACCTCAGCAAAGCTGACCTTAGTGGAGCTAACTTCCATAAAGCTGACCTGACCAAGACTGACCTGAGCGGGGCTGACCTGAGCGGGACTGATTTGAGCGAAGCTA
>NZ_JAAHHX010000036.1:0-61629 GCF_010672065.1 Moorena sp. SIO4A1 | reverse complement strand
CTACCTTCCTGGTGCTTATAGCGCTACGGAACCACACCGACCCCATCCCGAACTCGGAGGTGAAACGTAGCTGCGGCGAAGATAGTTGGTGGGTAGCTGCCTGCTAAAATAGCTCAGTGCCAGGATAATTAATTTAGACTAAAACCTCCTTAGGTAATCTTGACCTGAGGAGGTTTTAGATTTTAGGAAATAGCGATAGTTCTAGGAAATAGGGATAGTTGTGCTTGGCCATCAGCCCACACCTAAAATTTAGCAACTTATTAAAATTTAGCCACTTAAAAGCCACTTAAAACGGAGAAAGAAATCTCAAGAGTATGCTCCCAACCGATGCCAAGGCATTGCCTAAATTAGAACCTCCTTTAGAGGTTACAGAATTTTGGGCAATTTCTATCCCTTTAACCAAACTCTGTGACGCCTGGTATCCAGGAATATTTCCTTGTTCTTTAAACAGTTCACTAGCAATAGTGCCATCTTGGGTCGCTGCTGCTTCCTCTCCTAGTCGGAAACGAGCCATACCACGAGCCAAAAAAGCTGGAGCAAAGTCAGGCTTAATGCTCAAGGTTTTGTCGTAATACTCAATGGCAGTTTTGTAGTTACCTCTTTTGGCTTCTACTACTCCCCACGCATAGAAATCTTCTGGGGTACCTGCATAATCTGGAATACCAATCGTTCCTTGTATATAAGCATTACTCAAGCTCACACCATACAATTGGGCATTAACTAAAAACGCTTCCCTCAGGTCAGTACTGAATAAGTTAGCACCAGCAAGATTAGCACCAGCAAGATTAGCACCATTGAGAGAAGCACCAGTGAGATTGGCACCACTCAGGTCAGCTCCTGTCAAATTAGCACGGCTGAGATTAGCACGACTCAAGTCAGCCCCAGCGAGATTAGCACCCACTAAGTCAGCCATAATCAAACCTACCCTAGTTAAATCACACCCTTGACACTGTTTGGTTGAGAGTAACTGTTGAGTATGAGCTAGATTTTCAGCTTTAGCAATGGTGCTGAGGCTGGTCGTAGTTAGTAAAGCCGCACTGGTGAAAATTGTGAGTTTGATGTTCATGGAATTCATTGTTCTTCCAACAGCTGCTAATTATGAATTAGCAATTATGAATTATGAAGTGTAAATCCTAGTTGTGGTTAAAGTTTTTAGTTAACGTGATAGGCTAAACTTCTAAACTCCTTTAAACCTTAAACTTTCATAATTATCCCTAATTTTTAAAAAATTGGGTGGCGAAGTTTTGCGATCGCGTTGGTGACAGTGCCCTTGCTTTGAGAATTGCCGCTGTTAAAAAGACGTAGGACACAACCCCAACTATTGCCAAGAGTATACTATTAACATATCCCATGGCGTTCCACAAGGCATGCAGAGCAGAAGCATTCAGATAGCCAATGCCTATGATCTGCCAACGCTTACGGGGTTTGAGGACGCTTAACCCAATAAAATACCCGAAGTATCCACTATAAGCCATGTGTCCTGCCACTGAGCCAAGAACCCGAGGAATCAGCAACTGCAATCCTAACAGGTGACCGTCCAATTCAGTAGTTGGCAGTATCACATCGTCTATAATATTCGGCACATATTGCCCTAAGGTTTCTACCAAGGTAAATCCCACCCCTGATGCTGTCCCCAATAAAATTCCATCGAGGGGTTCCCAGACACCAATTCTTTCTCGCCAAGGGGTACGCAGCAACTGTCCCAAAGCATATAATCCCAGCACAGGTATAGCCTTGAGCAACTCTTCCATTAACCCAGCACCAAAAAACATCCGGATGAATAAAGTAGTCAAGTTGACAACTTCACCTAGTTGTGGTATATCGCCAGGTAAAATTCCTCGAAAAATATTGATAAATAGGGGCAGCAGCGGACTGATCAAGATTAAGCTGGTGGATAGAGTACTACCCACCAGCACCCACCAAGGTTTAGGTTTGCCACAAAGTTGGTAAACAAAGTAATAGGCTAATCCTGCCAAGTAGGCAGCTAGCAACAGATTAAAAACTACTGGTTGACCAACTGCAGCAAACATTGATACGACAAAGAGTACAGTCACGATACCAGGAGCCAAAAAAGCTTTCTGATTTAAATCCCGTCCTGTTGAGAAGATGGGAAACAGTTGGGTAAAGGTGACATAATCAGTCTGAGGCTTTGGTATCTTGCTAATCGGTTTTAGGGGTTTTTCTATGGCAATAGTTTGGGATGGGATGGATGGTAAATTAACGAATGTCGTTACCTCGCACTCAAAGATGAATTTTGGACCATCGTGACCCAACTCAATCCGATCCCCTGAGTGCAATTGCTGACAACCCTGCAAATATTCGCCATTGACATAGGTGCCATTCACACTATCAAGGTCACAAATTTCCCAGCGGGGACAGCCATTTTTTAGAGGGGTCAGAGGGCTAATTACCGCATGACGGCGCGATACGCTGACGTAGCGATAGGGATCTAAGGAAATTTTACAGCTAGGGTCACGTCCAATGACGTTATCCTCTAATTCAGAAAGGGGTAGTAGGGCGAGTATCTCTTTGTTATCACTAGTGGAAAGCTGGCGCAGAAATCCACTGTAAACTTGACCAGTCATTGCTACTTTGGTCGTTATTGGTTATCAGAGTGGGAGAGTTTGAGAGGGAAAAGAATACCCCGTCCTCAAAGGTCGGGGATGAATTTTCCCTCTCAAATAGTGTTAATATAAAAAGTAAGGGTCTCAAAAAAACTGGGTATTGACCCTACTCAGCTACCCTGGCCATAGGCCACGCGGGGCGCGTTCGGTGCGCGGGAAAGTCACGCCCATGGAGATAACAGTCGCCCACGGCTGTGCCTGGGAATCCCCATCCCTCTTAGGGTGGGGAGGTTCAATCACACTCCCCATGCTAATCCGGCAGGGGATTCTAGTTTCAAGAACGTTTCTTTCCTTTGCAGATCTCTCGATCAACACAGATATAGGAAACATCCACCCTGTCAGCCATGCAAAGCGCGAGTGGGGGTTTTCTTTCCCCAAGACCGCGCTGCATCGCTCGCATACTTCCCAAATGCCCAACGGTCGCCTTAGCAGAGGCTTTGGATTACTTTGGCTGCATTAACATCACCAGGATAGTGATCAGTTGTCCAATCATTTTTGTATATCCTTGGATCCTAATCACCCACGGTTTACGATGGTTTCTAGCAAAGGAATTGCACCACCAAACGAATTTCACTACTATTTTTTAAAATATCATTAGCCCTTGATATTCGCCCTGGCATCAAGCACCGCTAGGTAGAAAGAGAGACCACCAATAGGAATACTAGCAGCGAGGATAATTCCAGTCACCAACTTACCTAACTCGGGGTCACCATAGGAAAGTTCAAAAATTGAACCCACAGCCGCAATCCCAGCCACACAGGCAATCATCAAAAATAGAGCACTTTTTGGAGTCATCATAAGCTTTTTTGTTAAAGATTATTATCAGAAATCATAAGATTGAAATTAGCTGTGGGCCAATCAATTAGACCTAACCTCTAAGTAATAGGTCATATTTAGTGCGTTTTAGTATTTATCATGCTTGGGTGTTAGTTAATTAAGCATTGAAGATTGACAATTGCCAATTTTAAATTTATACCGATCCGATAAACCCTATTATAAGTGATTAACCGGACTTCATATCAAGTTTATAAGAGCAGTCACAGTTCAGGAAATTGTAGAAAGTTAAGGGAGTATAAATATTACTGTGACTATAGCAACTGTGACTATAGCAATCGTAATTGAAAATTGAACAAGAACAGGTTGTTATAGTCTTTTCCATCACCCTATGACGACCTCACCAGAGGTTGCACAAATAAAATCAGATTGGTATAGTTATTTAATTGGTTTCACCGCTTGGGGTGAGAATCCGTGCTTATTCAGTTCTTCAGTCAAGGCTAGACCATTTTGCACCCGATCAACAAACATCACTCCTTTAAGATGGTCTATCTCATGCTGAATGACGCGAGATAGTAATCCATTCGCCTTTAAGGTTCTAGGGCGTCCGTTCTCATCCTTGTAGGCTACTTCAATGTCGTCTGGACGGGTGACATCTAAATATACACCGGGGATGCTCAAACAACCTTCCTGGCCATCACACGGGGTGCTACCAAAACTCTTGATTTCTGGGTTAATTAACACCAGCGGTGGGTTATCTTGGTTATTAGGTTCACAGTCAACCACAATTATTTGCTTATTAATCCCGACCTGAGGGGCTGCCAAACCGATACCATCTGCACTGTACATGGTTTGCAGCATTTGCTCAGCTAATTTTCGGATGTTGTGGTCTACTTTAGCAACCCGCTTGGCAGGCTGACGCAGGACGCGATCGCCTAGATAATGAATTGTTAATGGTGGATTCTCTAATTTTTTCTTTTCAACGATAAGTTCAGCAGTCATGGGGTTATTGAGTTGTGAGTCAGGGTATGGTTAGGGTTAGACGCTCAGCTGCTAAAGGATTAGAACACTCAACATACACATTCTTCAACAGAGTGCCTAAGACAGAGTGCCTAAGTTGGTCTATTATTATAGTCTTGCCTCGCTTTCTTAGTTTATCATGCCCCACGCCCCAAGAGCCTTTGCGCTGCGGTGCGACAAGGCGCTGCCTGAACCTCCTCAAGGGAACGCACACCAAGAGAGGGGATGGGGAGCGCGTTGCAATGATTTGATTGACTCTCCCTGGTCGCCCATAGGTGGGTATTATGTCAAAATCGTACGTTTCAAGTGATTTCTTGGTATCCCACAATTCTTTTACGCTGGAAACTAGCAGCTCTATCGATTAGAACCCAAAAGTAACACCAAGTCAGGGACTGATGTTTAAATTTCTCACTCAACTGGATTACCTGCTGCGGGAAACTTTCTTAGGTCTACAACGTGGCGGCTGGATCAACTGGGCGGCGGTTAGCACGGTGACTGTCCTATTGTTTCTCTTTGGTATAAGCTGGCAAGCCTCCTGGCAGTTAGGTGGGCTACTCAATCAGTTGGGGAATCAACTAGAAGTAGCTGTTTATCTCGAACCAGGGGCTGAGGCAGAAATGGTCTTACCAGCAGTTCAGAAACTGCCCAAGGTGATGGCGGTTCAAACCATTTCCAAAGAAAAAGCTTGGGCATCCTTGGTTGAGGAACTGGGAATTTCGGAGATTGCAGCTGCTACGGAACAGTTGGAAGGGAATCCCCTAGTGGATGAACTGAAGGTAAAGGTAAGCAAACCAAAGGATGTGCTAATTCTTGCCCAGCAGTTGTCACAGTTGCCAGGAATAGATCAGGTGCAGTATATGGATCAGACTCTCAAACAAATGCGACAGCTTCATCATGGTTTAGGCTGGGTGAGTCTGATCATTACTACCATTCTCAGTCTGACCGCAGTGGCAGTTGTCACCACCACAATGCGCCTGATTGTGATCGCAAGACGCCGGGAAATTGAGATTATGCAGCTAGTTGGGGCAACCAGATCCTGGATTTATCTGCCGTTCATGTTGCAAGGAATTACTTTTGGTGTAGCTGGGGCAGTCCTAGCCTGGGTTTTGTTGATCGGTCTGCGGCAATTTCTGACTAATCTGCTAGCGACTGGACCTGATTTTATCGAATTTATCGCTACAGTGGTACCACCGGATCCACTTAAAATTGTTGTGCTACCCTTACTGTTGTTGATTCTGGGGGGTTCAGTGGGTTTGCTCGGTAGCTGCCTAGCTGTTAGTCTCGAAAGCATCGCTATCGGGAAATGAGGTTACCAAAATTTGGTCTAATTCTGGTATTTTGTCAGTGGTTAGTGTCATGGCAAGTGGTTAGAGTAACAGAGGACTGATGACCAATGACTAATGACTCACAGCTAATAACTAAGGACTACTTATGCGATCGCAATGGGAATGTTTTTTGCAAAATCAAGGGAGTTGGCATGGTTCCTTTACCACATTCTCACCAAAAGGGCAACAGTTAAAAGATATTCCCTCTGTGCTCACCATAGAAGGACTCGACGATAACCAAAAAATTCGTTTGACTCTTCGCTATCTGCCACCTGAACAAGCTATATTCAACCGAGTTCTGGAATACACCCATGTAGATCGCTATCTTATGTTCTTTGACACTGGTGCGTTTTCCCAAGGCGCACTACAGTGGGCTCCTTATTCCGAATTTGGGGCAGAATTTGGCTTGATTGAGGGTAACCGTCGTCTGCGGATGGTGCAACTGTATAACAGGGAGAGTCAGCTGAAACAGTTGACCTTAATTCGAGAAAAACTGGCGGGTACGGATACACCAGAACGTCCAGCATTAACCTTGGAACAGTTGCTCGGAGAGTGGCGTGGAGAGGCGGTAACGCTTTATTCTGATTTGCGTACGCCTAACATCTATCCTACTCACCTTAAACTTCAGCATCATGAAAGTAACCGCTTAGTACAACAACTCACATTTGGCACAGGAGAATCATTAGGTACCATCACCTCTAGCGCTAAGATTGATGGCTCAATTCTGTATTTTGACGAGGGTGCTGTTTCTACTCAAGTCTTATTATTGCCCGATGGGGCATCGTCTACTTGTCCAATAATGGTTAAGTCAGGTCATTCTTTCTTCCTAGAAGTAGGTTGGCTGTGGCAACCTAACCAACGTCAGCGGCTGATTCGCTCTTTTAACGATAAAGGGCAATGGGTTAGTCTTACTTTGGTAAGAGAGCACAAAGTATCTTCTGGGCCTTATATAAAAGGATAAAGTATCAAGGATGAAGTAGGTGGGCTTGTTTACAACCCAGTCAATCTGAATCGATATTATATACAGCATTTTTAAAGGAGATGTGAAATTAGGATTGATGGATAAAGATAACTTCGGATCAGTAGGAAAGAAATACAAGTATTTTTTGATGTTATGAGCAATCAAAGATTTGGTTTGGAAATGCTATATAGCATTTTAATTTTAAATATAAACATAGCGGTGCGACCCAAGGGCGATTTACTCGCCCTAGGAGGCGCGCACCGTGGATTGATCTAATAAAGTGATGCAGCGCTATTCCCTATTCTAACTCAACTAGCCCTATAGCTTGTTTAACCTGTTAAGTGGTTAAAGTTGCGCCTACGTTTTTTTTGTTTCTATTCCACAGCGGTAACTACCAACTTACGTTAAAGTTGTAAATTTTTGTATCAAAATTCAAAATTATGGATTGAATCTGAAATAAAAGTGGTATAATACCCAGAAATTTCAGTCAGATCCAAAAAACTTGTTCAAATTTGCCCCATAGGGAATATGGATTGGTAAAGATGACCTATAAAGGTAGCTTAGAGATTCTCAAAGAGACTAGTCGGACTTTTTATATTCCAATTAGTACTCTGCCTAAAGACCTTCAAGAAGCTGTCGCTTCTGCCTACTTATGCATGCGTGCAATTGATGAAATCGAAGATCATCCTCAACTTGGTAAGTCTACCAAAGCAGCGCTGTTAAGAACAATTAGCTTAAACCTACAAACAATGGGCAGCAGTTATAATGCTAGTTCTACTAATAGTTATACTAATGATGAACTTCTTGCAGTTTTAAGTAAATATGAAACACTTCCAGAGGTAACAACTCGTATTGGTGATTGGGCAATTCTAGCACCAGAAACCATTGCACCTCGAATTTGGGAAGCAACTTCAGCAATGGCAGATAGAATGGCTTACTGGGTTGAGTGCGGTTGGAAGATTCGTACAGAGGGTGATTTGAATGGCTACACTTTCAGTGTTGCTGGTTCTGTAGGATTATTACTTTCTGATTTGTGGGCTTGGTATGATGGAACCCAAACCAATCGTCACCAGGCAATTGGTTTTGGTCGAGGCTTACAGGCAGTTAACATTCTACGTAATCGAACTGATGATTTGACACGTCACGTGGATTTCTTTCCCCAGGGATGGAGTTCAGAAACTATGCAAAGGTATGCCCGTAGAAATCTTTCTTTAGCTGATGCCTATACTAACGCTCTTCCCAAAGGTCCAGCTAGAAATTTTTGTCAAATTCCTCTTGCTTTGGCTCATGCAACACTTGATGTTTTAGCTCTCGGACAAGCTAAACTTAGTCGTGAGGCAGTGATTGGTATTGTTGAGAAGTTGACTGTGAGGTAGTGCTAGATCTTAAGGTTCAATCGCTTTGCTACCAGTCAAAATTATAAATTAAAAATTCAAAACTACCCCATAAATTAATTCAGGAGCTTTTATCCGGTGGAAAAAATTCAAAATTAGAAGACTATTCATTTGAAATTTTGAATTTGGCATTTTGAATTTAAAAATGCTCAAGTCCCCATGACCAATTATCCATTACCCGAGAAGGCAATGATAATTAGTCAACCGGATTTGGCATGATATTTCTTTCCCGGTGCCCTTGACCTAGGTGAATTAAATTCGCCACGGGTCGCACCGCACTTTCCCCGAATTCGCAATAAAACTTATTATAAGTTAACTATAAGTATCACCAGAGTAGAGAAATCTTTACCATAAAAACTACCCATAATTTGTTATCCGGAATAGACTTAACTCATATTGAAGTATAAATCTAGAGGCTTTAAAAAGCCTGAGTCGATAGTAAAGAGGTAAGACCTATGGATAGCGAACTGAGCCAAGTTCTATTACTGGTGTTGATTTTTTCTATTTCCTGTATGATTTTGTCTCCGGTGTTATGGTGGATTCTGCCAGACAGAAGCATCAATAACGCCTAACCAGACTTTGCCAAAACCAAGCCAGTAAGCAGGTTTAGATGACATCAGTCTCAATCAAAATGTATTATGAACCCACCAAGCACAGGTGGGTTCACTAGAAAAAAAACTGGTATGATACCTCGCCCCTTGTGGCCAATTTGTGAGTCAATTTTTCTACAAAATATTTTTTGCATCTCCTGCCCTTGGGTCAAACTTTTTGTAAAATTTCGTTAAGACCTGCAACGAATCGTTCAATACCTTCTGCTGCAGTTTCCTTTTGCAAAGCACCATAAGCAAGCCTGAGGTAACACCCGTCCTCAATACCAAAGGCGCTACCTGGCATCACAGCTACCCGATGTTCCCGAATCAGTCTCTGTACCAACTCAAAAGCATCCAACTGAGTATCCACTTTTAGGAAAACATAGAACGCTCCATCCGCAGAACCAATGGTACACAAACCCTCTAGACGTTTCAGGGAGTTCAATACCACCTGTCTTACAGACGCGATCGCATTAATATGAGGTTGACAGTAATCTTTTCGAGTACTCAATGCCCCTAAAGCCGCATACTGAGAAATGACTGGGGGACAAATTAGGATTGTATCCTGAACCTTTTGAATTGCTTCAAACAAGTGTTCTGGAATAATCATGTAGCCAATCCGCCAACTGGCAAAACCGTAGGCTTTGGAGAGACTGTAGAGAGAAATAGTGTGTTGACTACTTTCGGGAAAGGCACCTGGAGAAAAGTGTTTTACCCCGTTGTAGGTAAAATACTCATAAGCTTCATCACTGATGTGGTAAATTCCGTGATCGCCACAGAGTTGATTTACCTGACGCAATGCCTCTTCGGAATATACCGCCCCAGTAGGATTATTAGGTGATATGGTCACTACTGCCTTGGTTCTGTCGGTAATAGCCTGTGCGATCGCGAACGGATTTAGCTGGTAATTATCATCGGTTGGCACCAGCACTGGATCACAACTAGCCATCTTAATCGCCATTTCGTGGTTGAAATAGTAAGGCCTTTGAAGAATAATCTCGTCCCCGGGAGTGGTAATTGCCAGAATCGCGTTCATAAACGCCATGTTGCTTCCTGCGGTGACAACGATGCGGTTGGCGGAGTTAATCTCAATTTTGTTATCAGTTTGCAGTTTTGCCTCAATTGCCTCTCGCAAAGTCGCAATTCCCTGTACCGGTTTGTACTTATGATTACCTGGTAAGCTGTAGAATTCACGCAACATTGCCATTGCCTCTGGAGGGGGATCATAATATACCACCCCCTGTCCTAAGGATATTGTGTCAGGATATTTACGGATCAGTTCGCCAACCATGGGAATGACTGGCAACTGCACCGCCTCCATGCGGGAGGTCAGGGTTTTCATGGTTTCTTCTTTTTTTTGAGTGAAGGTACCCGTGGTTCATACTAGCGAATCTCATACCAAATCCGCTTGGTCATTACCCCTTTATAAAAATCGACCAAATCTTTTTATCCCAGGAATATAGGGCTATGCGGATCAGGGGGGTATGGAAACAGGATTTGGTATCAGCAGTTAATCGAGATAAAAAAAAACTGAATTTTTCTATTGCTTCAGTATTGTGTTGCTATCCTTAAAGGCGTTGTTTACTTTTCCTTTAAGAAAAGTTATGTTAATTATATTTAAATACTTTTGTATTAATTTTTGTTTGTTTTTAATTCGGTATTACTAAAAAAAATTTAAAAAAATCTAAAAAAAGAGATAACCAATCCCATTACTTTTGATAATCTAATAATCTGTGGAAATTGATGGGATAAACTGGTAGTTATCCATAGATAGCCATGAATAGAACTACTGGGGGGGCGACATGCAAGCTGAAATCATTACTGGGTAATAATTTCAGCTCATAAGTAACAGAAAGATACATGCTGTTTTGGGCTGACATTGCACCTAGTTATAAGGGTTTAAGCTTCCAGAAAGCGATGCAGTGGCCTCACGGGGAGGCAGTGCGGTCAAAGGAGGCAGCGCGGTCAAAGGAGGCCACACCATGAGCGACTGCCGTTCCACGGGGCAAACAGCGGTGCGGACGCAGGTTCCGTACACAGACCCATGCGCCATGAGCAACTGCCGTGGTTTTCCCCACTCGCGCTTTGCATGGCTGACAATGAATCCAGGGTCAATTTCGGACTGTATCTTGCCTGAGTTATTGGCATCAAAGCCTTATATAGTCGGCTTTTCAGAGCTTATATAACCCCCTCAGCTAGAACTAATAGTTTTCTTAACCTTAACTGGGCACGAAAATTTGAGGAGAGTGCGATGAGCGATCCTAATAGAGAAATGGAGATGCGATCGGCACAACCATTAGCTGAACAGCCAGTCCAGGATCAAGTTGACCAGGCGAAGACAGAGGCCCGTAAGGAAGAAGTTATCGACATTTACGAAGATTTGCTCACCACGATCTGGAACCGGATTATGCCGACCTTAGGTAGAGTGACAGTAGTGTCGATTATGGAAAGATCTCTAGCTTTGACAGCGGAAAAATATCCCCTGATTGGCTACATAGAATCAAGTGCCGAGGGAGTTTCGTTTGAGGTGTTTCGCCAAAAGGTTTCACCAGAACAACGGTTGTTAATTCGTGAGGCGCTCAAAGAGTTAGTCACAACCCTAATCGATATTCTAGCCATCTTGACGGGCGACATTCTAGTCAGACAATTACTCAAGGAAATTGAAGGGAAAAAACTTATATGATCAGGCCTCGGACAAAGCCCTTAGGTAAACTGCCTACTAGTATTCCTGGTCTAGACTCGATTCTCGCTGGTGGTATTCCGGAATTGTCCATTAACATCATCACTGGGCCACCCGGATCTGGTAAGACGATCTTTACCCAGCAAATACTATACACCAATGCTAGTACAGAGCACAAAGCCCTTTATCTAGTCACCCTATCTGAACCTTCAGTCAAATTACTGCACTACCTACAAAAGTTTGATTTTTTTGACCCCAGTAAGGTAGGTACTGCAGTAATTTATCTCGACATCGGCGAGATTATCCGAGAGCAGGGTCTAACAGAAGCGATCGCTGCCATTATTAATTACGTAAAGGAGTATCGACCTGCGCTGATCGGCATTGATAGCTTTAAAGCTATTCATGATTTGGCAACGGATCCCGTAGAAGTACGTAAGTTTGGCTACGACCTCTCAGTGCGTCTGACCACTTGGGGAGTAACAGCTTTTTTAGTAGGGGAATACACTGACGAAGAAATTAAACATCAACCCATCTTTGCCATCGCCGATGGGATTATTCGTCTGCAAAATCAGCCTCTGGGGTTACACTACCAGCGTTATTTAGATGTGCTCAAACTCAGGGGGGAAAATTATTTTACCGGGTTGCACCCCTTTGAAATCAGTAAGACTGGCATAGAAGTTTATCCCCGGATTAAGATGCTGGAAAACTTATCGAAGCAGACCCAGGCCAGCCAAAACAAACTTTCCACTGGCATACCTGAACTGGATAGGATGTTAGATGGGGGATTGCAGCATAGCACGGCAACTATGGTTGCTGGAGGCGCAGGCACTGGTAAAACCTTGATGGGACTTCACTTCATTGTGGCTGGAATTCTCCAAGGGGAGCCTGGAGTAATTGTTACCTTTCAAGAAAATCCCCAACAGCTCAAAGCCATTGCCCTGTCCTTAGGTTGGGATTTAGAGGCCATGGAAAAGCAGGGAATGCTAGTGCATCTGTATGATTCTCCCGTAGAACTACAGCCGGATATCCATGCTGCTAAGGTGAAAGCTGTTGTAGACAGGGTTAAGGCTGGCCGGATTATGCTTGATTCTCTCAAGGATATTGAGATTGCCACCCCAAATAAGGTTCGCTACAAAGACTATATTTACTCCTTAGTGAACCAGTTTAAACTTCAAGGTGTGACCACCATCGTAACCAACGAAATTGGGGAGCTCTTCGGACCGTTTCAGTTGAGTGAACATGGCGTATCCTTTGTGGTGGATAATGTTATCCTCTTGCGCTATGTAGAACTATCCGGTCGCATTGGACGAGCCATAAACATTATGAAGGTAAGGGGAGCGCCCCACAGCAAAGAAATCCGGTTTTTTGAAATTACCTCAGATGGAATTCGCATCGACGAGGTGATTCAAGCTCAAACTGGTGTGCTGACTGGAATGCCTGTCTTTAATAATAATTACTTCAATGACAATGGCTTTAAGGAGTTGCTTAACCAGAGTCGTAATATCATGGAAATCTTGCAGGGGGTGGAGGAGATGGACATCAATCAATTAGCAAATCGCACTGGATTCAGCCCTCAAGAGTTGCTCCATGAGTTAGAGAATCTGAAGCAGCAGGGTATGGTAATTACCTGGGAAAGTCAGAATACAACCTATTACAAAGCTACGATTTGATTGATGATTTTGATTGATTATTAGTTAAATTACCACTAATGACTAATGAATAATGGCTAATGACTAATGCCCAAAATCAAATTAATGCCTACAGGAGTGCCAAATCTGGATGCAGTTTTGGGCGGTGGCTTTCCCATCTACTCATTGAATATCTTGGCAGGGGCTCCTGGCACTGGCAAAACAATTTTGGTGCAGCAGATTCTGTTTAACACTATCAAGCACCAACCCCATAAGAGAGCTCTTTACCTCAGTACCCTTTCCGAGCCAACCCTTAAGGTGGTGCGTTATATGCAGCACTTCCAATTCTTCGATGCTCAAGTATTTGGTGAGCAGGTGATCTATAGTGATGTCGGTTCATTCTTAATTGAACAACCGATGCCTAGGTTGGCAGATCATATAGTGGGTTTGGTCAATCAACATCAAGCAGAAGTTATAGTCATTGACTCTTTTAAGGCCATTGCTGACCTGACCGAAAAAAGTGGTGACTTCCGCCGTTTTTGCTACGAACTATCGGTTCGCCTCGCCAGTGCTCGTTGCACGACTTTTTTAGTGAGTGAATCCGATCCCTCTCAGATTAACTACAGTGCAGAATTTGCTTTGGCTGATGGCATCATTTACCTTTCGACCCATGAGGAGGCAGGGGAGCAACGCCGTTGGTTACAGGTTCATAAATTACGGGGTCTGGCACCGTATATGGAACCATTTCCCTTTGTGATCACTAATGTGGGGGTGCGGATTCTCAGCCCTACCCTAACCCTCAGGCAAAAGTCGGTGAGTTGGTCAGTTCCAGCAGGGCGTATGGTGATGGGAATTCCGGGTTTGGATCAACTGTTGCGGGGAGGTATCCCCTACGGTCGTTCAATCATCCTCTCGGGAGTTGCTGGCACTGGTAAAACTACCTTTGGCCTACAGTTTCTCATGGCTGGAGTTGACCGAGGGGAAAAAGGCTTGCTCTTTTCTTTTGAGGAAACCCCCTCTCATCTGTCCCAGATGGCAGCCGGTTTTGGTTGGGACTTAGAACGTCTGATTCAACAGGAAATGCTGCGCATTGTCTTTGTTACCCAAACTAACATCCGGGTTGAAGAACACCTAGATCAAATTGCTCAGGAAATCGCCTCCTTCCAGCCTCAACGTTTTGTGGTGGATTCAATATCAGTCTTGTTCTACAAAGTCAATAACCGAGCCATCCAGCGAGAAAAAACCTTCCAATTAGCAACCCTGATGCAACAAATCGGTGGAGTGGGTATCTTTATCTCAGGTATCCCTGCTCATGAAACTGGACACCTATCCAGCTTTGGTGTGGAAGAAACCATTGTCGATGGCATGATTGTGCTATCAAAAGAACTGGTTGGTCGTAGACGCGATCGCTATCTAGAAGTATTTAAAATGCGAGCATCTGACCATGTCTGTGGTTCTCACCGCATGGCAATCACAGAAAACGGTATTGAGATATTGTACAGTGCCAGCCAAATATCTCCCCCCTCAACCACCGAATCATTAAAATTTATTGAGGATGCTCCCTATTTAGTGTTTGGGTCACTCGAAAAATTGCTCCCAAGCCAAATCCCCTATAACACCGCTTGCTTGGTGGAGGGCGCTCCCGGACTGGGTAAGAGTACCCTAGCCTATCAGTTTTTGCTCTCAGGCTTGCATCGCCAAGAATCAGTGCTATATATTAGTGCCGATATTCCCAGACAACAAGTTTATCAAACCCTCCCAAGTTGGGGATTGCTCCCTGACCCCTACCTGGAAACAGGGCAGTTGGTGATCCTCGATACCTTTAGTCCCATGGTAGAGACATTGCCAACAACCTCTGTACACCTGAATCTGAATGACCCGGAGATGCTTTTGCTCAGGATTGCCCAACAGCTCGAGCAGATGCCTAAACCCTGTAGAGTAATCTTTGACTCCCTCACGCCTCTATTAATCAGCTGTACTCCTAGAGAGTTTATTAAGCTGGTCTACCGCAAAAATCGCCAACTCCGTCAGCCTGATGTGGCAGTGTTAGATATTTTTGCTCAGGACGGCATGGAAAAAAGCGATCTCTACAATTTACTGAACCTTTATGATGTCGTAGTAGACCTTTATTCACCTGACTGGGATCAAATGAATAATGGAGCAGACATTGGCTACAAAAATTGGCTGCGAATTAGTAAAATTCGTGGCGCTAAGGCAGATCAGCGTCCCTACCCTTACAGTATCTCCCCCACTAAGGGGATTGTGATTGATAGCACCGATACTTTTTAGCTACCAAAATCTACTTTGCCGATTTTAGCCCACTAATGCAAGCTGCTTAAGCAGCCAGGGGGTATCTCCCAAGGCCAAGATAGGTTTTGTTCCGCTCAAGGCGCAATTATCTGTGTTTAATAGAAAACGCAACCACTATCATGGTTTGCTTTGGTTTTCGGCTTCAATTCAAGGAACCAGAATGTTTTCAATGACACTATAAAACTAATCATTGTCTAACATATTTTTGGAGATAATGCAAGATATTTGGATAAAATCGTCAACAGTGGCTAGCCTTGAGCCCTCATCCTCTTAGGTTAGGGATGAATTAGCCCTCTGTTGTGGTGTTAGCCACAACTGCCACAATCTACATTAATCTACATCCGCCATCTAATTTGTTCTGTCGGATGACTTGAGATAAAATATCAGGATTGGAGTGAACAAGGTCTATCCTCCTTTCGTCGGATTTTACTTTCGCGCCTTCTGCTGTTAAGTGTGCCAGTATTACTAACAGGAGTGGGTAGTGTTACACAAGTAGTGATTTTAGCTCCCGAAACCTCCATCAGACCGTAGCAAAATCACTACATCTTTATCACTACCCAGGAGTGTATGTGACTTACACAAAGGCACGCTCATTGCTGTTGGACAGTGCTCGCCAAAATCTTACCGAAATTGCTGTACTCCAGGCACAGAGCATTCAAGAGTCAATTGCTGCCCTGAAAAGCAACTTGGTGAGTGCCAGTGAAGCTGTAGCCCTAAAGTCGGAATCCCCAACCGCCTATCAACAATTTGTAGAACAATTGGCTCAACTGTTACCACATCCGATCGATTGTGTACAGTTGATGGATCTAGAGACCAAAGCAATCGCCGCCAGTACTTGTGTTAACCCATTGCTAACTAACCGACCGACTTTTGTATCGTCGGTGCAGCAAAGTCAATCATTGGCTAACCGTAATCATGTTGAGGCTTGCAACAGCTAACTAAAATATCAACTTATCTACCATTATATCTGAAATTGTGGTAGATTATACCTATGGCACTTGTACCACGACCTAAGGCGGTCGAACTTACGGGACTCTCTAGGAACACGTTGAGGAAGTATGGGGACAATGGGACGATCAGATGGGAAAAGACTCCAGGAGGAACTAGACTTTTTGATTCAGAAAGCCTACTCAGGTTCGGCTCAAGACATACAGAACATAATAGACTTCGTCAATTCACAGTGTGCTATTGCCGAGTCAGTAGTACCAAACAAAGAGACGACCTTGCTAGGCAAGTCGCCTACCTCCACTCCCTCTTCCCGGAAGCAGAAATCGTCAAAGAAATTGGTTCAGGACTCAACTACAAGAGGAAAGGACTTAAAACCATATTGGAGCGAGTCGTGCGCGGAGATAAGCTCACGATTGTTGTTACCTGTAGAGACAGACTCACCCGATTCGGATTTGAACTCATTGAGTACTTGGTCGGTCTCAACGGTGGAAAAATCCTGGTTCTCGACCAACCTGAAAGTTGTCCAGAATCCGAGCTTACCGCAGATCTTCTCTCCATCATTCATGTCTTCTCATGCCGTGTCCACGGACTCAGAAAATATGGGAAGAAAATCAAAGAAGATGCGACTGTTCCTAAACCCTGAACAGCGTACGCTTGTTCGCCAATGGTTTGGAGTGTCCCGTTATGTGTTCAATAAAACCATCAAAATACTCCAGGTAGGCATTGTAAAAGCTAACTGGAAAGCTATCAAAACCGACATATTAAACGACCTCCCTGAGTGGTGTAAAGTAGTACCTTATCAAATTAAATCTATAGCGATTAAGGATGCTTGCACTGCTGTTCGGGAGGCCAAAAAGAAATACAAAAAGACCTCACAAATAAACAGAGTAAGGTTCAGGTCTCGCAAAAACCCCATTCAGTCTTGCTATATCCCAAAATCAGCAGTTTCCGTTGCGGGAATATATCATACAAAACTGGGAAAGATAACTTATACTGAAGGTCTTCCTGATGATATTTGCGATTGCCGACTAACCAGTAACAATGGGAACTATTATCTAGTTGTTCCCTATAAAGTAACTAAAAATAAAACCGAAAACCAAGGCAGAGTAGTTGCTTTAGACCCTGGAGTTAGGACTTTTATCACTTTCTTTAGTGAAACATCTGTAGGAAAGATTGGAGATGGAGATTTTTCTCGGATTCAGCGATTATGTCAGCACTTAGATAATTTGATGTCTAGGATTAGTAAATCTAAGGGTGGACAGAAACGCCGAATGAGGAAAGCTGCCCGACGGATGGTAATCAAAATCCAGAATCTAATAAACGAGCTTCATCATAAGACGGCTAGATTTCTGGTTGACAACTTTGATGTTATTTTACTCCCAACTTTTGAAACAGCTCAAATGTCTAAAAAAGGGAATAGGAGAATAAGATCTAAGACTGTCCGGAACATGCTCAACTTTGCTCACTATCGATTCAAAGAGTTTCTGAAACACAAAGCTCAAGAGACTGGAAAAATCGTCGTAGACGTTTGTGAAGCTTATACCAGTAAAACTGTCAGCTGGACAGGAGAACTGGTCAATATAGGCGGAAGCAAAATTATTAAATCAAAAGTTGATGGTCGAACAATGGATCGAGATATCAACGGCGCTCGTGGAATATTTCTACGAGCTTTGGGAGATACCCCCTGGCTGAGTGATTCGGCAAAGCCGACACTTCGTGAACAGCTTGCATTAGTGAGCCAGAATTAGCCTTTGGTAGATTCTGGTAGCTAAAAAGTATCGGTAACAAACATTCCAGTTTTTCAGTAATTGATCCCAGGAATTGTTTCAGACTTCAGACTTTAGATTTTCCAAATCTCAAGTTCCCCTAATCCTAGATTACCCCAATGGTTCAACAACCCAAGCTTGACTATTCCGTTATCTGGGTCAACCGCATGGCAGATATTCCCCAATCCCCTTGGGATGACCTTGCCCAACCCCTAAAAACCCCTTTTTTGGAGTGGGAGTGGTTGAATAATATTGAAACATCTGGTAGTGCTACTGCTAAAACCGGTTGGTTGCCCAATCACCTAACGGTCTGGCGAGATAGACAGCTGATCGCTGCTGCACCTATGTATGTCAAAGGTCACAGTTACGGAGAGTTTGTCTTTGACCAACAGTGGGCGGATTTGTCCTACCGCTTGGGCATTTCCTACTATCCAAAGTTGTTGGGTATGACACCATTTACCCCAGCGGTAGGCTATCGGTTTTTAATGGCACCAGGAGAAGATGAAGATCAGCTGACACAGATCATGGTAAGTGCTATCGATCATTTTTGCGATCGCAATCATCTGTCTGGTTGTCACTTCCTCTTTGTTGACCCCGATTGGCGACCAGTAATTGAACGCAATGGTTTTAAGGGCTGGCTACATCACAGCTATATTTGGCAAAACCAAGGCTTTAGTAGTTTTGAGGATTACCTAAAGGTCTTTAATGCCAATCAACGCCGCAATATTAAACGAGAACGTAAGGCTGTAGCCAAAGCAGGTCTAACCCTGAAAATATTAACGGGGAATGACATTGAAAAATCCTTGTTTCCCTTAATCTACAGCTTCTACAGCAGCACCTGCGATAAATTTATGTGGGGTAGCAAATATCTCACGCGCCAATTTTTTAAGCAATTGTATCCTAACTACCGTCAGCGAGTGGTACTAATTGCTGCTTACCAGGAGGAGGATGACCAAAAACCAGTGGGAATGTCCTTTTGTATCAATAAGGGCAATCATTTGTATGGTCGTTATTGGGGCTGTTTTGAAGAATTTGACTGCCTACATTTTGAAGCCTGTTACTATGCACCGATTGAGTGGGCAATCGGCCAGGGCATCACCATGTTTGACCCTGGTGCTGGTGGGCGTCACAAGAAGCGTCGTGGATTCCCAGCAACTGCTAACTATAGTGTTCATCGATTCTATGATAAACGCTTTGACCGGATTTTTCAAAACTATATCGATGAGGTTAACTTAATGGAACTTGAGGAAATTGAGGCTATTAATCAAGATTTGCCCTTTACCAAACGGGAAATTAATTTTCAGCTTCCGGATTAATTAGGAGATGCACGAGTATTTTGAATAAACGCGCCTTTTGCACAAAGCACAGATCACAGGGTAAACGCATCTTATTTTGAAATGCCTAGTGGATATGAGATTCATAGGATAAGTATTTATGCTTATGAATTTTCAAATATCTTCTGAGTAAGGCTTCTAGAATTTAGATGCGTTTGCCCTGGCACAGATCAGATTTCCCAGATGTGGCTTGACACAAGGTCATGGAGTGTGGTAATATAACGACTTCGTAGCAGACAAATCAGGTATTGCTAAGCCGAACTACAACAATAATGAATGAGTAATTTTCGCCAATGCTCACCCTATGACTTGCTAGCTCTGGCTGTGGATGAAGCGTCGGAGGGAAGACACGCCGCCGCATTGCGTTATATGACCATGGCCGTAGAGCGTTCTAAGCTTCCAGAATACGCTAGTGACGCTCAAACCTTTATTCGGTTGCACAAAGCCACAGGGACTTTAGTACAAAGCTGCCTATCCAGCTCTGACGAAGACAATCCAGCTAGGCTTTTCTTTATCTTAGACAAGGGACGCAATGCGATTCGGATTGGTTACACTACTAACCCCAATGGTAAGATTAGAGGGCTTGAAACTAAGAGTGTAACCACTTTAGAACTAATAAAAATTATCCCAGGAAGTGCTAAGATGGAAACAGAATTTCACAGAAAGTTCCAACATCTTAGGATTTCTGGGGAATGGTTTGATGCGACTCCAGAAGTGATGAGATATATATCATCTCTTTGAGACTATTAACCCCACAGGAGCTTCACATCTTTCCCGATCTGGGAGAGATTGGGCTAGCATAGGAGTAGTTCTTCACCAAGGGTGCTAACACCAAGGGCTCTAAGGCTGTGGTTTTAGCATGCCATTAACTCTGGCATGATTTACCTTCCTTTACTCCTGTTGTTATTTTTCATTGGACCAGCACTAGCTGCCATTCCTGTCCGTCGTTCTGTTACACTTTCGCAACACACGGATCTGATCGCAGGTTGTATTCTCTACGGTATTCTACCACTTTTGCTCACTTTTGGCGGAGTCCAATTGGCACTGTTCTTTGGCTGTGAATCTGTTGGAATGGGAACAATGTCATTTACTTGTCCGCAACAGCCTTGGCTTGGGAATATTATTTCGTTCATGACTTTTGCTTATGGGTTTGCCATCTTTACAATTCCCTCCGCATTTGTGGGTACTGTGGGATTGGTGATTACCTTAGTAAAGCGTTTTAAAAAGTCAGAAGATCAGATTTCAGGGAGCACAAGAAACCGGTTTACGAGGAGCAGACGCCATAAGGTAATTGCAGGGGTTTGTGGAGCCATTGCTCAACGGTTTAGGATTTCAGTTCTGGCTGTACGGATTGTAACGGTCGCCCTTTCGATTGCTATGCCCATTATTTTCCTGCTACTCTATTTCTGGATCTGGTTAGCATTTCCCTTGTCCTCTTCCACGGACAATACTTAATTACAGAATTCAACTACTACGAAGTCATCAACAAAAGATTTAATGGTAATAGGCAAACATCTAAATCATTGCCCATTACCAATTTAACCAATTTATGAGTTTTAAAAAAAACTCGCTGTTCGCTTACCTGATACTTTAGGAAAAACCTTGGTAGAAAAAGTAGGTAACCATCGGCACAACTGTAGCAACAACCAAGATCACTACAACCCAAAGGGTAGCATTGCTCTCTTGAGTTTCTTCTGCACTCTTAAAGTTGCCAGCAATGTTGATTTCTTCTTCAACTACAGGAGGACCGGGATCAGGTTCGCCAGATAAAACAGCTACTATGCGATCGCTTACATCTAAGAAACCCTGATTATACTTGTTACCATCCCGCAGCGGCACCTGTAGGGTTTCAGAAGCCACACTTTCAGCAATGTCATCGGACATAATTTCCTTAACGGCATTGCCAGTAACGATAGCACTGTTATTGGTGACAGTATCGAGCACTATCAAGGTTTGATTAGCTTGGTCTTCTGGAGTATTATACCATTTTTCAAACAACCCTTGGGCAAAAGTTGCTGCTGTTTCACCATAATCTAGGCCATGGACAGTGACCAGTCTAACTTGATTGCCCGTTGCTTTCGCTAAATCCTCTAAGGATTGAGTCAACTTGCCTTCTGTAAAGCGAGACAGAACCTCTGACTTGTCAATTACCCAAGTCGGTTCTCCAGCGCTAATGTTAGGCATTTGATAGACATTGATGGCATTGGCTGGTGCTGCAATTATTCCGCTTGCTAACAAGATAGCTAAAAGAGGGATAATTAGGGATTTTATGTATTTGCGTTGGTTGTGTAGTTGGTTGAGGAGCTGTTTCATAAAAAACCTGACAACAAAGCAAAATTGGCTTTTCCCCAAAATACTATAGAACTGCCAATCAACCTAATCTTATTTATGGCCAAGATAATGGTACTTCGTGAAACTGCTAACATGTCACCAGTCAGGTCTAGCCAATGGAACCATGTTAAACTATGACCCGTTACAATACCTTCCGAGTTCAGAAGAATTACCCTCTTCTGATGAAACCCCTGTGGATAATGAACTGCAAGATACCATCCCTCACTTATTGAAATCGATTTTATCGATAATCTGGTCAGAGCGCAGGGATTGGTTTTTTGGTATAGATATGGGATACTATTACAATCCCAAACAGTCAGCCATAGTGCCTGATGGATTCCTGAGTTTAGGAGTACAGAGATGGAAAACTCGCCCTAAGGGTCGTCAGGGACGTTTAAGTTATGTGTTGTGGGAAGAAAATGGTGTTGTGCCAATTCTCGCGATCGAGATTGTCTCTCAAACCTATAACGGCGAGTATGACCAGAAAAAATTAGACTATGCTGACTTAGGGTTATTATATTACGTTATTTATGATAGCGATAACTTTCAACCTCGAAAAGGGGATAGCTTTGAAGTGCATCGCTTGGTAGATGGAGTGTATGTGCGTCAACCAGGGAATCCGGTCTGGATGCCGGAAATTGGTTTGGGCATAGGCACAGCAGAAGGAACTTATCTTGATTGGACTAGGGAGTGGTTGTATTGGTACGACCAAAATGCTAGACGGTATCCCTCCGAAAATGAGAGAACTCAACAGGCTGAGCAACGGGCTACTCAAGCTCAACAAGCTGCTAATCAAGCTCAACAAGAGCTTGAAGCTTTGAAGTCTCGACTCAAACAAATGGGAATCAATCCTGATCAGCTTTTGGATTGATCACCTTTGATACCAAGTTGCGGTCAAAGCAACAACTTTCTCTTCTCCCAATCTCCCCATCTCCCCATCTCCCCATCCAACCAATTTCGGTATCAACTCTGTTTCTCTACCACCTGACCCATATACATCCCCCACAACTGGGCAGCTTGGCTACTACTGCCACTAGTAGGAGAATTATTATCATTACCTAACCAAATCCCTGTAACGATCTGATGCTTGGGAATAAAACCGATAAACCACAAGTCTACATTTTTATCAGTAGTACCGGTTTTTCCCCCTTCTCCTTGACCAATCCGAGCACTGCGACCGGTGCCACTAGTGACTACACCCTGAAGCATTTCTGTCATGGTGTTGGCTACCGCTGGTGAAACCGCTTGCTTGTTGATAGTTGGCTGATCAGCGAAGTTGTAGATTACTCGACAGGTTTGGTAGTCTTGGTTATCGGTGCAATCACTACTGTCGAGAATTCTGACAATACCATGGGGACGATACCACAGACCTTGATTTGCGATCGCACCATAGGCTCCAGTCATTTCTAACAGAGTAACCTCACTTTGACCTAAGGCTAAACCAAACACAGGCTCGAGTTTTGAGCTAATACCCAACCGTTGCGCCAGCCGTACTACTCTATCTAAACCAGCATCTTGAGCTACTCTGATCGCTACTGCATTTTCCGATTGAGCCAGACCAGCATACATATCAATATTAGTAGCATCTCCAGACCGCTCACAACGTCTAATCCGTTTAATCCCAGAGCAGGAGTAGGTTTTGCTTGGTAAAATCCCTTTTTCTAAGGCAGCAGCATAGGCAAAGAGTTTAAAGGTTGAGCCTGGTTGACGCTTGGCTTGGATAACCCGATTAAACTGGCTTTTTTGGTAATCGGCACCTCCAACCATGGCTAGAATCTCGCCATTACTGGTATTCAGGCTTGCGATCGCTCCCTGGGAAAATCCTAAGCGGCTACCAGTATTTTTGACATAGTCCCGTAGAGCTGCTTCAGCTTTGGCCTGAGACTCGGTATCTACAGTAGTTTCTACAATAAAATTACCTTCCTTAGCCAACTCTTTGCCCAGTAACCTCCTCAATTGCTGGAAAACGTAGTTATAGAAATAGGGTGCCTTGGTGCTAGAAAGAATTTGTCGGGCTTTCGGGCTAACTTCAATCCGCGATCGCCTAGCTCGATTAGCCTCTTCTCGACTAATCATTCCCAAAGCGTGCATCCGGTCAATCACCCGATTCCGTAATTGTAATGACGTATCATAATTCTGGATCGGGTTATAGCTATTGGGTGCTGGTAAACTTGCTACCAGAGTTGCGGCTTCTTGGATATTCAGATTAGCTGCTGATTTGTCGAAATAAAATTGAGCAGCATCTTCAAAACCAAATGCTTCTATACCCAAGTAAACTCGGTTTAAGTAAGCCTTTAAGATCGCGTCCTTACTGTAAACTGTCTCTAACTTCAGGGCAATAATTGCTTCCCGCACTTTCCGGTCTGCGGTATTGGCTCGACCGACATACTCCGGAAATAGGCTTCGTGCTACCTGCTGAGTTATGGTACTAGCACCTTCGCGAATGCCTCCCCCTTGAAGATTCCGCACCACAGCTCGCATAATCCCATAGGGGTCTACTCCAAAGTGCCAGTAAAAGCGGCTGTCTTCTGAAGCAATCACTGCTTTGGGCAAATATGGGGAAAAATCCGATAACCTCCTCAGTTCTCGGTGAGCATCGGTCCGGGGTTGCCGTAGGGGAATTTGGTCACGAGAGTAAACAATCACAGGACCTGTAACTCCCTCGGGCAATGGCCTGACTGATGGTGCTCTCAGGGTTTGAAATCCAATTAGTAATACCACTAAGGCAATTAAGCCACCGATGCCATAGAGAAAGTAACGAATTCCTTGGATATACCAGGGGGGAGGATAGACGTACTGTAGCTCAACTGATGCAGCTAGTTCTGGTGGTCCGATGGTAAGGGTGTCTCCGTGATACAGAAGCAAGGAGGAAAGTCGGCGTCTGCCACGATAGATACCATTGGTAGAGTTTTGGTCTTTTATGATAAACCTACGCCCACGCCTACCATACCGTTCTAGGGAGAGATGAACTTGACTGACTACTGGGTTGCGAACGATTATGTCACAGGATTTGGAACTGCGCCCGAGTACGTAACGGTCCCCAACCAGGGGATAGACATCGGATTTGTTGGTATTAGCGTCTTGCACCCAAAGTTCCGGCACTCTAGCATTAGGCTTTAGTGCTACTGCTTGAAGATTGACCTTCGCATGAATGGTCTGTACTACCTGAGTTAGCTGACTAAGTATGGTTTTTGGTGGTTTGGAGGGTGGTTGAGAACTCATGGTTGTCAGCGATAAGCGATTCTTGGGTGCTTATTGAACCATTCTAATCGCTCTAGCAATCAGCTCTTTTTCCCTGTTCCCGATTCCCGATTCCCGATTCCCGATTCCCGATTCAGGGACTAGCCGGAAAACTTCCACCAATAAAGTGAATATCACTAAAGGTTTCAATCCACAAACGAGCGCCACAATCGAGGGGATTATCTGGGTTATAAACAATCTTACATGGACCAAGGATTTCCACTTCGTTGCCGTAGAGATTGGTACCACTGCGTTTTACTGAAATTACTGGCTTCCGGTCTTTGGGGCTTTTCTTGATATTCGAGCCAATGTGATTGCGATTGACATTAATCTTGGCTAAAGCGGGAGGACGACTAGTGCGCCATTTTCCTTTTGGTCCACGAGACCCTTTGGTAATTTGTGGCAAATGGTTGAACAGAGGAATAATCCAGAATTTCCCAGTTTTATAAGCACCGCGAACGCGACCCTTCTCTAGGAGTTGGCGCAATCGTCGAGAAGAAATTCCTAATAGAGATGCCGCTTCAGTAGTTCCAACGCACTTGTTCATGGAGTGTTTTTAACTCTTCCTATAATCCTATTTTAATAGATAAAAAGAAAATTGGCAACTTTTTTTAAATAGGGATGAAAGTAGCTAAAGTGTGGTAAGTGTGGAGAGGGTGGAGAGCAAATCAAGTGCTGTGGTTTCCAATATTAGCGACTGCGTCAATATCGGAATAGTTGGAAAATTGGGAATCGGGAATGCGATCGCATAAGCGCGGAAGCTTCGCTTCATCGCGTAGCGTGACCAAAGGTCAATCGCATATGATATGGAAATGCGATCGCTATAGCTGTTGGAAAATGCGTTCGCGTAGCGGCTCCAAAGGAGCATCGCGTAGCGTGACATGCAGGTCAATCGCATTTGTTAATCCCCGTCCACAACTTCTGAACAAGCGGAAGAGTTGAGCTATGGTCGGTCATGCCATCCCGTAACGGCTCCAAAGGAGCATCCCTTGGGAGTGCTCCCAAGTAAGGGCATAGAAACTATTAGTAAATTTATTAATAAAAAATTTTATTTGTTTATGTATAGTTATTTAAATGGAACCCTGATCAAGCAACGGTTTCAGTCATATTTTTATCGGAATTATAAGGTTAAAAAAATATAACCAGGATTTAACAGAAAAATAGCCTTAAATCCATAAGTGTTTTTTAAAATTTAATATAAGTTTGACAAACTTAACAATCGGAGGAGATATGAAACTTAGGTATCGTGGTCTAAGTTACGACGTTCAACCCTCTCTACTAGAAGTAACAGAGGGTGAAATTGGAGGGATTTATCGAGGACAAAATTGGAGATATAACTATCCCAAATATGTGGCTAAATCCTCAAGTGTAAATCCTCTGACATATCCAGAATCAGCAACGCCCAATTTTTATATTGGCTTACATGGGCAAACATGGTTTGAGTCTTTGCAATTATTCGCGCTTTAGAGCTGATTTGTAAACTCGCTGTAATCCTTGTAGGATAAGGCTTGGGCTAAACTAGAACAATTGAACTATTTAATACCCAAAAGACAATCATAGCAAGGTTTTCAGGCTTCTTAATATTTACTTTACAAATTAGCTCTTAAACTCAGGCATTAATGAAATTAAGTCGCCAGAAATGGGCCAATTATCAGCGAGGGTTGAAGGCTGCAAGTCTTATCCATCTACTTTGTGCTTTCCTTGTCACCCCCGTAGTCTCGTAATCTGTCAATGTTAATCCTGTCTCCTGTATCCTGTCAGTGTATTTTAATGGAATCCCAAAGCCATTCTATACTTATCGCCACGGACTTTATTAACATTTTTATGGCTCTTTACTAGTGCGTTAAACATATTGAAAAATAGCACTAGGATTTATCGATTTTTTGCAGACAATAAAAACGCCGAATGAGAGGTCATTCGACGTTTTTAAGGTAAATTAGGGTATATTCATATCAGAGATTGGGCTATGTTGTTCATATACTTATATAACCCACCGCTCATTGCCGGATGAAGCTGTACGTTAGGATGTTGATCTATCCATAACGCGCCCATTGTTGTTACTTTTGTTGCAATGTTGTAGTGGAGATTTGCCCTGATACTGAATAAATTAAGATCTTTGTCATTTCTGGCGGGGTTGTAGTAAGCGTTTTCCCAAATAAATACTATTTTTGAGTTATTTGTTACGTGAGCTGTAGGTTGGTGTCGTTTATAATATTTATTATCCAGCCAAAAATTAAGATCATTTGATACATTACCTGTTGCCGTAATGGCACCTAAATCGTCTGGGGAAGGGTTTGGATCTTTATTAGGATCATAGCCTTGATAGTTTGAATCTGAATCTGAATCGTCTGCTGGATCGTAATATGGGTGGTCTCGATCAACATCAGCACCTGTCACCATGAGATTCATCATAGGGCTTCTTCGTAGAGTTGGAGAAGCTGGAGCGTTAGACTGTTGTAATTCTGCAAGGGTTTTCACATACTCTTTAATTGATTTTGTGTTTGTCTCTGATGTGTCGGCAGAAATCGGTTTACTCTGGTCTTCAGGAGCAAATTGGAGGAACCATCCAATTATTTGTGGGACTCGAATATTGATTGTCACCACTTTCTCCTTAATGGATGAACTCACCCTTTTATCATCAGAATGAGATGCTTCAGAGTGTGAAGCGCTAAAACACAGGAACCCTCCACCTATTGAGGATTTGCTGTCAAGCATTGAATGAATTGCACTGAGACTGTTCTCATTTGCTTTGAAACGGATAGTAATGTCTTTTGCCACTAAAAAAGAACTTGGGAAGCAAGGGATTAAAGTTTTCCTAGCGTTCTCAAGTGCATCATTAAGAGCTTGTTGAGCTTCTTCAGGTTTTTCTTTTGCAAGCTTACGTGCGTTTTCGAGTTCGTTAAATCCGAAAGTAACCTTTTGGTTGGACAGGCGATCCATTGTAGAGGTCAGATTGAAAATACCAGGTTCAAACCAGTTGCGTTCAATGTTAACTTTTGCAACTTTCATTCCGATCTCTATTGCTGTACTGATCTCTGTGAATTTGTCAGTGCTATGAAGCGTTGACTTTTCTTTGTGTCCCCCGGCGCTTCCAAAAAACAAGCTAACGTGCCAATCGGTTTGCTCGAAACTTGTTTGGAGGGTAGTGGTATGATCCATTGCTTCAGAGGTGACATACATTGTCAGATCCATAAAACGGTCTGAGCCTTCCGATTTATTGGATTTATGTTCTAATCTCTCTCCTACAGTAGGTAGCGGTGTTTCGTCTTTTTTTTCATCAGCTTTTTTGGCTGCTTGCTTTAAATTTTGCTCCAGTTCTTGAACTTCATTCAGTAATGCTGTGATCCGATAAAGCAGAGGTTCCAGATTACCGAAATCTCCGGCTTGAAGATTAAGATAATTAACACCTTTTGTTGCTACATCCAGAGCAGAATTTGTGAGTGCCTGTTGCTTTTCGTCAAGGTCTTTTTGTCCCTTTTTTAATTCTTCAAGATCTTCTTTGGAGATGGTTGATGATTGATGATCACCATCTTTATCAAGAGTATTCTTTATGTTATTGATTTCTTCCAGTTCCTTTGTTTCTTCACCACTTCCACCGGATTCCATATAGATATTGAATGCAAGTACAGCGTTATCAGAAAACTGTCCGGTCAGGTCAGTTTGTGCTTGGCTATATGCTTTTTCAGCTTCTACCAATGCATCGTTTGCTTCCTTTAATTTTTCGTCGCTTACCTTTCGTTTTATAAGCGCATTAACTTGGCTTATGGCAGCATTTAAAACTTTTCGTCTGTTCGACAGTTTACTTATGATGTATTTGGGTGATTCCAGTAAATCTTCTGGATTTATGTCACTTGTTAGATCTATAAACCAGTCTGAGGGAGTTAGCTCAACGGGATAAGCGTACCCACCATCAGGTAAAAGCTCTCTAATATTCAGAAGGTTCTGTCGTGCTTCTTGAATTGAGCCACCAGGTCCCGCTTCAAGAACACCGAGAATTGCATTCATGTCTTCCGGACTGAAGAATCCAAGTACATCTCCCATTGTTGCATTTAGCTCAGCCATGTGACCTTCA
Source organism: Moorena sp. SIO4A1 (assembly GCF_010672065.1). Classification (NCBI taxonomy): domain Bacteria; kingdom Bacillati; phylum Cyanobacteriota; class Cyanophyceae; order Coleofasciculales; family Coleofasciculaceae; genus Moorena; species Moorena sp. SIO4A1. The sequence goes on along the minus strand of NZ_JAAHHX010000036.1, from coordinate 32,632 downwards.
GCACTTTGTTCATACCACTCGAAGAATGCTTCATTGGCTGCCTTTTCGTTGATTTTCCCCGTTTCGTTGTCTTTGTATTCTTCACGTAGCCGATCCTTTGTGTCTTGCTGTAGTTTTTCCCATTCCTGTTTCTTTGCAACCCATTTTGCAAATAATTCGGAATACAGTTCAATAACACTGCCTCCATAGTCTTTACCCTTTAATCGGTAGTCTGGTTGAGAGCTGAGGAAGTTTCTGAGTTCGGCCTTTGTTTTCATTAGTTCCTCATCAAAACGGGGAACCAAAACGCTTAATGCCTGTAAATACTGATAGCCGAGATGGTGACCGTTGGAACTCCCTGTGACTTGAACAGGATAAAACATCTGATTGACCAGTTCAGATTCAGCCGCCCTCACTATCGCTGGTTTTACACCATTTGTGTTCCATGAGAATCTTGATGGATCAAGACTTGTCCCTGGAATCATCATACAAAATCGTTCAGTAATGCCGCTCCCGAACAGTTCACTAAGTTGTGCGTAAATCTGGTCGATTACTGGTGTAGTCATGTTTAAAAAAATATCTTGCGAATGAACTAACTAAAAGGATTACAACCTATTGCATAGAGACCTAATTATATATATGGCAGACATCCTAAATGCCATTAATAGCATTTAGCATTTAGATGTTTTTGTGTGCGTTATTTAGGCCACATTTATAGACTATACGACATGATTCAGGTTTGAAAGTACCCTTGAGGGTACCTTTTATGGCGTTCCTGAAAGGGTAATTTTTTTTGCTCTCCTAGTGTGGCTAAGCAGGTGCACAAAATTAATTGCACATTTTTCAAAACTCAAAGCCTTACAATGTAAGGGTTACAGAGATTCAGAGTAGGTAATTAATTTTGTGTAGGTGCTTATGATAAATTTAGTATAAAATAATCGCTATAGCGCTTAATAAGTAAGGCTTTAAGTAATTTAAAAATGCAATTTTAATAAGCAGGTGCACAAAATTAATTACACAGTAAGGATTCAGCTATCAGCGTGTCGCGTATCAGCGTGTCGCGTATCAGCTATCAGCGTGTCGCGTATCAGCTATCAGCGTGTCGCGTATCAGCTATCAGCTATTAGCTTTGGGCCAAGGCTCACGCTACGGTAATGGCTCAGGGCTGACGGCTGACCGCTGATGGCTGAATGCTTACATTACACATTTCATAAAACTCAAAGATTTACAATGTAAGGGTTACAGAGATTGCGAGTAGGTAATTAATTCTGTGTAGGTGCTTAAAAATGTATTTTTAGTTTATTGAATCCCTTGCTATTGAAGGGGTTAATCTCATTTAAAATACTCATTTAGCTGCCAAGATAGCTGTTAGGTCATCGGGCGATCTTGGTAGCTAAAGATTTGCTTGAGAATGAGAAGATGGTAACCAGTGTGACCACTCCTTTAGATGTGGTAACTCAGAAGTATGACCAGGATGGGAACCTCATCCATACAGAGATTAAGAAGAGCAAGTCTACTAAAACCGTTACCACTTTCCCTACACCAGAGTCATTGATTCGTTTGAAGTGCAGAATACCGATTGAAAACACGCCTGTTGGTTGACCTTTGGTGATTACCCTCTGTACCTCAACTTATCGTGCAATCCTTGGCATGTGAGCGACATTAAGTATTCACAAAACCCGTAGTTACCCAAAATAGTCCCAAAACCCTTGACCCCCTCACCGACTCGCCGGAAAACTCCCACCAATAAAGTGAATATCACTAAAGGTTTCGATCCACAAACGAGCACCACAATCGAGTGGATTATCGGGATTATAGACAATCTTACATGGACCAAGGATTTCCACTTCGTTGCCGTAGAGATTGGTACCACTGCGTTTTACTGAAATCACTGGCTTCCGGTCTTGAGGGCTTTTCTTGATATTCGAGCCAATGTGATTGCGATTGACATTAATCTTGGCTAAAGCGGGAGGACGACTAGTGCGCCATTTCCCTTTTGGTCCACGAGACCCTTTGGTAATTTGTGGCAAATGGTTGAACAGAGGAATAATCCAGAATTTCCCAGTTTTATAAGCACCCCGGACGCGACCCTTCTCTAGGAGTTGGCGCAATCGTCGAGAAGAAATTCCTAATAGAGATGCCGCTTCAGTAGTTCCAACGCACTTGTTCATTAGTGGACTTAATTTTTAACTCTTCCTATAATACTATTATAAGGGATAAAGAAAAAATTGGCAACTTTAGGGAGTCGGGAGTCGGGAATCGGGAATCGGGAAGAAACGGAAGAGTTTAGGGTGTGGTAGGGAAATGCGATTGACCTTTGGTCACGCTACGCGATCGCAAAGCCGACGCTTCATCGCGTAGCGGCTCCAAAGGAGCATTGTTTGGCCTGTCCTAAGAATCCCTTAAGGTAGCTTGAGTCCACGCAGCGGCTAGCTACCATCACACATAGTCACTTACAAAATTAATTAATTAATGGTTGGGGAAACAGGATTTTTCCCGACTCCACTACTCCCGACTCCCGATTCCCGACTCCCGACTCCCTCACAAGTTTGTTACAAAAATTTTCAAAATATGTTATAATATAAGATTATTTGTGCTATAATGAAATTACCGTGGGCGCTAAAGCGATGCAGCGCGGTCTTGGGGGTTTCCCCCACTCGCTATTGCATCAAGAAACGTTCCACGGTAAGAGCCAGCCTACAGAAGTCACACGGAAGGCTGGCTCTCGTCCCCCAGTTAAGGAGATAACTTATTATTATGACGTACTCTCAACGCCTATATCCATGGGCGGTAGTTCGGCTATTGCCCAAGATGCAAAGAGTAGTTGTTGGTCGTTTCCGCAACCGTTCGGATGCGGAAGGTCACATGGAGGCTCTGAAGCGGTTAATGCCTGATGGGAAATTTATCATTGTATTTGATATTGGGCAGGATATAGATGAAGAATCTGAGGAGAATAGGGAGTAGGGAGTAATTAGCTTTCAGCTTTCAGTTATCAGTGATCAGTTATCAGCTTATGGGTTAGGTCACAGGCTGGAAGCCTGTTCCACCCTACTTGAGGGGTTAGGTCACAGGCTGGAAGCCTGTGCCACAGCTGACCACTGACCGCTGACCACTGACCGCTCATTTACTACTCACAATAGTCTCCCAATTCTGAATCACTTGCTGCAAAGCTTCCGGGAGCTGGTTATGACCAATATCGGCATAACGTGTGGTACCAGCATTGCTGCTCAGAGTAACACTGATGTAATCAGCAGCACCAATAGGAGCAGGGTAACTGAGCTGATCAAACTGACCAAAGTCTACGTCTTTGTTGAGAAACTCTTCAAAGCCTTTGACATCTTGACGGGAAATGCGAGCAATCTCGGTGGGAGTGCTATTCCCATTGATCCGTATGTACTGCTGAATCACTTGTCCATTGTTGAGCAGACGGGTTTCAACGGTTTGACCAAAGAAACCACCATTTGCGATCGCACGAAATACGGTATTCTTTTCTAGGGCTGGTGGTAATTCACTGCTGGGAATCGGTACTGCTGCCAGTAGGTCTTGATTGTCTACTGATTCAACCTGAGCGGTTGCGGTAGAGTTACCTGATGGTAAGAACTTACTTTGACCAGCTTGGCTAGTTACTGCACTAAAGGATAAAATTCCGGTTAATGCACAGGCAGCAATAATATAAGAGGATGGGGTGATTGCACGCAAGTTTTTCATCTGATTCCCTTTTTTAGTTGAAGGTGTACCGATAGGCCAAGGTAGAGAAGTTAGCAGCAGTATCAAGACCAATTGCTGGTGTTTGCCTCTTCACTTAGGACTATTGACTTGTGGGAGATTTGTTTTGTTTCGTGGTAACTACCGCACTAACGGTAGGGAAATCACGTCTTCTGACCGAAAAAGGCAAAAGGCAACAGGCAAAAGGCAAGAGGGGCAAGAGATCGGAAGTTTAATTGTCCAATCAAAAAAGACCATACAGGTTTACATCTGATTCAGAACGCTAAATAAGCGCGTTTGTATCTAGGTCCTAAACACACTTTTTGCCTTGGGTGTAGCGTTATATATTTGATTAACTCTTGCCTCTTGCCTCTTGCCTCTTGCCTTGACCTAAGGGATTCTGTTCACAACTCAAATATAAATGCTAGAATTTTCCGACTTTCCCCCGTAACCCTTCCAATTCCTCCCGCACTGATAACGGTTGATACCCCAAACTAAATGCTAATGAACTATCCAATGACGTATCCGGAGATCTAGGGGCAGCCATCGGTACATCCTTTTGTAGACAGCGTCCCAAGTTATCTTGGGAAAGCTCAAATACCTCAGCCATCAGACAACCAAATTCATAGCGGGAGATCCTTTCTTTTCCCCCCAGATTAACTAGACCTTGGACTTTCTCTAGCGCTAATAACAGTCCCTTGGCTGCTGTTGTGCCACTGACAGGGGTTCTAATTTCATCGGTAAATAAGCTCAATGGTCGCCCTTCTCTCAGGATTTTGAGGAAGGGTTGGATAAAGCTACTGGCAGTAGGGGGAGTGATGCCAAACATTAAGGGCATGCGGCAAATCGCGACTTTAGGATAATGCGATCGCATCCCTTCTTCTGCCATAACTTTTTGCTCACCGTAATAGCTGATGGGCGATACCGGATCAGTTTCTAGATAAGGAGGATTTAAACCATCGAAGACCAAGTCAGTAGAGGTAAACACGCAAGGGATATCATAATCTGCACTTAGTCGAGCAATATTGATAGAAGCTGTAACATTAATCGAGTATGATTCCTCTCGATGGGTCTGACAAAAATTAGGTTTAGATTGAGCTGCGGTATGAATTACTCCTGCTGGCTGAATCTCAGCAAACAGATGCTTCATGTCTTGGAATTCCCTCAAGTCAGCCTTTACTAGGCTTATTCCCGGAATATCTATTTTCTGGGTAAAATACGTTCCATAAATATCCCATTTTTCTTTAGCGAGCTGGCAAAGGTTCCATCCAAGGAAACCGCTAGCTCCTGTCACTAAGAGTTTTTTTCTCATCAAAATTTAGAGTTAGTAAGGGGGGAAAACAGATATCCTTGTTACTGTTCTATCTTTTGATTTCCTTAAGTGCCCATTAAATAAGCTGACAGCAATCAGCGTTCAGCAGTCAGCTTAGATGGGCTTTTCCCAAGACTTTCAATTGGGTGCATCTCCTAAAAGCTGTTTGACCCATTGGTGCGTTACGGGACGGACTTTCCTAACACTGGCTACCGAGAAAATGAGAGCTCGCCCGTCCCTAACGCACCCTACCTAACTATTCTCTGCTCCCTACTCCCTACTCCCTGCTCCCTAAAAACATGTATACCTTACCTAATTGAAAACGGCTATATCAACGATTAGCCGTTCATAACAGCGTGTTCCTTAAATACCTCCAAAGGAATGTAATCAAGGGCTGCTTCATGGGTTGCTGACAAAATCACTGGTGGCGCAACCCCAGCATCCAGCGCCTCCTTCCAACGACTGAGACACAAACACCATTGATCTCCAGGTTTAAGACCAGGAAAATTATAGACTGGGGATGGTGTACTCAAATCATTCCCTCTTTGCTTAGTAAAAGAGAGAAACTCTTCCGTCATTTCTGCACAAACGATATGTACACCAACTTGACACTCCCCATGGCGCTTATGCCAGGGGATTCTCGGTTCAGCGAGCCAACTTGCTCAACCAGGTCGGAACCAAGCAGAGTAGAGGTCGAGTCTCCCCGAGCGTTTTGATAAGTTCCGGTGTGCCCCACCGTACCTAAGGCTCTCGTTAAGATGTTTATGGCGGCATTGTGATCACGGTCTAACTGACATCCACACTTGCAAACATGGGTTCGAGTGGATAATGACTTCTTGACCACTTCTCCGCAACTAGAGCAGTTTTGGCTAGTATAAGCAGGATTTACTGCAACAGTTATCCGACCAAACTTAGTGCCAAAGTGCTCTAGCCATTCCCGAAACTTGTACCAACCTGCATCATTAATAGATTTGGCAAGGCAATGGTTTTTAACTAAATTTTTAACTCTCAAATCTTCGTAGGCGACCAGGTCGTTAGACCGGATTACGCAACGCGCCAGTATCTTGGCATGTTCTTCACGCTGCCTACTTATTTTGAGGTGTGTCCTGCCTAGCCTATTAATAGCTTTCTTTCGGTTAGTAGAGCCTTTCTTTTTTCGGGAAACTCTACGTTGATGAAACTTTAAGCGTTTTTCGCCTTTGCGATAGAATCTAGGGTTAGGTTCTGAATATCCATCAGAGTCGGTGTAAAAGTCTTTTAGTCCAACATCCAGGCCAATGGTATATCCAGTAGCTTCCAGTTGTTCTGAATTGTCAATTTTTACGCAGAACTGAACGTAATACCCATCGGCTCTTTGTACTACACGAACTCGCTTGATGAGTTTTTGGTCGAAGCACCATAAGTCCCACGTACCTTTGAGTTTAACTTTTCCTATCCCTTTCTTGTCTGTAAACTTGATTGACTTTTTGTCGGGGGATAGTTTCCATCCTGATTGCTTGTACTCAACAGACCTGGAATGCTTCTTGAATTTTGGGTATCCTTTTTTTCCTGGGACTTTCTTCTTGCAATTGTCGAAGAACCGCTTAATAGCACGCTCTACATTCTCAACAGAGGCTTGACAAGCATGGCTGTTAAGATTCTTGACAAATTCAAATTCGTCCCTTAGTTGAGTGTTGTAGCGATAGAGTTCTTTCTTCCCTACTCCGCGATTGTCCATCCAGTACCGAAGCACTTTGTTCCTGACAAAGCGAGCAGTTCTAATAGCTTCATTGATTGCCCACTCTTGAGGCTTTTTCAACACAGCCTTGAACTCCATAACTAACACTTCAGTATCACCTCCTTGTCTTCTATCTTTACTTAATATTGTAGTCGGTTAGCTGAGATAAAAGTTCCCGAGCAGTTAGGGAATAAATTCCTGCTCGGGCTAACCCCATAAATAGAATTTAGGGGCTTGCGCCCTCAGGGTTTTCGGTCAGTTGGTCCTGTGTCACATTTTCCGTTCCGAAAAAATCCCGTCATCGGAGATGTGCAGCACACCTTAAGTGTTCCGCCAAGAACGTTTTTGGCATTGTTCATGATCCGGTAGTTAACTCTAATTACTACAATAATCTTGCTTATGTGTTGTGCTAGGATGGTGTTTGGAAAGCTGTCAAACACATCGATGGTGATGAAGGTTGAAGCTTTACGTCTACGGTTTTGTAACCAGCTGTCATCAATAAATTAGTCACCACTAATTGCGCCCTTTGATTAGCTTGCTCTAGCACACCTTGCTGACAAGCAGTAGCCTGAATTTTTCGGAGGGTTTCCTGTTGAGCTAGCATCTGTAATTGAGGGGCAACATCGGGTCCAAGACCCAAAAATCCTCGGTTGTAGTCGTAGACCTGGGAACGGGTAACATCAATCTTGCTATCCAGTAATTGGGGTGGTGGCAACTGCACTTGGATCGAGTCATTGCTGATTTTGACATCATCCACGCTTAATTTCCCTAAATCAACCCCAGCTCTAACTTCCCCATAAGCAATGTAGAGTAATGTCGTTGACGCTAAGCGATATTGTCCTAAGTTTCTATCTTGACGAGTTGGAACAACTGCCTCCATGCTAAACACAGCAGTGGTCAATTCACTAACATTACGAACTTTATTAACCACAACGTTTCTCACATCCACCTCTGGTTCTGGCTGTGATAAGTTTAATTGTGATAAGTCGAATAGACCATTAACTTGTTCAAACAAGCGGGAGCTAGTGCGCCACATCACCACTCCTAAAATTAGGGTCGTGAGTATCATGCCCCCTGTGCTCATCAAAATCAAACCTCTAGGTATACTAGAGATAATGCTGAGTAACTGATGCTTTCGATGCTGACTCTTCATTTTTGTTTACCTTAAAATTTAATTATTAACAGTTATTTATTCCTAATTTATGCTATTGTTTAATAACAATGAAATGCTATTTGGTGTCAAAAATCTATTTTAAAATTATCAAAGCGATATATAGCAATTTCTAGCCTAATGAGGTAGACAATTTTTTTTGCCCTATTCCCTATTCCCTATTCCCTATTCCCTATTCCCTATTCCCTATTCCCTATTCCCTATTCCCTATTAAAAACCGCTATACTTATGCTTATCTACCTCAACCCAACGTCTAGTTTCATGAGACTCATGGGTTAAATCCATTAACATCTGGGAGTACACTCCTTCTTTGAGAGATAGTGTGGTAACGCTACCATTGTCAATGGCTTGCACCCAATAGTCAACCACCCGGATAAATGGCGCTAAACGACCATCGAGATAGGTTTCAGCAAATGCTAGTCGTTGGGGAATTTCTACTTCCATCAGGGATTGACCGGCGGTGGCTGCCCACAGGCGAAATCCATGAACGTAGTCTTTGAGATTGTTACTGCCTAAGACTAAGGTACCGCGATCGCCATAAACCTCTACAAAGTGACCTCGCCCGTGATAGGTTACGGAACTAATAGTGAGTTGACAAGGGGTACCATCTGCCAATTCCAGTAATAACAGACAGGTGTCATCAGCATCTACTGGCTTAAGTAAATTGCTAGCGTTGGGGTCTGGTCGTGCTGGAATTGCAGTACTCAGTTGAGCACACAACCGCTGCACTGGTCCAAATAGCCAATGAATATAATCAAAGGCATGAGAACCAACTGCCCCTAGTGCTCCGCCACCCTTATCCTTTTGAGCATACCAGTTCCAGGGGCGTTCAGGATTAGCTCGGCTAGAGACTAACCAGTCAATTTTAATCAGACGCTTTTTACCCACATAGTCTTTTTCGAGATATTCCGCTAACAGCTGCCATGAGGGGATAAAGCGGAATTCAAAATCAGGTATAGCGACAACACCCTTTTCTGTAGCGAGTTGGTAAAGCTCCTGGGTTTCGGCTGCCTTTAAGGTCATCGGTTTCTCTAGTAGCAGATGTTTGCCTGCTTCTAGAACCATTTTCGCCATTTCGTAGTGCAGAAACGGGGGAGTACAGATGCTAACCGCTTCTACTTCCGGTAAAGCTAGGATGTCTTCTATGCGATCGCATCCATGGGGAATATCATATTGGTTTGCGATCGCATTTGCCTGATCCGGGTCGCGGTGATAGACAGCCACCACTTCCGTTCGGGAATGAGCGTTAAAGCCAGGGATATGGATTTTTTGTCCAAATCCAGTTCCAACTACCGCCACACCAATTGTTGGTAGCTGTTCAGTTGCACCTGTTGCAGAAAACTCAGCCATTATCGACTATCTTGTGACTTATATTAGGGACTTATCGTAAAAATCGCAGGGTAAACGGATAACGGTAATGCCTACCATATTGAGCAGCGATTGAGGCCATAGTCACCAGCAGTGAATCAATGATTCCCAGGATACTAGCTATACACCATAACCAGAATTCTATGAGTTTAAACAGCTCCAACCAAGAGTCAGGGTCAAAATCTTTTATTGCACCAATTAGGATGAAAAACGCCCAGGCAAAGGCAGTAAATATGGTCAGGATAATGGTAGCGTAAAGGGTAATCGAGATTTGAAAATTAATAGATTCTTTACCGTGAACCTTTACAAAGCGGTATTTATTTCTCTTGTTTAACCAGATCATCAACGGGCCTGCCAGGTTAGCCAAAGGGATAGGTAGACCCATAATCAATAGGGGAATCCATAGCAGGGAGGATAGATGACACAGCATCCCCCAGATTCGAGCTTTCCTATCGTTCCGTGGCACTGTTACTTGATCCATAAAACTGACCCAAAACCGACATTACATCCCATGACTTTGCTCAAGAGTCTGGTTAAGCCATTATATTGTTTCACCGCCGTTGTTTTTAACTGCTTCAACCCAGGTAATTACCTGTTTAGCCAGATGAGTACCATCTAAGCGGTCAATTTCCCGGATGCCAGTAGGACTGGTGACATTAACTTCGGTGAGGTAGCCGCCGATAACGTCTATGCCTACAAAATATAAGCCATCTTGCTGCAGTTTTGGCTTGAGCAGGGAACAGATTTCTTCCTCTCGGGGAGTAATTTCCGTAGCCGCTACTCGACCACCCACAGCCATGTTACCCCGAAATTCCTTACCTGTGGGAATGCGATTTACTGCTCCAATCGGTTCACCATTCAAGAGGATAATCCGCTTATCTCCATCTTTCGCCGCAGGCAGATAAGCCTGAACCATCACTGGCTCACTACCCTGTTTAGTGCTAATTTCCACCAAGGAGTTAAAATTGCGATCGCTTGGCTGTAGAAATATAATCCCCTCACCAGCTTTGCCTCCCAGAGGTTTTAGTACTGCTGTCTCTTTTTCCTCCAGGAATTGCCGAATCACCGATTTATCCTGACTGACAATTGTCTGTGGCATCACCTCCTGAAACTGGAGGGCATACATTTTTTCGTTAGCTGTCCTGATGCCAGTTGGTGAATTAATCACCAACGTTTTATCTGGATTGATGTAGTCTAAGATATAGGTCGCATACAGGTAAGGTATAGTAACAGGCGGGTCTGTCCGCATCCAGACAGCATCCATCTCCTCTAGAGGTTTCAACAGAGCCTTACCAGTCTGGTACCACTGCTCGATGACGACCCAATGCCCGTCATCGAGTTTGGCTGGAGTTAGTTGCACAGGTTCTAGAAGCCCCCAAGCCTGACCCTGAATAACACTCAATTGTTGAGCCTGAGTGACCCAAACCTCATGACCTAATTCCTGTGCGGCTTCCATCAGCGCCACACTAGTATCGTGACCGGGATCAAGTTTCGGGAGAGGGTCTATGATAAACGCAAATTTCACGGTTGAATTCCCCTGTCAGGCAATTACCCTATGCTACAGCAATCCTATTTGATTCGGTAACATACTGATCAAGATCTTGAACGGGGAACGAGTAACAGCGATATACCAATACCCAAGAGCGATCCTACAGACTAGATTGTCAATCACCTAGTGGTTAGCTTGCCTTGAGCAGGTTGTCTAACTCACCCTGAAATTCCAGAGTGTGAAGCTCATCACAGCCACCGATATGCTGGTCATTGATAAAAATCTGTGGTAATGAGCGTGCTCCATTTGCCCTTTGAGCCATCTTCGCCCGTGCCTGGTTATCACCATCAATAGAGTATTCAGTAAATTCAACTCCCTTCTTGTTTAGTAGACCTTTAGCACGGATACAGAAGGGGCAACTGCTCCAGGTGTAGATTTCAACGTTTGCGCTCATGCTTGGCGATAGTTTGTTAAGTAATGTTTCTTAAATTTTACCTTGGGGTTTAGCTTGGTGCAGATTCTTGAGGATTGGGCTACGTTACTTAGGCTAATAGGGGTCAAGGCTGGGTAATGTAATGGCAAATCATAGACAGCCCAGCTCCTGATTACCTCAAGGCTGGGCTGTCTATTAGTGATAAGCGTTTGTTATATCTAGGGTCTTTATATAAGCTGACCCCATTTAAAAGGTTGGTCATATATAGGGTCTTTATATAAGCTGACCCTCTTTCCAACTGTTATCTATTGTGTCAGACAAATTTTGGTTTAGTAATTTTTATAATATTTTCTTTATATTTCAGTTTATGTTGATTTGTCAGGTTTGTTGAAGTTTTGTTGCATGGTGGTCAGGGAAACCCCTAAGGCTTGAGAGAACCACACTTCTAAATCACGCATTGGGTATAAAGACTTGCTCATCGCTGGGTCCCGTATTGGTTCTACAAGAATGGTGAACATTCCCAGTCGATTCCCAGCTAAGACATCAGTGAATAAGCGATCGCCTACCATTGCCACTTGGTCTATAGGTAGGTTCATCGCATCTACAGCTATTTTCAGCTTGCGTCGCGAAGGTTTGCGAGCTCCATATATGTAAGGCAAATCTAGGGAGGAAGCAATACGGCTAATGCGATGTTCACTGAGGTTATTACTCACCAGCCACAGGGAAACCATCGGTCTAGTTTGCTCTACCCACCGTTCAATTTCCTGAGAAACACGGGATTTCGTCACTGGTATTAAAGTCTGGTCAACATCCAACACTAGACCTGACAGCTGATATTGCTGGAGAATATCTGGTGTCAGGTCTAAGATGGAGCCACCAAGGATTAAGTCAGGTTGTAACTTTGAGACCCAAGACATATTTAGTTAACTGATAAATTGAAAGTCGGTAACTCTGTTGATTTTTGATGCTTACCCGTCAATTGTCAATACACTAAGCCCGCTCAGCCTGATGATGGCAGCGGGCAACGGTTATAGTGATTCAGTTCTATTGAACCTTTGAACTTCCGATACTTTTTAGCTACCAAAATCTACTTTGCCGATTTTAGCCCACTAATGCAAGCTGCTTAAGCAGCCAGGGGGTATCTCCCAAGGCCAAGATAGGTTTTGTTCCGCTCTTGGCGCTATTATCTGTGTTTAATAGAAAACGCAACCACTATCATGGTTTGCTTTGGTTTTCGGCTTCAATTCAAGGAACCAGAATGTTTTCAATGACACTAGATAACTAATCAAAGTCTAACATATTTTTGTAGATACTGCAAGATATTTGGAGAAAATCGTCAACAGTGGCTAGCCCCATCCGTCGCAGGCATGGTGATTATATGGCACAACCTAATTGGCTGTTATCTCCATTGGCCTGACTTTCCCCCGCACGGTCGGTAGCTGAGTAGGGTCAATACCCAGTTTTTTGAGACCCTTATCTCCTAATATTAACATTGTCGAAAATGCATCCCCGTCATCTTAGGTCGGGGATGCATTTTCTCTCAACCTCCCCAGTAGATAAAGCTTCTGTGATCACGAGTTGTTATAGTTTATTGCTTTGCTCGCCGTTCTCTACGGATGGCATTTTTAGCTGCTTCGTGTTCTGTTAGGGTTTTGCTAAAAACATGAGTGCCATCGTAACGAGCCACAAAAAACAGGTATTCGGTGTCTTCGGGATCAAGGGTTGCTTTCAAACTCCCTATTCCAGGACTGGCAATCGGGGTCGGCGGTAATCCTGGGTTGAGATAGGTATTGTAAGGGGAGGGTTGCCGCACTTGCTTGTAGGTTAGGGGCTGATCAGCAGTTTGTCGAATCCCCAATCCATATTCAACGGTGGGATCCGTTTCTAATCTCATCCCTCGCCGCAACCGTTCAGTAAAGACACCAGCAATGCGATCGCGTTCTTCAGCAACTACCGCTTCCTTCTCGACAATGCTCCCTAATGTTACCCAATCATTGATACTAAGCTGGGTTTTGTCCTGACCTTTTTGGTATACTGGTAAAGCTACCTGTTCAAATCGATTAAGCATTTGTTGGATGACTGTTTGTGGCGAGATGCCATCACTGGGTAACTTATAGGTATCTGGGTATAAATAACCTTCGAGATGAGGCAGCTCACTGGGCAACCAAGGATACTTATCCCAGGGGATTTTGCTACTAGCAGCGATAAAGTCATCAGCCGAGAAAAATCCTAGGGATTCAAAATAATCCGCCATTTGCTGAATCGACCACCCTTCCGGTATGGTGAAAGACAGCTGCATCACCTTCCCTTTCCAAATGGTTTCGGCGATTTTGGTCAGGGGTTGAGTTGGTGATAGTTCGTAAGTTCCAGCTTTAAACTCACCATCTCGGTCTACCAGCTGCCGCCAATGAGTCCACAGTTTCCAAGCATCGGCTGAGCGAATTAAACCAGAAGCTTCCAGATCTCTGCCTATTTGCTGACCTGGGGTTCCTGGGGGAATCTCGATTTTTACGAGGGTTGGAGCGACATCTTCGGAAGATTGTGCTTTAACGGGTGGGGATACCACCCAACTCCACCACTCCCAACCCTGCCATGCACAAATACCAAGGGTCGCTGGCAATAGAACGAAATAAAAAAACCTATTGGAGATGCTTTTGAGAGTTTTCATACTCTAATACACCAAAACATTAGTTTCCCCTGAATCGTTTAAGGGGTCAACCCGAGTTCAAGTCTCCTACTCGAGATCATCGAATAGCAGTTCTTCGAGCATTGGCTGAACTTGTTTAATTTCCTGTGTAGACAGTAACTCGGGTTGACCAGATTGGTTCGAGCGAGCAAAAAACAGGAGTGGCTCTACAGGCGTATAGATTCCATACTCTTGTTCTTTGTAATAAAAGCTCGCTAGCTCCTGTAGTTCCTCTGCTTCCATCGGAACATTATCGTCTTCAATTTCCAGGGTGAGAATGTCGTCTTCGTCCACTGGTGGCAACTCACCAGCAACAGTTAAGGTAAAAGCGGTGCGCTTGAGCTGAAGATTTTGCTCTGCCAGAACAGCTTGGGCGTCAGGGAATATCAAGTCAAGCTCAGCTTCATCTTCAACTAGAGAGGCATCAGCTAAGTCTTCATCATCATCCTCATCCCAAGCAACAATTTCTATGGGTGAGTCCACAGGTAACAGCAGAAGGTATTCACAACCCTCCAGCTCTAGGGAATGCTCAATGTAACATTCGAGAGTTTTACCGTTAGCGTCCTTCAGCGTAATGTCCCCTTTTGGAGATTCCCCATTTTCTTGGGGGGATTGAGATGAAAACATGGCACTTAATGTGTCTATTAGTGGTCAAGTGGTCGTGGAAAGAAATCCAACCTCCCTTTTGACAGTACGCTTTGACAGTACGCGACAGTACGCGACAGTAAGCTCAAGTGTAGACTGCTTCCCATCAGGATAGCACCAAAACCAACGAGGATAGTTCCAGCAGTTGTCTTTGAATGGGTTTGTCTATACTATTTCTACAATGATCGGCTTTCTATGAGCATAAGCATTAGTTAACTATGGTATAGCTAAAAATTGCACATTCTTCAATCATAGCGAACGCGCCCCGCGTGACCTACGGTCAATCAGTTGTAAAAAAGTGTTGTTAGCAACCTATAAGTATAACTAATCAGTGGGACTTGACATTAGCATAAAAATGTGTTTTTCTAGGAAATCAGCTCAGCCAAAATGTTTTAGTGCCATGGGTTGCACCTCAAGTAGCGTGACCTACGGTCAATGCTCTTAAGGCCAAAGGCCACGCTACGCGAACAGAGTCGCTATCGGATGCTCTTAAGGCCAAAGGCCACGCTACGCGAACAGAGCCGCTACGGGAACGCATAATTAGCACTAGCAACCCCCTATCTTATAGCAGGAGTCCTCAATTTTGTAACAAATTATACTTAATTTCCCCGTAAACGGCTAGAGCTGTGATCCTGAGCAAGTATGAATTAGTAACTATAAACTATAAAGGATTAAAATCTAAGGGTGTTATTCTTAACAATACTCAGCACTATATTCAAGTTAATTAACAGAACTAACGACCCATAATTCGCTGCCGTCCAATTCTCAAGTACTCCCAAACTGGAAATTGATAAAATTCCATCACCAACCAGACAACGATTGCCAGATGGCATAAAAACGTTAACCCTACCCAAGCAGCTGGAAGCCAAGATACAGGACTATCTGGGGCAGGGGGAAACATATAAACGGCTGCCCCAATTAAGGTCGTTGGACAAACTACAAATGCCAAGGCTAATAACCAATTCACCCATCCCCATTCAACCCCCTCTAGATGCGCCCCTGTCCACTTTTTGCCATTCCAGTGCCAGGTCATTGGGGGCTGCCGATCGGTTATTTTGAGGATTTGCCTTTCGAGATCAGCAGTGAAAATGTGGCGGCACTCGTGACAGGCAAAAGCTTCCATTAACGATAAATTTTGAATCTGACCGACACGACAGACTGGGCAGGGGTAGACTCCCTGATAGTTCAAAGCCTTATACTTCACATTCACAGGTTGGGATGATTGTTTGGACATTTGTAGTCAGTCTAATCCTTTATTTTATCTCTTGGCAATCACCCAAACGGCATGGATAATACCTGGAATGTAACCCAATAGGGTTAAAAGAATATTTATCCAAAAGGGCCAGCCAATACCCACTTGCAAAAATACTCCCAGTGGTGGCACTAAAATAGCGCATAATAATTGTCCGAATTACATCCATTCTTGTATACCTTTGGTGTTTGTTAGGACAAGGCTGATTGGCTGAAGCACTGCTTTTGCCTACTCACTTCCATTGTGCCAAATTATTCTAGTCTTAGAGCCGGGTTACAGGAGCTATAATTCCTCCCTAGTCTGTGTTCGGTTAGGGCAGAGTCCCTAGTAAACAGTTTAATCCTGATATTGATTAGCAGTCACCCATACAGCATGGAGTATGGCAGGCACTACACCATATTTGGGAAAACCAAGTTGAGTGCCTACAATGAAACCCAATACCATTAACAGAATATTAAGCCAAAAGGACTTGCCAAAACTCACTTGCAAGAACACACCGAGTGGTGGAAGGAAAATGGCACAGATGATCCGGATGAAATACATTATTGTTGTACCTCGATTACTGCTCTTAGTTAATTCCCTGGTAATTTCCTCTGAATCCGGAATTTCCTAGCTAAGATGCCAGCAATGGAGATTAGTTCCCCCTTTGTAAGGGTTATGACACCTATGAATGACTGCCAGTTCCTAGCTCTGTCTCTAAGGTCAGGGAAAAACATGCTGCTAGGCCACAAGCCTTTAAAACCAGGCAGTTCCTAGTCAGTAATAGGTAATCTCTAATTGCTAATGGTGATTACTCAAGGGTCTATTACCGATTAGCTATACCTATTACCCATGACCGAAAAAACCTTCCAAAAATCTTTTCGCCCTTAGGAGCAGTTATTTACAATGTCTTATCAACAAGAGAAACAGGTTGCGATTGAGGCAGCCTTAGCCGCTGCCAAAATTTGTGAGCAAGTCCGGAGTGAACGGGTGACTGAAGCTATGGAAAAAAGTGACAAAAGCCCTGTCACTGTTGCCGATTATGGTTCCCAGGCAGTGATTTGCCGCTTACTTGGCCAAGCTTTTCCTAATGTTCCAGTAGTGGGTGAAGAAGATGCTGCTGATTTGGTGGAACCAACCATGGCGAATCAGTTGGCACAGGTAACTAGTTATGTGCAATCTGTAACTAATGATGCTACTCCTGAGGCAGTGGTTAGTTGGATTAATCGAGGCAATGGTGAGATTGGACCTCGCTACTGGACCTTAGACCCGATTGATGGCACCAAAGGGTTTCTGCGTAATGATCAATATGCTGTCGCCTTGGCTTTGGTAGAACAAGGTGAAGTGAAAGTAGGAGTGCTAGCTTGCCCAGCTTTACCCGTCAACCTAGCCCAACCAGATGGGGAACGGGGTGTCCTATTTGTGGCAGTACGGGGTCAGGGAGCAACCATGGTACCTATTAGTGGTGGGGAACCCCAATCGATTCAAGTGACTGATGCTGGTAATACAGCAGAACTCCGGTTCGTCGAAAGCGTGGAATCTGGTCATGGTGACCATTCTCGCCAAGATTTTGTAGCTAAAGCGGTGGGAATTACTGCAGATTCCCTGCGGATGGATTCTCAGGCTAAGTATGGTGCGGTTGCCTCTGGTCACGCAGCCCTTTACCTACGTTTACCTTCCTCGAAGTATCCCAACTACCGTGAGAAAATTTGGGACCATGCTGCAGGCACTATTGTTGTGGAGGAAGCTGGTGGGCTTGTTACAGATATGCATGGTAAGCCTCTGAACTTTTCGATCGGTTCTAAGCTAGTTGAAAATCAGGGTGTGGTTGTCAGCAATGGTGTAATCCATGAGACGGTGTTGGCAGCACTGCGGGATACAGCCAAATAGAGACAGCTAAAGCACAGGGCAGATCAGAACCTGGGGCAACGATCCGGCAAGGGAATAGTATTTCTCTTGCCCAATCATCCCTGCGCGTAAACGCGCGGGGAGTTTCATTGACACTTATGGGTTTATTAAGTAATTAACCATTGGGCAAGATCTGGGTAAAAGTACCCGATCCAATATCCCCAGTCTAATGATTGGCTAACTGGAGCAGGGATCATCTCTCCTCGAAAATCCAGCAGCTGGACAATAATTAAGTAAGCGATCGCTAGCAATATCGATATAGCTCCAGTTATAATAGCGACTATTTTTCCGCGTTCCATAAGTCTTCTATCAAATCACAGCACGGTTGTTACAGAGCTTTCTATTCCCAAAATCTAATCCTACTATGGACGTGCATCACCAGGAGGCTCTATGAAACGGTCACGTTTGAAATTCTCCCGCTACTATCCTTTATGGCGCCAGCAATTGCGTCAGCGTACCAGACGACAAATCCTACTAGCGTCTAGTGTGGGATTGAGCCTACTGCTGATCTCGATCACCATTTTAGTGTTGATTGATCGCAAGAACCCGCTAGGATTAACGAATTGGGTAGTGTTGCTGCCCCAGCAAATCATGGGGCGCAGAAATCCCAAGGACACTACAGTCCTAAAACTAGCATCCCAATCCCCCGAGGAGCGGATGGCACAACTCGAAGCGATCGCAATTGGACCAAAATCCCTCAATCGTGGCCGTGCTCGTTACCTATTGGCGGTTGATGCCATAGCTGGGCAGCAGGGCAGGGAGGCACTGCGTTGGTTAGATAAGTTAGAGTGGGAATATCCAGTAATAGCCGGACATATTGTGCTCAAACGAGCACAGGCTTACCAACTCACTGGGGACAAAGCTCAAGCCCAAGAAGCTTGGCAGGAGTTGCTCCAACGCTATGGTAATCAGCCAGTGGCAGCTGAAGCGTTGTATGCCTTCTTGTCAGATGATTCACCCTACCGCAAACCAGAACAGGAATCTATTGCTCCGAAATATGCCAGAATCACCTCGACTTCTGAGCAGCCGTGGTTAGCAAAAATACAGCAGATGTATGACTTCTCTGCCGAAGAGGCAAAATACTGGGAACGAGCACTGAAAAAATATCCTTCTCATCCTCGCATCATTGAATTAATCCAGCAAAAGCTCAAGGATCAGCCCAATCAACCTGAACTGATGCTGTTATTAGCCAGGTATACCTTTGACCAACCAGGGGTTACCCTAGTGCTAGATAAACTAGTGAGTAACTACGGCAAATCTGTCGATGAGAAAAATCGTGCTATAATCCAGCCCCAAGATTGGGAAGCGATCGCATTAGCCTATTGGAAAGACCGCAAATATGCTCAAGCCAGTGCTGCTTATGCCAATGCTAAACCAATACCTAAGCATACTTACCTAGGGGCTAGAGCACTTCAGTATGCTCAAAAGCCCAAAGCAGCGAAAGTGGCTTATAAAAAGATGGTTGAGGAATTTCCCAATGCCAAAGAAACCGCTTTGGCTTATCTCCAACTCGCTGCACTAGAACCACCCATTGACAAGATACCGTATTTCGACCAAGTTATCGATCGCTTTCCCGACCGAGCTGCTGAGGCACTTTTGGCCAAAGCCAAAACTCTCGAACAACTCAAAAGTCCCAACGCTGCTGAGCAAGCCTATCAATTGTTAATCGACAACTATAGCAATTCTGATGCGGCAGCGGACTATCGCTGGCAGATGGCTAAAGAGGCTGCACAAAATGGAGACATCCTAACCGCTTGGCATAACGTTCAGCCTATCCTTAAGGATAATCCCCACAGTCTGATCGCCCGTAGAGCAGGGTTTTGGTCGGGAAAATGGGCAACTCAGCTAGGACGGAAGCAGGAAGCCGAAGCAGCGTTTAAGCAGGTGATTACCAACCATATTCAATCTTACTATGCTTGGCGCTCAGCGGTACAGTTGGGTTGGGATGTGGGAGACTTTAGCACACTGCGCCAGTCATCCCTTACTGTAAACTGGCCAACGGTGCGACCCGAGTTACCTGTGGGCTCAGCAGCTTTGAAGGAATTGTATCAGCTTGGTCAAGACCAGGATGCTTGGAGCCTATGGCAAGGGGAATTTCAAACTCGCCTCAAGCCCACTGTGCCACAACAGTTTACTGATGGCTTGTTCAGGCTGGCGATGGGAGAATACCTAAAAGGAATTTCCCTGGTAGAGACCCTCGAAGACCGAGAAACATCCCAAGAACAGGAGCAGTATCAGAAAATCAGGAAAAAACCGGCTTACTGGCAAGCCCTCTATCCCTTTCCCTATATAGAGATAATCGAAACTGAGTCAAAACAGCGTAACATTAATCCTCTACTGGTTATATCCTTAATGCGTCAAGAGTCTCGATTTGAGCCAAACATTACATCAGTTGCTGGTGCCATGGGCTTAATGCAAATGTTACCCAGTACTGCAGCTTGGGTAGGGAAATCCATCAATTTCAACGACTATAAATTAGCGGAACCCAACGATAATATTAAACTAGGAACCTGGTTTCTCGCCCATAGCCATCGCGTGTATGAGGATAACTCCGCATTCGCCATTGCTAGTTACAATGCTGGTCAAGGTAATGTAGGGAAATGGCTAAAGGAAAATGAACCCATTGATTTAGATGAGTTTGTGGAAACTATACCCTTTGGTGAAACCAGAAACTATGTCAAGCAAGTTTTGGGTAATTACTGGAATTACTTACGCTTATACAATCCTGAGGTTGGTCAGCAGTTAGTAGACTTTTTTGCTCAAGAGTGATCCAGCAAGACTGACCGTAAACATTCAGCCAGGCTCTACCGGATCAGATATCATGGATTTTATTCAGAATAGATTCAAAATCGGCAAAATAGGGAATAAATAAATATAGATTATATCCCTCATATCCCAGCAACAGGATGGAGCAATCTACTCTCACTTTACCCCTCCAACTCACCACCTCTGAACCAATCCCTGTGGTTCAGACCTCCCAACTGCGCAAAGTCTACCGCACGGGCTTCTGGCTCAATCAAAAAATTGAATCCCTGAAAAATTGCTCCCTCAGCGTCTATCAGGGAGAAACCTTTGGATTACTCGGTCCAAATGGAGCCGGGAAAACTACCCTGTTAAAAACCTTACTAGGAATTGTCCGTCCTACTGGCGGACAAGGATGGTTACTGGGACATCCCCTTGGTAATGTTAAAGTCAAGCAGCGCATTGGTTACTTACCAGAAAACCCCTACTTCTATGACTATCTCACTGGCTGGGAATTTTTGCACTTTACCGCTGGACTATTTGAAATTCCCCATGAGGTAAAACGTAAACGCATTCCTCGGCTGTTAGAACTAGTAGGATTGTCCCAATCAGCCGCACGAAAGAAACAATTACGTCAGTATTCTAAAGGGATGCTCCAGCGCATCGGTATGGCCCAGGCACTGGTTAATAACCCAGAAGTTGTATTTCTCGATGAACCCATGTCCGGTCTTGACCCGATGGGACGCTACCAAATCCGGGAAATTATTATGTCTCTTAAAGCTCAAGGCAAGACTATTTTCTTCAACAGCCATGTGTTGTCAGATGTGGAGAAAATTTGCGATCGCATCGCGATTCTCGCTAATGGGGAATTAATTTGTATGGGAGCGTTAGATGAACTTTTGGGTACCGATAACACCTACCGAGTTAAAGGCAAAGGTGGGAATATAGAGATTATCAAACGGTGGTTGATGGAATTGGAATTTGAGGATGATTGCTGGTACGGTCAATTGCGAGGGGAACCCCAAGAGTTTATGGCTTCCCTCCGGCTGATGGATGCCCAATTGATGAGTATGACTTTAAATCGTCCTTCATTGGAAGAGTTTTTTATGAAGCAGTTGAATAATCCGGGTTTTAGGGAGTAGGGAGTCGGGAGTCGGGAGTCGGGAGTCGGTAGGGTGGGAAGTGTGGGAAGTGTGGGGAGAGGGGGGAGTGTGGGAAGTGTGGGAAATTTTGATTAAGGGTAATTATCCTGAAATTATATTATATTATACTCTCTTGCCTCTTGCCTCTTGCCTCTTGCCTTTACCTAAGGGATTCTGTTCACAACTCAAATACAAATGCTATAGATTACTATTTAGTTAAAGTCCGGTTTGCCGGATTATGGTTATTTTAAATTATGGAAGTCATCAAGCTAGGAAAAAAAGGTCAACTCTCTATTCCCAAAGCAATTCTCAAGCGTTTAGGGTTGGAAGGTGAAACTATGCTACTGGTAGAAACTACTGCGGATGGTGGAATTATACTGCGTCCTGCGGGAGTGTATCCGATTGAGATGTATACAGAGGAACGGATTGAGGAGTTTTTATCAGGCGATCGGTTAACTAACGAAGAAGCCGAACAGCTAATGGGCCAACTTAAAGATGCTGAGTAGGAAAGATACATGCGCCTGTTCCTGGATGCCAATGTAATCTTTGCAGCCGCTATTAGTCCTGATGGTCGCTGTAGGGCTTTGTTTGAGTTAGCTTCTGCTGGGTATTGTGCTTTGCTAACATCGCCTCACGCCTTGGAAGAAACACGCCGTAACATTACAGCTAAGTATCCCGAAGCTTTGACACGATTGGAACGGGATTTAATCCCCAAACTAATTATTGTTGGAGAAGCACCGGTTTCACGAGTTAATTGGGCCATGGAGATGGGGCTACCTTTGAAAGATGCTCCTATTTTAGCGACAGCAGTAGAGAATAGGGCAGACCTTTTGGTAACCGGTGATAAGAAGCATTTTGGTTCGTTTTACGGTCAGATATTAGAGGAAGTAACGGTGGTGGATCCGGCAGAGGCGATCGCACTACTTCTCAACCAAGAAAAACTTTAGTGATTCCCCGACTTCTGAATCAAAAGTAAACACAGAGCGAACGCGCCCCGCGTGACATGCAGGTCAATCGCACTTCTTTCCCAACAGTTTTGAGAAAGCGAACGCGCCCCGCGTGACATGCAGGTCAATCGCACTGCTTCAGGAAAGTCCCCATCCAGCAGAATTCTTGATATGGGCACTCTGATATAATCGTTTAATGTTCGATAATACCTGCAAGTTCCTCGCTGAGAGCTTTTCGGAAGATTTTGCCTCCTGGTTACTTGGTGAACCCATCACCATGACCCAACTCAGTCCATCTGAACTGTCCCTTGAACCCATTCGAGCGGATGCTTTGATTTTGCTGAATTCTGATGATTTTGTCCTTCACGTCGAGTTTCAGACTCAACCTGACTCAACTATGGCCTTCAGAATGGCAGATTACCGCCTAAGAGTTTTCCGCCGTTTTCCAAATAAGCAGATGCGCCAAGTGGTCATTTACTTAACCAGTTCAACTTCTGAACTCGTTTATCAGACAGCGTTTGAGATTCCTGGTACTCGTCACGAATTTGAGGTCATTCGGCTATGGGAACAATCGACTCAGCCGTTTCTGGAATCGACGGGGTTATTGCCCTTGGCTGTGCTGACACAAACCCCCGACCCTGCTCAAACCTTGCGTCAGGTGGCTGCAAGAGTTGAGACGATTCCAGAAATGAGGATACAGAGCAATGTGGCTGCCTCCGCTGGGATTCTAGCAGGGCTATTATTAAAGAGGGATTTCATTAACCAGGTTTTACGCAGAGATATCATGGAGCAGTCTGTAATTTATCAAGATATTAAGGATGAAGGCCGTCACGAAGGGGAACAATCTCTCATCCTCCGCCTACTCTTGCGTCGCATTGGCGAAGTGTCCCCAGAAATGCGATCGCAGGTTCAAGCCTTATCCCTCCCTCAGCTTGAAGCTTTGGGGGAAGCGTTGTTGGACTTTAGGAAACCTGACGATTTGGATGAATGGATGCGTTCACTATCTGTTGCTGATAGCAAATCCGACTCGTAGGTTTAGCTTTCGGTGTGATTGGCCTTTCGGCCACGCTACGCGAACGCTTCATCCCGTAGCGTGACCTAGGGTCAATCGCACTTTTGTCCCAAAACTTTTTAAGAGGCTAGCACTTTTGTCCCAACACTTTTAAGAAGGCGATTGACCTTTGGTCACGCTACGCGAACGCAAATTCTTCGACAATTAAAAAAATGAGCCAATTGCAAAAAACACAATCGTGGCTACCAAAACTTTTACATCAAGGTAACTACTTGTTAACATTGTCGCAGAGATGGCGATCGCTCTCGTCAACATTGGGGTTATTCTCTAGATAGTCACGCACCCAATTGCAACCGCGTACGAGCAAATCATCCAGGTTTAAATTCCACAGAATCACCTTTCCGTTACGACTAGTCCAGACAAGGCTATTGCCATCAGGACTGAAATCTACTATAATCTGTTCGTGATCTGTATACCCTTTCAGGGTACTCAGCAAAGCGCCGTTTCTTTCCCAGAGTTTTACCGTACCATCCCTACTAGCGGAGGCAATCATCTGCCCATCGGGGCTAAAGGCTACGCTATTGACGTCATCATCATGTCCTTGGAGGTCGCGCACAAAGGTTCCGTCTGGCTTCAAGAGACTGAGTTTAGGCTCACTACTTCCTAAGGCAATCATCTGACCATCGGGGCTGAACGCTACGCTTCTAACTCCATAGCCATATGCTGGCAGGGTGGTTACAGGGGTGCCGTCTAGCTGTTGAAGCAAACCTTGACCCCACCCAGCTGAAGCAATAATCATCTGACTATCCGGGCTAAATACTATATAACTTACATACCCTTCGAGATTACGTATAAAGCTACCGTCTGGCTTCCAGAGCTGAATAACACCACTCCCCGCTGAAGCAATCATTTCGCCATTAGGGCTGAACACTACACTATCGACAGAATCCCTATGTCCTTTCAGGGTGCGTATTAAAGTCCCGTCTGGTTTCCACAGCTTTACCATTTTGTCGCTACTCGCCGAGGCAATCATTTCGCCATTAGGGCTGAAGACTACACTATTGACAGAATCGCTATGTCCTTTCAGGGTGCGTATTAAAGTCCCGTCCGGTTTCCACAGCTTTATCGTTTTGTCCCGGCCTGCTGAGGCAATCATTTCGCCATTAGGGCTGAATGCTACGCTATTGACAGTATCCCTATGTGCTTTGATAATACCTTCTTTAGTGTTGTCCAGCTTCCAAAGTTTGACAGTAGTGTCTGTGCTTGCCGAGGCCAGGGTCTTACTATCTGGGCTGAATGCTAGGCTGGTGACAGAAGACCTATGTCCATAGAGGGTGCGCTCCAAGCTGCCGTCCATTTTCCAGAGTTTTACCGTTGTGTCCCAGCTTGCTGAGGCAATCATTTCACCGTTAGGGCTGAATGCTACGCTATAAACCCCATCGTTATGTCCAACGAGGGTACGTATTAAAGTCCCATCTGGTTTCCACAGCTTTACCGTGTTGTCGAAGCTTGCTGAGGCGAGGGTGTTGCTATCTGGGCTGAATGCGACTTTCAAGAGACCACGGTTATGTCCTTCAAGGGTGCGTATTAAAGTCCCGTCTGGTTTCCACAGCTTTACCGTTTTGTCGCGACTCGCCGAAGCAATCATTTCGCCATTAGGACTGAAAACTACACTATAGACTATATCGCTATGTCCTTTCAGGGTGCGTATTAAGGTTCCATCTGCTTTCCAAAGTTGTACTGTACCGTCAGCACGAGCCACGGCAATTCTCTTTTGATCGGGGCTGAATACTACACTATTAACAACAATATAAGGCAAAACGTTCGAAGGCCGAAAATTAGCATCTTTGAGAGTTTGTAGCAAGGTGCCATCAAGCCTCCTGATTTCGATATTGTTCGTATTGTCCGAACTTACCGACCAGGTAAGAAACTTACCCTCTTGGGTAGTGAAAACCATTCCCCGCTGTTTTGAGTTGGCTTCTAAGATACCATTTCTGTTCCAAACTTTGACTGTAGTATCTCCACTCGTGGCAGCAATCCGCTCACCATTAGGACTGAAAACTACGCTCATCACCCGACTGCTATGTTCTTCCAATCGGTTGCTTTCTCTTATACCATGCACCGCCTGTAGTAGTGTTGCTCTTACTTGATTTTGTAGCTGATTTTTTGGCTTGAATAACAGCAAAAGTGGTTGCTGTAGTGACTTTGCTGCCCTTAAACTATCGACCAAGGCTTGTAACTGGTTCGAGGGCAAGTTGGCTTCTGAGGCTTCTTGAGAAGCCCTAACTTGACCTATCAGCGCCTCCCTTTGAGCAATCAAAGATAAAATGGTCAACCCGCTCAATCCCAGCATTACGCCCAATGCAATTCCCCAATTCCTTTGGGTATTTCGCCGTCTTCGCTTAACACTTCGTAGTACAAATTCCGCTTCTACTTGGTTTAACCAATTGTTATCAGGAGATTTGAGTACCTCCTTATTCAATACATCCAAATAGGGGTTCGCATTCCAAAGAAATCTGGTTTTTCCGTGATCATTCCACTCTAAGGCGGATGGAGTTAAACGACGTTGTAATTCCAGATTTTTCTCTTGTTGAACCCAATGCCGTAGCTTTTGCCAACCCCGTACTAAAGCATCATGGGCTGGTTCTACATAAAGATTCCGTACAGTATCTTCTCCTTTCACCAATAACCGTGCATTGGTAAAGCGCTCAATTACTTCCTTCACTAAACCATTTTTCTGAGGCGGATATTCTAGTTCTGATAAAAGTACGCGCCTACGGGCTAACTCACCCCCAGTCAGGGCAACCATCCGCAACATTACATGACGGATAACTTGGTCATAAGCGGGATTTTCTTTAACTAGCGCCTGATATTCCTGATCAGCCCTTTGAGTTAGCGATCGCATTACTCCCCCCAATTCAATATAATCGGCTTGAGTCAACGCCCGGTCAATAGTGATGCCTCTATATTGTGCCTCCCGTTGTCGCCTTAAGTATTTCAGATAAAGTTCGCTCAAGGCAAAAGACAGCAGTGGTAAGCATCCCGGCATATCCGCCACTTCATTAATCAATTCTTCTACAAGTTTGTGGGGCTGAAAATACATCACCCGTGCTTCTGCGGGTTTCTGAATCGCTTCGCCCAGTTCAGCTCGCGTCATCGCTGGTACAATAAATCGTCCCCAGTTAAGTTCTTCGCCGACAAACTTTAAGCCAGCATCCCTGACTTGGGGTTCAAAGTCAGAACGTAGGGATAGTACTACCCGTAATTTATCCCCATGGGCATTTATGGCTGTGAGTATCTGTTGGAAAAATTCCTGACGCTCATCTAAGTTTTGACAGAGTGTAATAATTTCTTCGCTTTGGTCAATAAACAGTAATAACTTAGAGTTGGGGTTATTTTTCGCCCAAACATCAATGCTCATTGCCAGGTTCTGCTCTGGGTTTTGTCGCTCTACCCTTGGTAACTTAGCATTACATAGCACATTATTTAACGGTTGCAAGGGAGTCTCACCAGGACGGATGGGTGACAAAATACACCATTTCTCAGTATTATCTTGCCGTAGTTTGGGAATTAATCCGGCTTTTACCAAGCTAGACTTACCGGAACCGGAAGCACCCAACACCACTGTCAAGGGATTAGCTTTGACAAAATCTTCTAACTTTTCTACTAGTAATGTTCTACCGAAAAACAGTGAACTGTGTTTCTCGTCAAAGGAGTTTAAACCGCGATAGGGATTTTGTGAGAGATCTAAAGGTGGTGCGGGGGGTAAATTAAGTTCATGTCCGGGAGAAAGAAAGATATATTCTCCCTTATCGTGCTTATTTAAACACCAAATACCAGGGGTTTGTCGTAGATGGCATTTTTCTGTGGGTATTTCGACTCGATTCCGTAAATGTAAATATAATTCGGTGGCTGTAATTACCCCATCTCCAGCGGGTTTGCCATTCGTAGCTGGAGGAATTATATCTGCTGCACCTTCGAGGGCTTCTAATAATGCTGCCGCAAAAGGGGAATGATTGCCGACTTGACCGCGTACGCTATCTAAATAAAAGTTATCGAGGGCTTTTTGGTCCGAGGCTGAGGACGTAATGATTTGCCAGGCTGGGTCAGTAATAAAACGGTCGTATCGTTCTTGGTGAATTACTTCTGGCGATGTTAGTAAATCCCTGGTGCTTGACCATTTAAAAGCACCAGCAAAACAGCAGTCGAGGATACCCAAGAAATGACGACAGGGTAATTTAATTAAAGCATCGTGTAACTTGGTCATGGGCAGATAACTATTAGTATCCCCTAAGGATGCATCTTGAGGAATTAAGTAACCAGCCGGACCATCATCCCCATTGAGGGCGACTCCATGACCAGCGAAGTAAAAGAATAAGCGGTCATTTTCAGTGACAAGTTCTGGTAAGGTATGAAATAAAAATTTGTGGAAGTTAGACAGAGTTGCCACTTCGTCTAGGCATTCCCAGACTTCGTAATCATGCTTCTCGCGGAGAATTTCCACTAGTTTTTTGGCATCGTTTACGGCGGTGTTCAGGGGAGAAATGCCGTTGGTGTAGTTATTGATACCGATGATAAAGGCGAGATTGCGGGAGAACATATAGCGTTGGGTGCATCTCATATTTGTAAAAAAGAAGGGGCGGGGGCGCGGGGAGTGTGGGGCCCGGGCGCGGGAATTTTATTATAATTTTTGCCTAATTTCAAAAGCGAGATGCACCCTATAGCCTTTCCTGTAGGAGATGTAAACTAGGCAGAAGTGTTGATTCTTAGAACTTAGAACTAAAAAAAAGCACCAAATTGTGTTATATAGCGGTTTTCAATTGGGTAAGGTACAGATTCCTGGGTTTTAGGGAACAGGGAACAGGGAACAGAGAAGAGGGAAGAGGGAAAAAATCCTGTGTACCTCATAGTTATGAAAAACGCTTTAATTAGTTCTATAATGATTTAAAAAAAGTTTCCAAAATTTGTAAAGGATATCTTAAAATCTCTCCCAAGACCGCGCTGCATCGCTTGTCGAAAATTCTCCCCATCTCCCCATCTCCCCATCTTCCCCCTCTCCCCACACTCTTACCCCTGTTCCCTAGGCAACACTTCTGCCTATTACCAATTACCATGCTTCATTGATAAATTGAACAAAATTGTTGGCTTCTCTAGGGCTGATACTAATAAAAATAACCAGATAAATAATTAGCATCAGGCTTAATGTATTGAATTCTTTCATTTCTAATTTCCTCAGACTACTTACTGATTGACTTAGTGATTGACTTAGTGATTGAAGGTATAATAGTAAGGATTCCTAAGTATTCAGCTATCAACAGCTGATAGCTGGCAAGGGTAGCTTTTCAACTAGCCCGTTAGCCCTAGGCTGAATCCTGACATTGCTGTCGTTTAGAACTCTTCAACTTCCTCTAGTTTCGTCGCTTTTTCAGGTTTTAACAGTACCCTTGTGGGTACTCTTAATCCTGGAACTCTCAGCTTTAGGACTGTGATTCGTCACAATCCCCATATCTACCCAAAGCTGGATAATCAGCTACACAGGATTTTTTCCCTATTCCCTATTCCCTGTTCCCTATTCCCTATTCCCTATTCCCTATTCCCTATTCCCTGTTCCCTGTTGTCTATTCCCTATTCCCTATTCCCTATTCCCTATTCCCGATTCCCGATTCCCGAACCCAATTGATAACTGCTATATTGGGTGGCACCGGTGCCTACAGGATTGAACTGACTATCTGCCTAGCTCATAACTCCCTTTGATTGTGCGGTCGTTTTCTTTTGTCTGTTAGTCTTGTTACCTTTTTATCTGTTCACAAATTTTTCACTCTACCCTGATAGGATGTCGTACTGGTAGTTAATTGTAATAGAGGTAATAACCTCTATTGTTGTTCACGTGTTATTCAGGGCTGATTGACTGACAAAACTCCTACAAACTATGGTATCTGCTATCCCGCTAGGGGGTCCCCTAGTTCATGTAGGGTTGGCAGTGTACCAGACAGATAATCAAGCTTGCAAAGGGCGTTGCTAGGCACTGCCCACCCTACCATTAATGACTAGCTAATAACTCAAGTTCATGTAGGGTTGGCAGTGTACCAGACAGATAATCAAGCTTGCAAAGGGCGTTGCTAGGCACTGCCCACCCTACCATTAATGACTAGGGGGTAAAACCCCTACCTAGTTCATGTAGGGTTGGCAGTGTACCAGACAGATAATCAAGCTTGCAAAGGGCGTTGGTAGGCACTGCCCACCCTACCATTAATCACTACGATTAATAACTACCTAATAACTCAAGTCTGTTAAAACGGACTAGAGATAAAGGGTTGTAGTCGGTTGAAACCGACGTTAGCTATGAGCCGTGGACTTAAATCCATGGCGGGTTTGATAGCAAAGCCCAAGATTTTTGAGTAAACCAGTATTCAAAGACAGACTACGCCAGACTCAAACCTCATCTTTATATGCCCAAAAACCGGGATTTTGGGGATTGGTCAATAACATCTAAATCGGTAGCTCCTGAGTAGTTTGTAGCTACCTAATAATTGAAGTAGCAATGGATAAGCCAATGGAAATTTTCAAGCAACGTCAGCAGCCAAAAAAAAACAATTCTCAAAGTGCTAATTTTTACTACTTTAGAGGAATTAGCCATCTAGTGGTGGGCAGATTTCAAGCAGCCATTCTGGAATTGAATGAAGCCATTGAGATTGACCCCAACCATGCTGCTGCCTATGACAACCGTGGCATATGCCTTCGAGAATTAGGAAAGCATCAAGAAGCCCTAGCAAATTTTCAAAAATCAGCTGCAATTTATCAAAAACAGGGTAAAAATGATGATTATCAGAAAATAATAGCCAAAATTCACCACCTTTACTCACGGTGATTCACTTAAGCCAGTGCAGTAGGCAAAAGTTAACTACAGCTGCGCTTTCCGCTTCAGGACTGACACAAAACTGGGCACTAAGCGCTACAAGCAGTAGGGTACGTTAATAGCGCACCCTACAGATATGGTTACTACGGAAGTCCTGAATTCTTACTCTCGCCTTTTTCATAAATTTTCAGAAAGCAGCTGATTAACTAGTGGGTTTTTCAAAGACCATGCACGATTGGCGAGGCTCGCCAACGGCATCCATTGATTAACTCATTTAACAATCATTTGTCAAATATTATTTTTATTTTTCCAAAGTTAATTGGAAATTGAATAATGACCAATGTTGGATTATTACTTGAAACAAAAGCACCCAGTCATGCAACTTGGTAAAATTCTGCTTCGTAAACGACTTATTTCTCCAAGTCAACTCAATAGAGCCCTTGAAATCCAGTCTTTAACTGGGATAAAATTGGGATAAATTTTGGTAACTAAAGGATTGATTGAATCTCAAGATTTGGACCAAGCACTTTTGGAACAATATTGGCGAATAAATGGGTTTTGGGTCATTGACTAGTACTCCTGGGCAAAATTCAAAATTCAAAATTATTCTGGGTTTTGATAGCTTTGAATGGGATCTTAGGATTAGCAGAGATTAGCTATTACCAGCAAGAGGAGCAATTTATCGGCTCCGTTTAATCATCCACCATACTTTATCCGTTACTACATCCGTTACTACATCCGTTACTATAGCAATTGCTGAGTTCACTGCTCCCTAAAACCGAGAGATTTATGACCGAATTTAAAACCGCTATATAACCATAGTTATAATTATTTAAATTGTCATAATTCATAATATCAAATTTGAAATGAGAGTAATATTTTGCGATAGCGTCTTTGACCATAAACTGATAGAACCTGATTACGAATAAGAGATGAAAGCTGCCCAATTAGCTGGCTTCATAACTTCCCTATTCAGCTTTGAAGACTTGACTGATGGCAAAGTAGGTCGTGCATTAAGGTATGTGGAAAATGCGGAAGTTGAGGAATTGGCTATTTATCGTGGATGGATGTTAACGCCTTCATCCTATGGGTTACTTTATCATGGACTTTTAAAAAAGAATATCAAACTGGTCAATACTCCAGCAGAATTTAAATATTGTCACTATTTACCTGAGTATTATCCAAAAATAAAGGCTTTAACTCCAAAATCGAATTGGACAGTGGGTCAGGAAATGAATAATTTTTAAGTAATTAATTCCCTGTTCGATGAGTTTGGTAACTCTCCTATTATTGTCAAGGATTATGTGAAATCAGAAAAGCACAACTGGCATGAAGCCTGCTTTATTCCAGATGCATCCAATAAAGAGAACGTGAAGAAGATAGTAGAAAGGTTCATAGAGCTGCGAGGTTCGGCCTTGAATGAAGGGCTGGTTTTCAGAAAATTTGAACAGCTGGAATTTTTAACGGAACATTCTAAAAGTGGTATGCCATTGACAAAAGAGTACAGACTATTATTCCTTTTTGGTAAATTGGTAAAAATGTTTAATTATTGGGATGAAGGTGACTATGGTGATACCATAACCGATTTCACGCCTTTTATTGATGTTGCCAAAGCAATAGATAGTAATTTTTTAACGATGGATATTGCCAAGAAGAATAATTATGAGTGGATTATTATAGAACTTGGTGATGGTCAAACAGCTGGGCTACCGGATAATGCCAACAAGGAGGAATTTTATATGGAATTAAACAAAAACATACGCCAGCATGTTTAATGCCCAACTGTAAGCTATAAATCAGGAGATCAATATGTATTGATTACTGAACCGGAACGGTTGGTAAATTAGGTGAAGCCATTTAGTGATAAAATTCCCCTAACGCGATCTCAAGACATAACAAGAAAGCTGAATATGGGAGCAGGAAAGCCGGTGCTCACCCTCACCGCAGGTTGGGCTAGGGCAATGTCAATCACCCTGGGTGGGGTAACCCTAGCCATGTCGGGAAACTGTGTTTTAGCCGACTATGCCTTGGCGGACATTGTTCCAGATCTGACATTGGGTTCAGAAGGGTCTGTGGTGATACCTAATACCACCGTCCGAGGAGAAATCGGGGATGTGATCGAAGGTGGCGCAACACGAGGTGCTAACCTATTCCACAGTTTTCAGGAATTTAATGTTGGGGAACTGCAACGGGTTTATTTTGCTAATCCCTCTGGGATCGAGAATATTCTAACCAGGGTAACTGGGGGGAATCTATCCAATATTCTAGGGACTTTGGGAGTAGATGGAC
>NZ_JAAHHX010000359.1:0-2086 GCF_010672065.1 Moorena sp. SIO4A1 | reverse complement strand
AATTCCGTCAGCTACTCTGACTATATAGTATTTTTATTTGATAGGTAAACATAAGATTTATATAAAAAGTGAACAGGGAATAGGGAACAGTGTAAAGATACAGTTTAAAGATATCTGAGAATCTTTTATTGTTCTGATAAAACTCAGAATTTCGGTCTTATTTTAGTTGCTTGTTTCCTTCTCTTGATGCAGTCGCTCATGGGGGAAACCACGGCAGTCGCTCATGGGGGAGACCCCCAAGACCGCGCTGCCTTCCCAAGACCGCGCTGCATCGCTTAAACACAATTGATATATACTAGTATAGTATTATTTTTTATATTTCATATAACTATCAGTGTTGACAATTTAAATAGAATTGCTATGTAACTCCAAAAATTGTTCTAAAGATGTTCAAGAACAAGAAAAGTCTGTTTCGCCAAGAATCACTCGAACCAGGGTAATCGCATCTAATTTTGTATCATATTTGACTGACAAAAGTAAAATTATATAGATTTGAGAGGATAGAGAAGTTGTGCTCACCTGAGAATCACCCTTAACTATTAATATAAATAAATCTAGAATGTCAGGGAGCAAAAGATGGCAAAAGGCTTTGTTAAAAAGGCGTTGAGCCCCAGGGAGGAAAAAGAGGCAAAGCTGCTCAAGCGTAGTGTGCTGAAAAATTTTCAACACCTAGAAGACCCCCGAGTGGCAAGAACACGACAGCATAACTTGGTCGATATTGTCACTGTGTCCCTGTTAGCAGTGTTATGTGGTGCCGATGGATGTGTTGCGATAGAGACTTACGGATTAGCGTTGCAATCGTGGTTGGAAAGGTTTTTAGAGTTGCCCAATGGCATACCGTCCCATGACACGATTGGAAGAGTTTTAGGTTTGTTGGACCGACTTGACCACGGGAGTTGGGATTTCTCAGTTGGGTTGCAGAGCTAACCCAGCAGGTGTGGATTACAGCTGCGACCTATCGATGGGAAGACCAAGAGAGGTTCCTATGACCGAAAAGGGAAGCTCAAAGCTCTGCATAGTGTAAGCGCCTGGAGCAGTGAGCATGGACTGGTGCTAGCCCAACAAAAGGTGGATCACAAGTCCAATGAGATTAGTGCAGTACCAAAGTTGCTGAAATTGCTCAACTTAAAACGAACGGTGGTAACCCTCGATGCGATGGGAACTCAAATCGAAGTTGCACAGGCATTTCAAGCTGGCGGAAGGAGACTATGTTTTGGCACTCAAAGGTAATCAAGGTAAGTTGAGTCAGCAAGGGTCGAGTTGGTTCGAACAAGCCCAAGCCCAGCAATGGCAAGGCATTGACTACGACTATGACCAAACCATAGAGAGTGGACATCACCGTATCGAAGTCCGTCAGGTGTGGACTGTTTCTGTCAGCCAACTTCCCCCGTTGCATAGGCAAGATCAGTGGTTAGGTCTGACCACCGTTGTGATGGTCAAACGTCGCAGAGAATTATGGAATGGTACAACACAACTTCCTCAGTTCTATATCAGTAGTCTCGAAGCTAATGCCCCAAGGCACAACCAAGTTATTCGTTGCCATTGGAGCATTGAAAACAGTCTCCAAAGGGTTGCTCGATGTCACCTTCAACTCCGATGCCAGTCGATTTCGTCAGGGTCATGGGGCTCAAAATCTAGGATTATTGCGACGCAAAGAGTGTGAGTTTACTCAAACAGGAACCTTCTTTCGCAGAGTTTGAAGATGAAGCGTTACCGAGCTGCCATTGATAATGATTTCTTGCTCGAGATACTTGCAGCCAGTGCGAACCAATGACTTGAAAACCCTCGATGGACTCAGATTCACTTTAGGATTAAGACTACAGGTGGACAGACAACCCGAACATACTAGCCCTTCTTCGCCTTACTGCTGGGATGAATAGCTGGTATCCCTCTGGCTCTGTGAGCTGGTGACCTGGGTTAAACATCAATTCTCTACACACATTTTATACATACTTCCACTCAATTTTAGATGCGATTACCCTGCTTTATATGCAGATCTGCTCTATTGGCATTCCCCGTGGCCTAGAATGGTAACGAGCTTATTATTTACAATAATTCAATTTCCTTAATACTAGTTAAGATTTAG
>NZ_JAAHHX010000358.1:0-2094 GCF_010672065.1 Moorena sp. SIO4A1 | reverse complement strand
ATTGGGAGTGTCCGCTCCGCTGTTGGAAAGCTCGATGGAGTTTGCCACAATCTCAATATCCCCAGCTTCCCCAAGTCCTGGATCTAGGCGGTCATTGCTTTGGAAGTTACTGACACTGATCGTTGCTGTAACAATGGAATTGTTCGGTAGAGTATTATCTCGAACAATTTGAGCTGAGCAGACCAAGGGCATCTGAGCCACTAGGTAACAGGCAATGGGCAAAGTCAGGAGTTGGTTTAAGGGTTTGTTGAAGGGTTGGTTTTGATCCGACCTAGATAGCAATGTCAATAAATCTGTGGTGACCATGAGGCTTTCCTAGAGACTGAACCATGTCGTGGGCAATAACTATCCTCTAGAATTCCCAAACCTCTAGACCAAGTAACGCTAGTGAGCGGAATTGCTAAAATCAATAAGATTCCTCATAAAAACAACTATGACTGCTATCGGGATCAAACCATCCACCTTTTTGCATCAAGGACTTCGCCTTGAGCGAACTAATAACTTAACCCTGTTCAAATTCACCGATGAGCTTGGGGAGCGGATGCAAACCCTGCTCGATAAGAAAAAAGACGATCAACTCACTCCAGACGAAACACTGGAGCTAGAAGCCATTGGCGAACTGGATGATATTTTCAGCTATATCAATGCAGTTATCATGGCTGAAGCTGCCAATGCCCATTCCTAAACAGCTCTACCAGCAGCTCAGAAAACGGGCAGTATTTCAATGTGAATATTGTCACTATCCCGAAATCCTCAGCAACGCACCCCTTTCGGTCGATCATCTTTGGCCAAAATCATTGGGGGGAACTGATCGTCTAGATAATCTTGCCTTAGCCTGCCGTCGCTGCAACGAAAGGCGCTACAACTTCACAACCGGAATTGATCCCGATACCGGAAACGAAGTTCCCTTGTTCAACCCTCGTTTACAGTCATGGTCTGATCATTTCATCTGGACAGCCGATGGTCTGCGCATTATAGGCACCAGCCCAACAGGACGAGCAACCTGCGCTCGACTAGATCTCAACGACGAGCGTCGCAGTGAAAAATTCATCGTGAAATCTCGACAACTTTGGGTCAAAGGGGGGTTACATCCTCCCCCAGAGGATCCACAGCAATCCGTGTGAGGTACCCACACCAAACCTACCGCTATAGCGTGAGTACCTCACAGGCATTGTATAACGGTTTCTAGCCTAATAAGGTACACAATATTTTTCCCCTGTTCCCAGATCCGCTGTTCCCAGATCCGCTGTTCCCTGTTCCCTTTTTTGATCAGGCCAGATGGCTGCACTACCGGCGACGACCCTTTAACACACCACCAATGCCCAACAGACCGAACCCAATTAAGCCACTGCTAGCCCCAGACTCTGGCACCTGAGCCACTCCCTGGTCAGGATTAAAGGTTGACCAATTGAAATCCGAGAAAAAACCTTGTTCTAGCACGTGGCCTAATACTTGCCCACTGCCACTGCCACCACTGCCACTGCCGCCACCACTGCCACTGCCGCCACCACCGCCACTGCTACCGCCACCGCCACCGCCACCATAGCCCCATTCGTACATGTCCATCACATCCTGGATGCGGTCTTCAGCTAGCCAGGAGCCTGCTGCTTCGTTATAGCCATTGGCGAGATACCAGTCGATCCATGAGGCATGCCAGTTAGGATCATTGAAATAGTCACCGATTTCCTCGGCTAAGGTATTCTTGGCATTGTTGAGCAAGTTATTGAGATAATGGGTCATATTGGATTGACTGGGGCGTCCATCTGAGCCGAACACAGTGGAGTTTAGATCCCAACCAATCACATCAAAGGCTTGTAAATCCAGTGCTGACATATCGGCTCTCTCTCCCCAACCTAGGGCTGGTTTCATCATGCCCAAATTATCGCCCAGACCGTCCCAGTGGCTGGCTTGATACCCATCACCTCCGAATCCTAAATTGGTATCCTTACCTTCGGAAAAGTATGCCAGAGCTGTATCACCCCCATCAATGGAAAAGAAGGCGTCGATACCATAGGCTATGTCAATCATGTCACGATCTTCGCTCCAGTCACTATAGCGGTACATATCCAGGGCAGCACTAGATCATTAGCTGGC
>NZ_JAAHHX010000357.1:0-2094 GCF_010672065.1 Moorena sp. SIO4A1 | reverse complement strand
TTGGGTCGCACCTGTAGAATGGGCATCTTGCCGTGGAATGGGCATCTTGCCGTGGAATGGGCATCTTGCCGTGGAATGGGCATCTTGCCGTGGAATGGGCATCTTGCCGTGGAATGGGCATCTTGCCCGTTTCCTCCTTATTTTCGAGCGGGCAGGATGCCCACTATTAGAGTCGAACGAGGGATTCCTCCCTCGAACTCTCCTCCAGAACCGGACATGACTGTTCCCAATCATCCGGCTCCTCCTGGTGGCATTGGGATTGCCTACACTTTATGGGGATATTCCTCTCTTTGTTGCCAAGTTTTATTATGATGGCAATGAGAGTGGATGAGCTGTTTATTAGTTAGCTTATCACTACCTCCAGCTCTCTTAGGGATGATGTGGTCTATTTCAAATAAATCATCAGACATAAATCTGTGATTACACAGGGCACATCTCCCTTTCTGCCTTTTCAGGAGTTTATTCACAGTGGGTTTAATCCCATGATATTTGACTAACCTTTCAGCCCAATAGAGCCAATCTCCATCATACGGGGATTTCCCTTCTTTCAGCCTTATCACCCTTTTTATGTGCGTGTCTTTATGATTTTGTAGGGTGTTTTGACCATCAGGTGTCCTGAATACCCAGCCTTCACCTTTATCTATCCACCAGTAATTAGCTATGGCTTCTTTTGCTCCAATATTTGGAGACCGATATTTAGCCCATCGCTCTAACTTTAGGAATAGTTTATTATCTAGTTGGCCAAATAGTCTGGAACTTACCACCGAATTATATTGGTTAGCCCATCCAGTAATCTTTGAGTTTAAATCTCCGATTAGATTAGCTTGGTCTGAATTTCTATGGCGGCGGACAGTGTCCTTTAGGTTTCTAAGATGCTTATCTATGGCATCTTTGCTTGGTTTTATTAGGGTTTTAAATCCTAGTGGATTTCCCTTAGTGTCCTTTCCGCTATTTATGTCATTGACCTCATATTGTCGGACATTGAAACCGAGGTAATCGAATCCTGCTTTTACTCCCTTCCTCCCTAAGGTATGCGCTATAGAAGTTTTAGCCTCTTTTAGGTTTAGTCCGATTTCTTTTAGCCAATCCTGGATGACTCCCTTTGCTTCTAGTATCATCTCTTTACTCTTATGGAGAACTACAAAGTCATCCGCATATCTATGAACCAAAGGTGGTCTGAGATTTCTTTTTGGAGGGAGATTATACTTTTGAGCTAGATGCTGGTAATGGTACCTTACCGGGTAAGTCTTGTTCATTAGCTGAGTTAACCCATGGAGGGCTATGTTAGCTAATAATGGTGAGATTACCCCCCCTTGGGGTGTGCCAGCGGGAGTTTCTATGAATCCTTCTTTTCCTAAGGCTCCAGCTTTTAACCAAGCTTTTAACTGTCTCCTCATTTGAGGATAAGTGTTTACCTTATTTAACAGTTTTTCATGGTCGATTTGGTCAAAGCACTTCTCTATGTCCGCATCCAGCACGTAGTAACTGTTCTGATTTATGTCAGAGTATATTGCTGCTATAGCGTCTTTTGTGCTTCTTCCGGGTCTAAAACCGTAGGAATTAGGTTCAAACTGTGCTTCCCACTCTGGTTCTAGAGCTAATTTGGCTAGTGCCTGTTTTGCTCTGTCTTCCATAGTAGGGATTCCCAGAGGTCTTTTTTCTTTCCTTCCGGGTTTCGGTATCATAATCCTTCTAACCGGCCTTGCCTTTCCATCCAGCTCTAGGGACTGGGCTAAGGCTAACCGTTCATTTGGTGAGAAAGATTTCTTACCATCTATTCCGGCAGTTTTTTTACCTCTGTTATCCTGGGTTACTTTCCTTACGGCTAATAACCGAGCAGATTTGGATTTGGTTAGTAGTTTTTGGAGCTTTCTAGCTTTAGCTCGCTCCCCATTCTGTGAGGCTTTATAGATACGCTTTTGCAGCTTGAACACTGCCCTCTCAATGGATTTCCATTTGAGGGAGTTCCAGTTATTCAGTTCCACCATCACAGGATTGTGTGTATTGGACATAACTGCTACTCGTGTTCTACTCTTGCCAAACTCAGGGGTGTCCGTCTGCATATCCTTGGGCTTTCCCCAAGGCTATGCAGAC
>NZ_JAAHHX010000356.1:0-2100 GCF_010672065.1 Moorena sp. SIO4A1 | reverse complement strand
CGCTTCCCAGGCTTTTTCGGTAAACTGGTTAGGGTTACTTGGTTGCATCTCTAATCACTCATTCCTCTAACTGTTCACAATTCTAAAAAAACCAGTGCGATCGCATAGATCGGTCTTCACGTCTTCTGTTTGGGATATTGCCGTCCTCAAAGCCAGGTAAGCTGGTTTTCATTTAAATTCTATTGTTCTGACAGCAGGGGAGCAGGGGAGCTTCGGGAGCAGGGGAGAGGGTTTGAAGGTTTTTTTTCAAAGCGATGCAGTGCGGTCTTGGGGAGGCAGTGCGGTCTTGGGGGTTCCCCCGGAGACGAAACCTGATTACGTTGAGCCTTTATGGTTGGTAGGCTCTGCAGAAAAGGGTTAAAACTTATTGATTAGCGATGCAGCGCGGTCTTGGGGGTTTCCCCCATGAGCGACTGCATCAAGACAAGGCTCAACTGTCTTACGGTAACTTCAAACCATGAGCAACTGCCGTGGTTTCCCACACTCGCGCTTTGCATCAAGAGACTGAATAATAACCAATTTAAATGCGCAACAGCTTAATAACCCAAGTTGCTAGTTACAACATGCTGTTTCCAATGTGTAATAACAGATAAAAATCGATAATTGCTGCTATTAATCCTAGATGGTTAATGGTTTTAATTTCGGCGTTGCTTAATCATTCCATTATTAAGCAACGCCACTTATTGAATTTATCTAGCTCTATCAAGTAGGTGCTTGAAATCCTCACGCCAGCTATCGAAGTCAGTAAAAAAGTTGAAGCCACATACAACCTCAAGGGATCTCTCGGAAACAATATCTAGTATCCGTGATGCACGTTTACGGGTTTTATCTTTTGGTCCAAAGGGGTTTAATTGCATACTAGACCCTGGAGGGAAGGCGTAGTCACCAATAAACAAGACCAAGTCAAAGATATATATCATGAAGCCCGGTGTATGCCCACCAATATAGAAAGCTTCAATACCATGCTCGGTGAAGTCACCATAAATTTTGTTGTCAATCGGAAATTGCTCGGCAAGTGGATGCTCAGCATCGTTAACGTGGAGATAAACTTTAGCATCCCATAAATCACGATACTGGTTGGATGCACCCATGAAATCCCTATGGGTAAAGTAAATAGCTTCTACTGGCTCCAAGTCTCGATTGAATGCTGATGGACAATCAATCCATACCGCACCACTATCCGTTTCAATGCGATAAGCAGCATGCTCAATACCAAGACGAGGCACAGAAATCAATTGTGTGACGTAGTTATTGATCTCGTGTGGGGTCACTCGATAGGTTTGCTCTGCCTCATCCCAAGTAACGAATTTGTCATGGCGTGCTCTACAGAACGGACAGACATCAGGCATTTCACCAATCATGTTATAGCCACAAACGGTACAAACCCATTGCTGATGGTTCACAGTTGAAGCCAACATTTCAGCTTCATTAGCCATATTCAGAACCTCAATGTACTGATGTTGACATTAATTTATTTTTATTTTCCTAGTATTTACACCATTTATGCGCTTAGTTAATGAGGATTTTTTTGACAACAGATTATTATCAAATCTGTATATTATTCTAGTTTATGCTTAACTAAAACTGGGTTTAATAGTGATAAATTACCAGTTTTTTTAGAGTTTTTGATGAACCTGAATAGCATAAGTATTGTCCACACTTCCAACCTCGACTTTTTCAGCAACCTTGGGATTATCTCAATTTTGTTCAATCCAACAAAGCCTCAGCATGATGGCTGATATGGTCTTTTATAAAGGTGGCGATAAAATAGTAACCATGGTTATAGCCGACCTGGAGACGGAAAGTCAGGGGCTGATCTGCCTTTTCACAAGCCTTCTCAAACACCTCAGGGAGCAACTGCTGCTTCTCGTAAAAGGGGTCAGCGGTGCCTTGGTCAATCAAAATTGTATGGTTATAGTTGGCTGTCAGCACCAGTTCGCTGGCATCGTAAGCTCGCCATTGCTCTTGGTCTGTCCCGAGGTAATTGGTGAATGCCTTCTGACCCCAGGCGCTGCGCATGGGAGCAGCAATGGGAGCAAAGGCAGAAACGGATAGGTACTGCTTGGGATTCTTTAATGCACAAATTAACGCACCATGACC
>NZ_JAAHHX010000355.1:0-2103 GCF_010672065.1 Moorena sp. SIO4A1 | reverse complement strand
CTTTCGCAAGGGTGAGTCTTGCTCCAAATCAAGCAGACCGATAGCAGACCTAAGAGAATTAACAACAGACTGATAGATTTGCTGATCTTCCATGACAAGTTGTGTTAAGTAATTGGTCTGTGGTTCTACTCCTCGACTTGAACCCAGCACTAAGCACGGTAGCAAATACAGTTTGACATCATCCCCCGTTAAATCAGAGATTATAACGGGGGATTCCCAAACTTCACAATTTGGGTTTACTGCTTCCAAAGCACTTATCTAGGTTGTTGTAAACCCCCGACAGCCCGCCTACACAGTCATTTTCTAGCACGATCTGTCCGACCGCAGTAATACCACGTTGACAAATCACTTGAGCAGCTGAAACATCTCTGTTAATTTCATAATGGCATTCAGGACATTTGTGTATGCGTTCAGACAAATCTTTTTTGCCTGTATTTATACCACAATTTGGACAAATTTGACTAGTATATCTGTAATCAACTTTGCCAAAATATACGCCTCGTTTCCAACAAACCCAAGCTAAGATATCAAAGAACTGACCAAAACCCGCATCAAGGGTATGTTTACCTAACATTCCTTTTGCCCAAGTTCTAAAATCTAAGTCCATGTCCTTCGGACAGGCTTCGCCAACAACAAATATCATTCCAGCCTGGTCACAAAGATAATTTGCTAACTTAAAGTGAAAATCTTTTCGGGTATCTGATATTTTCTGATGAAGTCTTGCTATTTGACAATTTAGTTTATGTTTATTTTTGGAACCTTTTTTCTTTAGCTTCAATCTGCGTTGTAGCAATTTAAGCTTACTGTGCAGCTTTTTTAAAAATCTAGGTCGCTCTATTAGTTGATTATCAGAAGTTGCTAAAAACTTATCTAACCCAACATCAATCCCAAGGGGATGACCCCGTGGTGGAGTATCAGGAACACTGACTTCACTTTGTAAAGACAGCATTGCAAAATAACCACTAGCTCGTCTAACTATTCTAACTTGCTTTATCTTAAAACCATCTGGAATTGGTCGTGATAATCTCAGTTTAACTAATCCAATTTTAGGCAGTTTAATCCACTCATTATTTATTGGATTTGTTTTAAATTGAGGAAATACAAACGATCGCATCCGATATGGATTTTTAAATCTAGGAAAACCATATCCTTGTTCTTTCATGTTTTTAAATGCTCGATCTAAAGTCTTTAAAACTTGTTGTAAGACCTGAGCATTTATTCTTTTGAGTTCAGGATTGGCTTTTTTGGCTTTAGTTAAATTAGCAGCTTGTATTTTGTAGTTAGGATATGGCTGATCTACTGGAATTATATATTCATGCTGTAATGAACAATAATTAACTGCGCACTTTCGACTTTTGTACCAATCTTTTCGTTCCCTTAAAGCGTAATTCCACACTTTTCTGCAAACCGCCAATATATCTTCAATGACGGCGATTTGTTTTTGGGAAGGAATCAGTTTGTACTCGTAGGTTAGTCTCAGCATATTTAAATTATAACATAATTCTATCCAGGAATGCCACTTGAGTAGAACTAAGCTTCTGACCGCAATTCACCTCACGCTAACCCGATGGGTATAACGTGAGGTGAATTGCTCCATATTGATAGATATATCTAGCAATTGCTTCGCAACTAAGACGAATCGTTATCTTGCCCCGGACGACCCAAATAAAGCTTAACAAAATCTTCTGCTGCTGCTGGATTAATCTGATACAGCGCATCCCGAAGTTGAAGAACCATCTCAGCGCCTGGATCTCTAATTTCATTCACCCAACGATAAATATTGGAACGCCCAATTCCCATCAGCACAGCGACTCGATTCTGACTGATGCCGTAGCTTTCCAATACTTGTTTGAGGGCTTTGCCTGCTTTTCCCATGCTCAAATTCTGTCATTTACTCAGGACTGAGTTATTGTTACCAAATGGACTACACTGAGGTAGACTAATTGTAGTCCATTCGGTAACAATAATAAGGTAACTTTCCAAACAACATTAAAACTAAGCACGACGACTCAATTGCACAAGCCTAATTTTTACAACCTCTTCATAAAGCCTTTCGAGCTGAGTAATATTCCCACTTAAGGTATAGCGCTCTAGAACCCTTGC
>NZ_JAAHHX010000354.1:0-2103 GCF_010672065.1 Moorena sp. SIO4A1 | reverse complement strand
CCTGCGCATGGTTACCTATTGTTTGGTGACTGGGAGTACAGGACCGATGGATGAGTACCTGATCTCAGGAATCGCCGAAATCAACCTCACGTTTGAACTTTCTCCGAGCTGGTATGTCGAAGCTCTTAAGTACATCAAGGCGAACCATGGTCTAAGTGGTGACCCTGCCGTTGAGGCAAACTCCTATCTCGATTACACAATTAACGCTCTTAGCTAGGGTTTTTCGAGTTGCCCGGAACTCCAGGTGGCTGTTGATAGTCGATTAACGGTTTTCTGAAGTTCCGGGCAATGTTTTTTAGAAAAGAAATTTAGGAGACTAATATGGTAAGTCCAACAACAGCGAGGCTGTTAGGCATCGCACCTTTTGCGGATTCCTCTCGAAAGGAGCTGCGCTCCTACTCTACAGAAGATGAAGTGCAAGCAGTGATTACAACTGCCTATCGACA
Source organism: Moorena sp. SIO4A1 (assembly GCF_010672065.1). Lineage (NCBI taxonomy): Bacteria > Bacillati > Cyanobacteriota > Cyanophyceae > Coleofasciculales > Coleofasciculaceae > Moorena > Moorena sp. SIO4A1. The sequence goes on along the minus strand of NZ_JAAHHX010000354.1, from coordinate 1,657 downwards.
GGTCTTTGGCAACGCTCATGTCATGGATTGCGAGCGTTTGACCAATGCAGAGTCTCTATTGCGCCAAGGTGACATTACGGTACGAGATTTTATCCGGGCACTGGCTCTGTCTGAACTATACCAGGAGAAGTTCTTAAACTCCACACCCCAAGTAAGGTTTATTGAGTTGAACTATAAGCATTTTCTGGGTCGAGCCCCTTATGATGAGTCGGAAATTGCCTATCATGTCGATCTTTTTAATCAAAAAGGCTACAAGGCGGAGATAAATTCTTACATCGACTCACAGGAATATCAAGAAAATTTTGGTAACTCGATTGTGCCGAGTTACCGTGGGTTCGAGAGCCCACAGGGTCAGAAAGTTGTGGGCTTTAGTCGCATGTTCCAGCTCTATCGCGGTTACGCCAATAGCGATCACGCCCAAGGCAATGGCAATCCCTCTCACTTAACTTATGAGCTGGCTCGTAACACCGCAACTCCTGTCCGAACCCAAACCAAGGGACAGGTAGTTATCGGCACAAATGCAGGTAGCCAAAGGCAGCTCTACCGCTTGCGAGTGTCTCAAGGGGTGACAAGAGGTGGTCCTCAAATCCGGCGCACAATTAGCGAGTATCTGGTGCCTTACGATCAGTTATCTTATACTTTGCGGCAGCTTGGCAAGCAAGGTGATCGAATAACAAGTATTACGCCAGCCTAAGGCAACTGAAATCTCACCACTATCAAGCAGTATTAAAAATTAGGAGAATAACAAGTGGCAATTACCACAGCAGCATCCTGGCTGGGAACCTCCGCCTTTAGCAATGCCAACCCCATTGAACTGCGCCCCAACTGGACCCAAGACAATGCTAAGGCTGTTATCCAGGCTGTTTACCGACAAGTACTCGGAAACGACCATCTCATGGCTTCTGAGCGTCTCACCAGTGCTGAGTCCTTACTCTGCCAAGGCTACCTGACTGTAAGGGATTTTGTGCGGGCTGTCGCCAAGTCAGAACTCTACAAGTCGAAATTCTTCTACAGCAACTTTCATCCGAGAGTAATTGAGTTGAACTTCAAGCACCTACTCGGTCGGGCTCCCTATGATGAGTCTGAAATCATCTATCATCTCGATATCTATCAAAACGAGGGGTTTGAGGCAGATATCGACTCCTACATAAACTCCCTTGAGTATGAGCAGAACTTTGGCACCTCCATCGTACCCTACTATCGAGGCTTTTCCAATCAACCGGGACAAAAAACCGTCGGCTTTACCCGCATGTTTGAGCTCTATCGTGGTTACGCCAATAGCGATCGCGCTCAGGGCAAGGGCGGTCGTGCTAGTTTAACCTATGAGCTAGCTCGCAATATGGCAAACCCCGTGCGAACCCCAAATGGCGGACAAGCACTCACCGGCACAACTGCAAACATTCAGGGACAGTTCTATCGACTCCGAGTAACTCAAGGAGGTATCGGACGTGCCCCTCAGATCAGGCGCAGCATCAGTGAATATGTCGTGCCCTACGAACGGCTATCTCCCACCCTGCAAAAACTAAACAAGCGCGGTTGTCAAGTCATGAGTATTACCCGTGCCTGAAGTTTCTAGAACATCTAAATGTCGAGTCCTATAGGAGTAGAGTAAGTGGCAATTACAACAGCAGCATCCCGCTTAGGCACCTCTGCCTTT
>NZ_JAAHHX010000353.1:0-2108 GCF_010672065.1 Moorena sp. SIO4A1 | reverse complement strand
GTCGGCTGATTAGAGCCGACTAAAACCCATTATAAGAGGATGGTGTAATTACTATAGTTCAGTCTGTAGTAAGGAAACCTTCAATACATTAGGGCATATGCTATGGAACAAACTCCGAAGATGGGGATATAGGAGGCATCCCAAGAAATCGAAATCCTGGGTAATCAAGAAATATTGGGGAACCATCGGGAAAGACAACTGGATGTTCATGACCGGGAAAGATAATTACTTGCCCAAACATGCCAAAACACCTATTGTTCGGCACAGAAAAGTCAAAGAAACCAGAAGTCCCTACGATGGCGATTTAATCTACTGGAGTCTCAGAATGGGTAAACATCCCGAAAATACCATTCAGAAGGCAAAACTTTTGAAAAGGCAAAAAGGGAAATGCTCCCACTGTGGTCTTACCTTTAGGGATGGAGACAAATTGGAAATGCATCACATCTTACCACGCGCTAATGGTGGAACTAACAAAGATGAAAATCTGGAATTACTACACCTTCATTGCCACGATGCCAAACACGGGACAAAAGTCAACGCCTTAGAGTTAGATGAAAACCCGTTAATGAGGTACCAATGACAATGGTTCCGTTTGATGAGGAGCCGTATGATGCGTGCATTGTCACGTACGGTTCTGAAGACGAGTCAGTGGGGTGACTCACTGGCTTAGTTTAATAAGGGAAAGCTTTTAGAACGGCTTGAAGGGTTTGAAGTTACCGTAAGATAGTGGAGCCTTTATAGTTGGTAGGTTATGCGTAAAAGGTTGAAGTCTGTTGTAGTAAGGCTCCACTATCTAAGGTTTCGTTTCCGGAAATGCGCTGATTGTGGTCTTACTTTCAAGGATGGAGATTTATTGGAAATACATCATATATTACCGCGCGCTAATGGTGGAAGCAACAAGGATGAAAATCTGGAATTATTACACCTACATTGCCACGATGCCAAACACGGAACTAAAGTTAACCCCAACGAGTTAGATGAGAATCCGTTTTAGAGGTACCACTGTCAAGGATAAGTCCTATGATGAGGAGCGGTATGATGCGTGCATTGTCACGTACGGTTCTGAAGACGAGTCAGTGGGGTGACTCACTGACTTAGTTTAATCACAATACTGCGATTCGGCGTTCGCGAAGCGTGGCCTTCGGCCTCAGCCGACGCTACGCGAACAATATCCTAAAGAGAGCTTTGAGTACGGTGGGGTTTGAAGTTACCGTAAGTAGAGGGTCGCCTTTACAGGGGACTGGCTATGAGAAAAAGGGTCAAAACTTATTAACTAAGGCTCCACTCTACTAAGGTTTCGTTTCCGGCACACCGGAACTTGGATTGACCGTAGGTCACACTACGCGAACGTCGATCCGAACGCTCGGGGAGAGGCGGCCTCTACTCTTCTTGGCTCTGGCCTGGAAGAGCCACGCTGCCTCGTTGAACCAAGAATCCCCGCGCCTTTAGGCCGGGGAGTGTCAAATCGCCTGTATGTATAATAGTATTGGTAAGTAAACTGCCCTAGTGAGTAAAAGCCAAGACTTACCTGGTAGCAGAGCTTAGAAAATCTGTCAAAACCCCTGACTCTCCTGGTAAAAAATCCAATCAATATGGTAGACGGCAAAGTAGAAATCAGCTCCTTCGGGGCGAGGGAAGTAGCCTTGGTAGTAGACAAACCTACTACCGGAGTAAGTCCTTTTAACTCAGGATTGTCTGCCTGACGCACTCAGAACTATTTTCAAGTGAGATGACTGGAATCTACACTGCCGATGAATTACAACAGCTGATGACCCAGGAGTCAGAGCGATGGCGACCTCTGGTATTTACTAATGGCTGTTTTGATATACTACACATTGGTCATGTGCGTTACTTAAAGATTGCCAAATCCTTGGGTTCAGCTCTAGTGGTCGGGCTAAATAGTGATCAATCAGTAAATCGCATTAAACCATCACAGCCAGGATATCCTTCCCGACCACTGGTTCCTGAAATACAGAGGGCAGAAATTCTGGCAACTCTCAAACCCGTAGATGGGGTAGTGATTTTTGCTGAAACCACAGCTAATCGTTTAATTGAAGCACTGCAACCAGAGGTGTACGTTAAAGGGGGTGACTACAGTCTATCCACTT
>NZ_JAAHHX010000352.1:0-2118 GCF_010672065.1 Moorena sp. SIO4A1 | reverse complement strand
CACCAACTTAATATAAGCGCGTAACAACGGGACAAAGCTATGTTCGACCTGGATTTCTCTACGCTTTCTTCCGTTTTTATCGACTTTACTATTATACCACTGCCTTAATCTTTCTCGAATTGTGTTTTCTGGTTGCTCTAGAATTTCCCCCAAAAACACCACCGCAGTAGATAAACCACAATGATGAGTCATCGCAATAGCAAAGCTCCACATTCCTAATACTACTGCTTGTGGTTTGCTTAAATGAGGCATTTTTTTGATGACCACCCGCAACCATTGTTGATAAGTAATTGGACGATTTTTGTTCACTGTGATTGATGTCACCCGGCTTTAATATACAATAATTATTTTACTATGGAACACATTTGATAAATTCCCTGTTTCTGAGTACTATTTAATGTCATTTGCTCCGCGCCGGGCGCGGGTACGTCATGGTGGCAGCAGTACAAAACAACGCGGGTAACGAACGTGATGAAAATAAATTTCAGTACTCCAACAGTCGCTCTGTGTGACCGCTACCCGAAGTTCTTTTGTCAATAGTTACCTACCAAAACAAATTTTCAAGTTGGTGCAAGTGTCTCAGCCATCGCCCCGTCAGGGGATAGCCATCAAGCAGAATTCGTCACTTAATGATTTTTATTGAATACTCAAATCCTTCCTGGGGTTTGGGTTTCAAAATGTATTTCTGTTGAGTAATACCTAGTGGGACTTTAGCAAAATTCAAGCCCAAATATAGCCCAAACTAGCTTTATAATTGACAAATACGTCCGGATTTTCCTGGAGCCAACGGACAAAACGGCAAGACATGGCACTACGAAAAGCTTCTAAAGTCTCAGTAAATGTCTTTAACGGTTTGTTAGCCCATCGCCTTCGCAATCCCCCAGTAAGTTGATGCCAAACAATAAAAGTATAGGCACACATAACCAATATAAAATGTCTCATTAGGCTGCGTTTGTGCCGAACTTGATATTCAGATAGCCCTAACCAACCCTTGGCTTCTCGATAAAACACTTCCACCCAATTTCTTTGAGCATAAGTCTCAACCACCCATTCTGGAGTCACAACTGATGCTTCTAAATTTGTCAAAAAATAGTCAATATTTGTGGCTTCATTAAAGGTTGGCTGATTCATGACGATGGCCAAACTTCTTTTTCCACTCAAACTTGATATTTCGACTTCTATGATCGCTACCCACAAGGTTTTTGGCTTGTTCAGTTCTAACTTAACCTCCCTGAATGCTTCACTGGGTAAACTTTGCGCTAACTCATCCACCCTAACAATTTCTTGACAATCCTTCGTTATGTTGACCGCAACTTTTCGATTTTTCGCGATTCCTCCTAAATACTTTAATTGACGATTTTCCAGCTCCAATAGAAAAGAGCTATTGTTACCATAACCGGCATCAATTAAGACAATTTTTGGATAATATCCTCTCTTTAATGTCCGGTCAATTAAGTTTAAGGCTAACTCCGGTTTTTTGAGGAATTCTGGGTCTTTCTTTCCTTGGCCAAAAGGCCACGCTACGCGAACAGGCAATGAGTTTGAGTGTTGATATAACTCAACATCTAACGGCAGGCTTTTTCGACCATCATACAGATGAGTGGTTACGAGAACTATCCCATTATCTGTTTTGCCAATTTCTCCAATGTATTGCCTTCCTATTCCCTCAGTAAAATTACCGCTTTTTCTATGTCCACTATCGTCTACAATTAGCGAGAACCCATGAGGAATTTTGGTCTGACGACAGCTATTCATCACCTGTAACCGGCGTTCGTTAATCTCTTGTTCACTCCAGTTAGCCCGAACCGCAAAATGCCTTAAACTGTGGTAAGACACATCTACAGCGTTCTGAGCTAACTGAGATAGGTTTTTTCTTTCACTTTCTCCCAATAATCCCCCTAGATAGTTTCTAAACTCCTTTCTCTGGGCTTTAGTTCGGAAGATATCGTCAAAACGCTGACACCATCTATCGAAGCACGGGGGCATTGCTGTGGAAACAGTTTCTTTCATGGGATTGGAGGGAAAAAGTAACCAACCTAAAAAACTTACCCTATATAGCATAGCACTATTTATGCCTTGAATTATCGCGCTTAGTCCCACTAGTGGTTTCCACTTTCA
>NZ_JAAHHX010000351.1:0-2139 GCF_010672065.1 Moorena sp. SIO4A1 | reverse complement strand
TGTTCGACAAACATCTCAATATCAAGCAGAATACATCCAAAGCTTTGTAGAAAAATGGGACGAGTTGATTAGCTGGGAAACCCGTGCCAAAAGTGAAGGTAGGTTTTTCATCGATATATTAAAACATTACGGTGTCAAAAAAGTCCTAGATGTAGCAACAGGAACTGGATTTCACTCCATTCGTCTGTTAAAAGCAGGATTTGAAGTGGTGAGTGCAGATGGGAGTCAGCAAATGCTCGCCAAAGCATTTGAAAATGGCCGTCGTCATGGTTTAATTCTGTGAACAGTGCAAGCGGATTGGCGGTGGTTAAATCGCGATATTCATAGTAAATTTGATGCTGTAATTTGTCTAGTAAATTCCTTTACTCATCTGTTTAGTGAGGGCGATCGCCGTAAAGCTTTGGCAGAATTCTATGCTGCACTTCGCTATGATGGCATTTTAATTCTAGATCAACGGAATTATGACAGCATTTTAGATCATGGCTTTTATTCAAAACATATTTACTACTATTGTGGTGAAGATGTTAAAGCCGAACCTGAATATTTGGATGAAGGTTTAGCTAGATTTAAATATGAATTCCCCGATCAATCGGTTTACCATCTTAATATGTTTCCCCTGCGGAAGGATTACACCATAAATTTAATGCAAGAAGTAGGGTTTCAAGGAATTAAAACTTATGGGTATTTCCAAGAAAGCTATCATAATGATGAACAAGATTTCTTTGTTCATGTTGCCGAAAAAGAATACAAAAAGAAGTTGAAAGGACAAAACCAAGTGAACTATTCCACAACCGTTGATACCGCTCGAACTTATTACAACAGTGATAGTGCTGATCAATTCTATGCCACTGTTTGGGGCGGAGAAGATATTCATGTTGGTATCTATGAACGGGAAGATGAACCTGTTTTTGATGCCAGTCGCCGCACGGTTGAACGGGTCGCCTCATTACTGAACTTGAATGAAAATAGCTCCGTTCTCGATATTGGCTCGGGCTATGGTGGAGCAGCCCGTTATTTGGCTAAAACCTTCGGTTGTCATGTCACTTGTTTGAATGTAAGCAAAGTTCAGAATCAACGGAATTCTCAAATGAACCAAGAACAGGGACTTGGGTCTTTGATTGAAGTAATCGAGGGTAGTTTTGAAGACATTCCCTACGAGGATGAACAGTTTGATGTGGTGTGGTCTCAGGATGCAATTTTGCACAGTGGTAACCGGATTCAGTTGATTAAAGAGGTTCAGCGGGTGATGAAACCGGGAGGTGAATTCATCTTCACTGATCCCATGCAGAGTGATGACTGTCCCGAAGGATTGCTGCAACCGGTTTTAGACCGCATTCACCTCGACTCCCTTGGTTCTATTGAGTTCTATCGCAAGGCTGCTAAGGTTACAGGTTTAGAAGAAATCCAGGTGATTGATCTAACGGCGCAACTGGTGAACCATTATCGGCGAGTCCTCGAAACGGTAGATGCCAATTATCAGCAAGCCGTTGCCGATAGTGGCAAGGATTACATTGACGCCATGAAAGTAGGTCTTAATCATTGGATTGATGCTGGCAAGAACGGTTACCTCAGTTGGGGAATTCTGCATTTTCGCAAAAAGTAACTAACTTTTCAATAATCCCAATTTCTCCTGCAGAGCGTGACGCATAATATCCACTGGTGGAGTTTGTCCTAACCAAATTTTGAAAGCTGCTGCTCCCTGTTGCACCAGCATTTCCAATCCATCAATGGCGATCGCGCCCTGTTCCTGGGCTTGTCGTAAAAACTGAGTGGGATTAGGAGTATATATCAAGTCATAAGTGATCGCATTTTCCGGCAACCTGGCCATAGCTAGCTCATCCACAGGAGACTGCTCGACCTTGGGATACATGCCCACTGGAGTAGCATTAACCAACAAATTGGCTTGGGGCAGGAGTTCCGGTAGTTGTTCCCAAGGATGAGTATGAATAGTAATAGCAAGGTCAGACTTGATCCAGCTTTGCTTAAATTGACCTAACTTGTCCTGATTGCGACCAAGCACATGAATCTCAGTACAACCGAGTTGAGCACAACCCACTACTACAGCTCGTGCGGCACCACCACACCCCAAAATGACTACAGTAGTTTGACTCCAATCCCGGTTATACCGTTTCAACGGGG
>NZ_JAAHHX010000350.1:0-2147 GCF_010672065.1 Moorena sp. SIO4A1 | reverse complement strand
AATGCTCAACTTTTGTGTCTAGACACTGAGTGGGAATCAATAGCTACACAGAAGACAGACAACCCAAATACAGCAACAACAGGTACCAATCTTGCCTATATCTTCAATGAAACTTTAGTAGAACATCAGGCTGTGGCTCAACGTTTACAATGGCTACAAGAAACCTTAAAGATAACTAATCAAGATATTTTACTGCATAAAACCTCTCTGACTCAAGATGTAGCTCTTCTAGAAATAGGTTTACCTCTAATCAGTGGTGGTAGTGTAGTTATAGCTGCAAATAACCAGCCTACAGAATTACAGGAATTAATCGGTAAGCACAAAGTCACCATAGTTCACCTGTATCCGTCAGAACTACCCACCTGGTTAAATACAACTAATCAGGCAGCATCTTTGAAGAGTTGGCGATCGCTCCTGAGCAGTGGAGAAATCTTATCAACAGAAATAGCCAACGAATTTCTCCAAAACTACCCAGTTTCATTACACAACTTCTACAGTCTCCCAGAAGCAGCAGGAGAAGTTACCCACTGGCAATGGCTAGAAGAACCTCCTAGAGAAAACGTACCCGTAGGCAACCCTGGTCGGTTATCAGTTTATGTACTAGACCAACACCAAGACCCTGTCCCCACAGGAGTACCAGGAGAAATCTATATTGGAGGTTCTAGTTTAGCCAGAGGTTATCTGCATCAACAGCAACAGACATCACAGAAATTTATAGAACACCCCCAATTAGGTAAACTATTCCAAACAGGAGACATAGGTCGTTATCACAACCAAGGTTATCTAGAAATAGTCGGCGCTAAACAACGGCACATATGGATTCAAGGGAAGCGAATAGAACTAGCAGACATAGAAACTGCCCTGTTATCAGTTGCCGGAGTAGAACAAGCTTATGTATTAGCTCATCAAACATTCCTAGTAGCTTATGTTGTGGTGGCGGGAGTTTGGAACCCCCAACAATTAGACTCCCAAATTCAACAACAGTTACCTCCATACATGATGCCAGGAGCTTATGTTCCTGTATCAAGTTTACCTTTGACTCACGAAGGAAAAGTAGACGAAGTAGCCTTAGCCCATTTCCCAGTAACTGACAATGAGACGGAGCGTAAAATTGCTCAGAAGCGATTGAGGGATTCCCACGTGTATATATCGCCACTAGGAGAACACAGCCATGAAGAAGAATCAAGAGTACCAAAAATGGCTCTTGGACAGTGACTAAAAAAATGCCCCATCTGAGCAAACCTCAAGCAGTGGTTTTAGCGATGGGTCGTTTTGGCATTGTGATGACCGGCTCGTGCGGACTGACCACAGTGGCGTTGCTGATTCTGGGTATGGTTTCGCCCCCCTAGCCCCCCAATTCTGGGCTTTAATAAAACCAGATGATCGCGCATTCATTCCTTAATTCAGCAACGCCGTAGAGTGGGCATCCTGCCCGCTGCGCGAATCAATAGCAGTAGAGTGGGCATCCTGCCCGCTGCGCGAATCAATAGCAGTAGAGTGGGCATCCTGCCCGCCCGAAAATGAAACAGGCATTTTGCCCATTCCACCAACATGCCCATTCCACCCTATGGTCAGTAGTCGGGATTGCACCTTACAAGAATTTCATGGAAAATCTAGTTGTAACATCCCGATAGCACTTGATCAAATAGAATCAAATAAATGACCATCAGGAAAATTAATAAATTTATTTGTGCTATCTTAGCAGCAGCTTTATGCCTCAGTTTAATCGCCTGTGGAGCACAGACCCCAAATGGGAGTCAATCCACAGCAGGTAAAAGAGTAAAGGTCAGTTCTGCATCCTCCGTTTCCACCTATGCCTTATTTGTTTCCGAAATCATCAATATTGCTTTGGAACAAGTTGGTTATAAACCTGCAGCAATCAAACAACTTAGTATTCCCCTGGCACACATTTCTGTCAGGAATGGAGACATAGATTTTTACAGTGTTCATTGGCAAAATATACACAAAAAATTCTTTTTACAAAACGGTGGTGACCAAAAATTAGAAAAGGTGGGAGTACTTATTGCTGATGGTTTGCAAAGCTATCAGATAGATAAAAAAACTGCTGAACAATACAAAATCAATAATTTGGAACAACTAAAAGACCCCAAGATTGCCAAACTTTTTGACTCTGATGGAGATGGCAA
>NZ_JAAHHX010000035.1:0-62484 GCF_010672065.1 Moorena sp. SIO4A1 | reverse complement strand
ATTGTGTTGTCAGTAAACGAGAACTATCGTTTGAGTAGCGGAACTTAAACCAGGGTAAGCTAATGTAATTTTGTATCCAAAAATACATAAAAAAGTTATTTTTTAGTATGATAAAACTTTTAATCTGATGCGTCTATGTCAATAAGCTGCCTCCATTATCAATAATTTCGAGATTACAGTTAACCTGCATAAAAATCGGTGAAACTCTTGTGATAAGCTGTTCATAATTTCAATTACATATTCACAATTATAGAGCTTAAAGGATATTTTTTGATGTCACAAGATATGTCACAAGATAATTACCTTGTTGTGGGTGGAGGAGATGTAGGTTTAGCCACAGCAGTTCACCTGAGTTCTCAAGGCCATAACGTTGATCTGTTTTCTCGTCGTTCTTCTTCAATTAGTCAAACTAAGATTGTTCGTTCAACGGGTGTATGTTCACCGGGTAATTATCCAATTGCAGCTTGTTCTAACCAGATTGAGGAAATTGCCGCCACTCATGATGGCAAATTACCCAATAATATTGTGATTGGCTGTCGAGGTCAGGATGTTGAATCTTATGCCCGGATTTTGGGGCAATATATGACCCCTCAAACCAATATTTTATTGATCTGTTCTAGCCGTTTTTCAGGTCGAGTTTTCTGCAAAGTGTGGCAAAAAGAATTTGGCATGAGTGAAACCCAATTACCCGCAGTTGCAGATGTAAATAATACCCCCTTTGCCTGCCGAGGTAACGGTGACGACCAAGTAGCTATAAAGAGGTTTAAAAAACAGTTCAAAGTCGCTGCCCAAAACTCGGATATGACAGAGCGGATTGTTGCTACCTATCAAGGTTTGTTCGAGAATTTGCGTCCACTGTCTTCGAGTTTAGAAGTAAACTTGGATAAATGTAATGATGTTTTTCACGTTCCCTTAATCATCGCCTCTTTAACCAGATGGGAGCTGGGAGAAAATTATAATATTTACCGAGGTATGGGTCCTCGCACTGCTAATTTGATTGGTGATTTCGATCGCGATCGTCTAGCTATAGCCAAGGCATTAGGGTTTCCTGATCTAAGCGATATGTACGATTATTTTAAGACAGCCTATGGAACTACTGGCCCATCTTTTTACGAACACATTCACCAGATCAAAGCACTTGACAATTCTACTCTCAGGAATCCTCATCATCGCTATCTCTCAGAAGAATTACCCTTTGGGGCTTTTCCACTACAGGTGTTAGCCCGCCTAACAGGAGTAGATACCCCATTTTTAGATAGTTGTATTACTCTGGGGAGCAAGTTTATAGATGAACCTTTCACGTGGACTGCTGAGTTTCTAGAATTGGACACTCAATGGCTAGAGGAGCAACTAAGACATAAATAAAAAGAGTCGAGCTTGAATTTATGGAACTATGTAGCATTTTCTCTGGTTATACTGGGGATATATAGGGTATATCTCATTAAAGCTGTTTGATCCAGTGGTGCGTTACGGGGCGGGCTTTCCCAACCCTGGCTATGAGGTAGAAAATGACGGCGAGCCGCCCCTAACACACCCTACGCAATATTTTCAAAAGTGAATAACAGCAAAGGGAAAATGCTTACGTGCCTAGTACATCCGTCCTCCAGTCACCATCAGCAAGCATTTTTCTTCAGGGGAAATCCACCCGTCAAGAATCAACTTTTTACAGGCTGCCAAAGACAATGCTCCAGTGTGACAAGCAGAAATACCAGCTTGCTGTAAAACCTCATAGCTTTTCAGAAGTTCTGCTTGGGTTGGGGCAACAACCGTTCCTTGAGTGTCTAGAATTAGATCCCGCAAATAAGAGTAGGTTGCGGTAGGATTGCCTCTAAGAATAGCCTCAGCCTTTCCAGTGGGGTTGCGGATAATATCCTCATCAGCAATTTGTTCTCTATTAGCATGAAATGCCGTATACACAGGAGCACAAGTATCTTGCTGCACACCAACAAAACGAGGCATTTTCTTAATATACCCATTGGCTAAAAGCTGCTTGAAGCCAAAATATCCCCCATAAAACCCCATCCCGCTACTAATGGGTTGAAAGACTACATCAACTTGGAAGTCCATTTGGGTTGCTCCTTCCATATACCCTGTTTTGAGACCTTCCCGACGAAAGAAGTTGAAAAAGCCTCCTTCCCAAAATAGATTATGATCTTGAGCATAGTCTTTGGCCAACTTGCCAGTTTCCACAAAATCTACATCTGTTTCATGGATGGTGGCATAGGGACTCTGAAATTTTAAGCGATGTCTATGGGTTGAGGGAACAAAGACATGAACCCTAATTTGACCTTCAAGCTCTTTGGCCCAATACATAAAGCTAGAAGAAGAGTTGCCTGTAGAGGAGACTACAAATTCTTTAACTCCACCCCATAACAACCCTGGTGTTGCCATACAACTCTGTCTATATTTGGTGTTTCCGGTTGCTAAAGCCCCTTCTACTTTACAGTAAATGCCATCATGGTCAACATATTGAGCATTGTCGAATCGAATTAGAGGAGTTTCTGGACAATAAAATTCTGGCAGGGGTTTAATCGGAACAAAATCTTTAAAACGCTGCAGTCCGGAACCAGATTCTACCTTTTGATTACCTCTGTACACAACATTCAACACACCTCCATCGCAAGATTGGCAACGATAACGCAGTTCTAGCGGATATTCTTTACCACATACAGCACATTGGAGATGAGCCATAGAATTTGCTTCGATGTGTCCTGGTGTTAACACTTGCCAATACTCCGGACGTTTTTTTGACTGTTTTTTTGACTATTGTTCGATAGTCTTCCAGTAGTAATAATATCAGTTAATGACACCGCAACTTCTGGAGAGATGGGGAGATTGGCAGATCGGGTATCAAAATTCAGCACTTACGAACTCAGCACTTATGAACTCAAGACTCTCAAAATCAGCACTTCCAAGCCGTCACAATAGTGATCGGATTGAGAGGATTAAACCGAGTGAGCTTGCCCACAGGTACCGACTTCGATAACTGCACCTGTAACCATTGATAATTCCAAGGATCCCCCCTAACCCCCCTTAATAAGGGGGGGAAAGAATCCCCCCTCCTTAATAAGGGGGGGAAGGAATTTGCTCTAATCCCGCGCTCGGAAGGAGGGAAACGTTTAGATTCAAACCAACTATAGGCTGTATTAATATGCTCTACAGTTGCTAATGCTAACACTAAAATACAATCGAGGTCTAAGCGAGTATCACAGTAATCCAAAATTGAGTGCAAATTACCCCCACTACCGCCAATAAAAACCCGATTTGGTGTTGGTAAATTCTTCAAAACATCCGGTGCTGAACCATGAATTGAGGTAACATTAGTAACGCCCAAACGTTGACAATTTTGCTCAATCAAAGTACTCCCCATTGCTGTTTTTTCAATAGCATACACCTGAGAGGTGTTCGATAAACGAGCAATTTCAATGGAAACTGAACCTGTGCCTGCACCAATATCCCAAACTGTTTGCCCTGGTTTGAGGGCTAACTCTCCTAGTAACAGCAGCCTGATTTCTCGCTTGGTCATTAAACCAGGGCGATCGCTAAAACTAGTAAATGTCTGATCTGGTAATCCTAGTATCGGTAACGACTCTGGATCCAGGGATTGGTCAACGGAATCAGGGTGACGTAGTAATACCACCACATTCAGGGGCGCAAAGGTCTGGTTCAATACTGCTTCTACACCAAGACATTGCACCCGTTCATCCATACCTCCCAAATTTTCACATACCCAGAACTGGTAGCAACTGGGTAAATCTAGCGCTAGCAATAATTTAGCGATCGCTTCAGGTGTATTGGTGCCATCCGTCAACACCGCAATCTTGTCAACTCCCTGCTTCAAGGCTGGGATTAGTTGTTCCATAGAACGGCCATGAGCACTGATTACCTTAGCATCTTGCCAAGCAACCTTAATCCGACTGAAGGCCAGCTGAATCGCACTGACATGGGGATGAAACCTGAGGCTTGAGGGGGGAAGTTGGCTTAGGAGCAATCGTCCTAAGCCAAAAAACAATGGATCACCACTGACCAACACTACGATTAGGGTATCGTGATCCGCACCATCGAGCTGCTTACGAATTAATTCAATAGCGTCAGTAAAATTCCCCAATACCACTTGTGACCCTTGGTGGTTGGGAAAATAACCTAAATGGCGCTGACTTCCAACCAATAGCGTCGCTCGTTCTACGAGCTGCTTGACTTGATCAGTTAAGCTAGCTGCTCCGTCTAAACCAATGCCCACTACGTTGATCGAGGTCATGGTTTTGCTGCTATTGCAAAGGGAACAGGGAACAGGGAACAGGGAACAGGGAGTAGGGAACAGGGAACAGGGAGTAGGGAACAAAAATTATCACAATTCATTTAGGATTGCTATATCTGATCTTTAATCTGTTTTCAGAATAATAGGAATTAAGCTGGGAGTGTATTATAGCAACTGGCAAGACACCAAGGACAGAAAGAATACACAAAAGGGAGTTAATCGAAATTTACTCATCTCTTTTTTAGTTACCTTCGGGTCTTGTGGGCTTTTGGGATGTTTCATATCATGTTGAGATAAACAGTTATAAAAAAACATAGCTTCCTTCTGGTAGGTTATCTCCCTCCTCATCCCCTGTTCCCAGATCCGCTGTTCCCTGTTCCCTATTATTGAGTATTTATAACTGTTCAACCGAACATGATATTATTACTCACTCTCCCAAGCTAATACCATCAATCCATTCAAAATAGCTGCAGCCACTGGAGACCCTCCTTTAGCTCCTTCAACTCGAATCTGAGGGATGGATATCTTGGCCAAAGCAGCTTTCGACTCCAGCACTGAAACAAACCCAACGGTTGCGCCAATGACCAAAGCTGGTTTGACCTGAGAGTGGGACAACTGCTCACATAAAGCCAACAATGCCGTAGGGGCATTACCAATCACAAAAATAGCCCCTGGAAATTGCTCGAAACATCGGAGTAAACCAGTTTCCGTGCGCGTCTTTCCCGGCAGAGCGACTGGTGCCTGGTCTACTGCTACGATCAGGGGATTACCAAAGGTTTTTGCCACCATACTAGCTATCCCCTGTTTGACCATTCCTACATCTGTAACAATTGGTGTTCCCTGGCTCAGTGCAGAGATACCAGATGCGATCGCATTTTCACTAAACCGAAGCAGTTGGGTAAATTCAAAATCCGCCGTACTATGGATTACCCTCCGCACAATCCCATACTCAGCTGGATTAAACTGATGCTCCCCAATCTGTTGGTCAATAATGGCAAAACTTTGCTCCATAATCGGATGCATCGACAATGCTTTCATCTAAATCCCCACCCCATACTCTGCTCCAACTCAAACACTAAGCACGCGAAAGCACTCAAAACTCCAAAACTGGCCATTCTGGTTCCCGCAAGAAGCGCATCATATCGTCAAACTTCCTTAATTGAGCCTGCCGAATCGATAGTACACTCCCTTCTACTTCTAAGGCTTGGCCACTTAACTCGAATAGGATATTGCTAATGCGATCGCTATCCAACTCCTGGGGGATATCTCCGAAATATCCTAGAGTGATGTGAGCCGTAAAATGGTATTGCTGTTCAATACCTAGAGCCATTAAATCAGAATTTTGATAAATACACCGACGAAGCTGGGAAATGCGATTGTATGCCTGTTCATCCTGGGGTGCTAGACATACACCAATCGCCCTGGGCATCACCATTAAGCCCAATAGCTGCCAGCTAATAGGATTACCACCATTTGCTAAAGAGGTTTCCTGGCTGATACTGACAGACTTGTCAAAACTTGCCTGTATCGACTTAAGCAGTTGAGTTTCAAACTGTGGATTTTCAGCCGTGGCATCTCGGTAGGCATTTTCCCAAATCAAGTCAGCCAAGGTTAAATGAAAACTATCCGGGGGTATCGGTACCATTAAACCCGGGTCTAGTTGCTGGAGAAGCTCTTTTTGGAGCTGCTGCATGTTATCATAGAATGTTGAGTTATTAGTCTCTTCCTCCCAAGGTGGTGTGATTACAGTGTAACCAGGAAAAGGGGCAGGCTCTCTGCTGCCATTAGGGAGACGTTTAAACTTGGGTGACTCTTGGATATTGAGTAACTGCGATTGATAGGTTGCGGTTAGGGTAAGCCGTGTGACCCGATTTAGATAAGTTTGATATGTATCGTCCAATTTTGCCCCCTTACGTGTTCTGATATGGGAATTTACCTCTATTGGGGAAAGGATGACTTTGCCATGGCCCAAGCCCTGGACAAGCTCCGTCAATCCCTAGTTGACCCCAACTGGGCTAGTTTTAACTATGACAAAATTTCCCCAGACCAACCAGATGCCGTAATTCAAGCCTTGAATCAAGTCATGACTCCTCCGTTTGGCATGGGTGGACGTCTAGTGTGGTTAGTCGATACAACCGTTTGCCAGCAATGTTCGGACAATTTACTGGCAGAATTAGAGCGTACTATACCAGTCATTCCTAAACACTCCGTTTTGTTACTAACTACCCCCCATCGACCAGATCCACGACTCAAGTCCACGAAGTTACTGCAACAGTACGCCGAGATTCGGGAGTTTGCTCTGATTCCCCCCTGGAAGACCCAGCAGCTAGTGCATCGGGTCAAGTCGTACTCCGTTGAATTTGGAGTCAAACTAACCAATAGTGCAGCTGAACTCTTAGCCGAATCCGTTAGCAATGACACCCGACAGTTATTCAACGAACTGGAAAAATTACGACTCTACGCGCTGTATGACAGCCAACCGTTACAAGAAAGTACCGTTGCCACCCTGGTAGTGGCTAATACTCAAAATACCTTGCAACTGGCAGAGGCGATTCGGGCAGGGGATGGGGCAAAAGCCTTGGAGTTGTTGGCTGCCTTGATCAACCAGAATGAACCTCCTTTAAAGATTGTCGCTACCTTAATTACTCAGTTTCGTACCTGGTTGTGGGTGAAGTTGCTGGTGAGTGAGGGCGAAACCGATCCAAATGCGATCGCTAACACCGCCAATATCAATAACCCCAAACGAGTTTACTTCCTCAAACAAGACGTGGAGTTCCTTTCCCCCAAGCAACTCATCTCCACTCTGCGGGTGTTGCTGGAGTTAGACCTCAACCTCAAAACGGGAGCAGACCCCCTTTCAACATTACAAACTAAGGTGATACAACTTTGTGAAATCTTTAACAGTTCAAGAGTTTAGACCAGTCAGTGGCTTCACCCAGGCTAGCTTTAAGGTTGAAGGTTAAATTTTTTTTATACTCATGCTTGATATTTATCCTGTCTGCACTTCCCAATTCCCAGAAGCTCTTGCCTTATGAGGAACTTATCCCCCATAAATTAATTCACATTAAACTAGCCCTTAGTGGTTTTGGTTATTGTTTATTTTGCTTTTAATTGATCATCATGCTCACTGCTAACTCTCTAAAACTTAGCTTGACCCAACTTTTCTCCCAATCTCTACTTGTCGGAGGACTTACTGCTATTAGTTTGCTATCTGGATTTATCCCTGAGCTTTCTGAAGACTCTTATACCCTTGTTATTAGCACTTCAGCCTATGCTCAAGATGTCACCTCTGACATTAGTCCTAATGACGTCACTCAATATGCTGAAGTTCTATTACAAATAGAGCCTATTCGCGCATCTGCCTATGAAAAAATCACTACAATCCTAGGAGAGCCACCAGAAATTTTGTGCGATGACTCCGAGAGCATCAATAAGCTCCCCTCGACCGCCCAAGAGATTGCTAAAGATTACTGCCAACAGTCAGAGGTAATTGTCTCTAAGTATTTTCCCGAAGGAGGAAATAAACGCTTCAACGAAATTACTATTGAGATGCAAGATAATCAAACTTTACGGGAACAGATTCAAAGTGAATTAGTGCGTATTCAACAAGCAAAATTTGACGCTAGCTTTTAGCTAGATATAGCTCTAAGAATCAGCAACTTATTCCCTTGAAGCATAACTTCAACCATAACTTCAACCATAATTAAATGTTTTTGGTTAAAGCGTAAGGCTCTCAACGTTCCTCTTGGGCAAGCAGTAAGACGAGTTGTACACCTGGGAATTATCAATCAAGTTTACACCGATAATGGTATAGTTATCAGAAAAAGAACCATAATAGCTAGCCACTAGCAATAGTAAAAAATAGACTAATCCAGCTTTCGGCAAAGCCGACGCTGCGCGAACAGGCTAGCCAGTGCAGGTCGCTGATCTCCCAAAAAACTAATGAGCAAATTTATCTATCCCTTGGGATGGCTTGCCGGAATGATAGTGGTTTTGGTTGGATGTTCTTCCAGTCCAGACCCTGACCCCACGGCAGCTATCCCCACAGTAGCCTCATCTGAAGTGAAGAGTCAGGAATTGAAGAATTACGCCAAAGCTGTTCTGGCGATCGATCAAAATCGTCAAGGTGTCTACGAGGATATTCAGGAATTAACCAAAGACAAGGACAAGATAGTTCCTGAAATTAACTGCACCCAAGTAAAAACCATAGCAGCTCTACGTCGAAATATCCGAGATCTGGCTGTAAACTACTGTAACCGCTCGAAAACCATTGCTGAAAGTCATGACTTGACCATATCTCGATTTAATTCAATTACGGTTAGCGCTCAATCCGATCAGAAGTTACAACGGCGAATCCACAATGAACTAGTTCGCTTACAACAAAATTGATAATATGTCAAGCTTGTAGGGTGGGCAAAAGCGGTCAGCGGTCAGCGGTCAGCCGTGAGCTAAAGGCTCACGCTGCGCGAACAGCTTTGTGGCACAGGCTTCCAGCCTGTGACTTCACTGAGATTAAACCAATGCTTACCTGTTTTATTTCTTATTAAAAAGCTGATAGCTGATAGCTGATAGCTGATAGCTTACCTTTGCTCACCTTACTTTAATTGGTATTTTTTTTACACGCAAGCTTGTAGGGTGGGCAAAAACAGTTTGGTTCTTTTGAGTATTCACGATCAGATTACTTTGCCCACCCTACTTTAATTGGTATTTTAGTCTGAATTCAGCAATGGTCAATTTCCAATGCTCACCTTTACCAAACGCCTCACAGCTAATCAGAATACTAAAGTCGGTTTTACCCTCTCCTTGACAGCGGAAGAACGTACCCGAACGCGCCACCGCTTTGAAACAGCGGATGGTGAAAATTTGTATTTGCGTTTGCCTAGGGGCAGTGTCTTGCAGGATGGGGATTTACTGGAAGCGGAAGATACAAAGGTGATGATCCGAATTGCTGCTAAACCAGAACCGGTACTCACTGTCACCTCCCAAAAACCGGTGAATTTGCTGCGAGCTGCTTATCATTTGGGTAATCGCCATGTGCCTTTAGAAGTAACGGCTAGCTATTTAAGATTATCTCCTGACCCGGTTTTGCAGGCCATGTTAGAGCAGTTGGGGGTAGAGGTACACCAGGAAGTGGTACCGTTTCAACCAGAAATCGGTGCCTATCGACATTGAGAACGTTTAAGAGAACTGTAAAAAAAAGGCACACCTAAGTGCGCCTCTTGATCAATCCTTCGGAACAGAAGCCCGATGGTTAGCCTCTTGCCACAGCTGATAGAGAAAAAACTCAACAGCATAGTTCATTGCTGTTACAAAAATTCCCTCTTCATCCTCTGGATCTGACGTTAGCCAGGTGCCTTGTAGGCTTACTTCAACATATTCCGCATCACAAATCGATAATGCGATCGCATCTGTTTTGTCTTGCCGCACAAACACCTCTAATTGCCTGAGGTGGGGCAAGTTAGCTGGTAGCAAAAATGAGGCAGTGCTGGGTTCGATATAGAAACTTGCACCCGCACGGAGCGAGACAAGGGTTCGTGTGGTTACCCATTCTTCTAGGGATTGAGCCAAACGCTCTAGATAAAAGCTATTTTCGGTATAAATCAGTTTCAGCATTACCTGTAACCTCCTCCTCTAACCGATTGATTTGCTGTTGACGCCAAAACTGTTCCGCAAAAGCAACAGCTGGATGCATGGGTGCTTTGGGCTGCCTGGGTAATTTCATTCCCGCTTGGTGGGGAGTGCGGTTGCCTTTAAGGCTATTACAACTCTCACATGCCGTAACGACGTTGTCCCAACTGTGTTTTCCGCCTTTTGACCGAGGAATGACATGGTCAAGGGTTAGCTTTTTGGTGCTGCCACAGTATTGGCACCGATGCTTGTCCCGTCTTAAGACCTCCCGCCGATTTACTGGAGGAACTCGCCAAGTTGGTTCGGTTTCGGTAAGTATCAAGCGGATATGGCTTGGTACCAAGATCACTACACTAGGGGAACGGACTTTGTAGCCCTTACCACCAAAGAAATCGATTGGTTCAGCTTTGCCGGTAACCAACAGAGCAATCGCTCGTTTGATATTGACTCGATTAATAGGTAAGTAGTTTTTGGAAAAAACCACTACCGATTGCTTTAACACCTCAGTTGTGCTTGTCACGGATTGACTCCTCATAAACCAAACCCCCGCTTCTGTTTGTCAGGAGCGGGGGCGTTTAAGATTTTTTAGGGTAGGCTGATTGCTATGTCAGTAGTGCTAGCGTTCGCCTATACCTCCCGCTGTGTCTATTTAGTTTCAGATTGATCTCTGGCCGACAATTGACTGGTTGTGAATCATGCCTTCTATACTCGACTGTTCTCTGTGCGATCGAGTCATATTTGCCCCTAAACAAAAGCTCCACCCATATTGCCCCGAATCCAGAACCGCCGAAGCAGTTGATATCTGAGCAATTGGTGGAGGAGGTTAAATGATGACTCATAGAAGATGAAATGTTTGAAGGCGAAATTTGTGAAAAACGATTTTCAAGCCGCTTTTTAAATACTACACTTGTATTACGGGAATGTCCAGATATTTGGAGGAAAAAATTAATGCCTACACTCACCCGTCAAAACTCAACCACTGATATGGAAGTTACCAGCATCCGTCTGGAGCGACAGTTGAAAGATAAACTCAAAGAACTTTCTGGCACTCAGGGCTATCAAGCTCTGATTCGAGATATTCTCTGGAACTATGTCCAGCACAAGTCTGGTGATTATCGACCTCAATTTTGTAAGTCTGATATCAGAGCCAGCATTCAAGCGATCGCTGAGCGCAAAGAGCGTTGTGTACTAACTGGCAAGTATATAGAACCCCAAGAGCCCATGTTATTAGGACTTACGATCAACGGAGAGATGCTTCCCCTCAGTATCGGTAGTCTGTCCGACTGTTAAGCATTTGCCTCGATACAAGTGAAGAGACATGCGTTCGCTGAAAGCGGGGCTGAGGCCTTTGGCCACGCTTCGCGAACGCCCATCGCATGTCTCTTCTCAATCCTTGACTAGGCACTAACTAGGAACTTTTGTAGGTTAGTTAGCGAGTTGGAACCTTCAACTGTGGCACTTGCGGAAGCTCAAGTTTTGGTGCTTCTAGAACTGCTGGAGCTTCTGGTGTTGCTGGCATTTCTTCAGTGTCCATAGCTTCTGGGATTTCTTCAGTGTCCATAGCTTCTGGGGCTTCTGGCATTTCTGGCATTTCTGGCGTTTTAGTAGCTACTTGGAGATATAAATCAGAACCCAGTGTTAGTGGTAAATCATTTTCCGGATCAATGATTATAGGATTTTGCTGCTCCGGTTGTTGATTAGAATCACCACCAGTTAAGACACCAGTCAAAATATTAACCGCAGCACCTTCTAATGTTTGTGTCTCCGTATCATCAGGCTTAGCATCAGTAACCAGTTTCGAGGTAGCATTGATGGTGTTATAGGATAATTCACCAATTTTAAGTTTTTGAGCTACAAACTGAGTACCAAGAAACTCAGAACCACTATACCGAGGTACTAATTGACCCTCAATCTCGCTGTCTTTTGGAATTAAGACTATTCCTTGATCATTTTTGATGTCCTCAGCTACTAACAGCGTCATATCAATAGTTTCACCACGCTCCACAGCCACCTTGTCTGATACTGTGTAGGCTACATTAATCATTGTGCCTTTGGAAACTTGATATTCCTTAGTTTCAAAGGAGTCATCCTTACTAGTCATTGACTCAGTGGACTCAGTGGAATCAGTTTTTTCAGTTGTCTCAGTTGATTCCATCAGGCTGTCGTCACCCACAGGTTTAGTCTCTCCCGTCAGCTGAGCAATATATTGAGAGGCTGGATGTTGACTAGACAGGGGAGCTAATACCTCTTCATTCACTAAAGCTTGATGAATAAAGGCTGCCACTTCAGCACGGGTAGCAGGTTGACCAAAATCGAGATAGGTTACATTCGGGTAGTTAACCACCATAGCCTTTTCGGTAGCAGCCGCAACGCTATCTTTGGCATAGTCAGGGATTCGGGATAGGTCTTCATAGGAAGAGAGAGTGTTCTTGACTGAAGTGCTAGAGTATAAACCCAAACCATTGGTTAATGACACCAATACTTGTCCCCGAGATAGTGGCGAAGATGGACGTAGTTGGCTATTAGATTTATCCTGCTCAGTTAGGTTACGACTTACCCAATACTCAGCCACTTCACGATCAAATGTTTTGGGCAAGGCTAAATTATTTTCGCTGAAAGCTTGGCTCACCATCGCAGAGAACTGAGCGTAAGTAACAGCTTGATCAGGTTTAAAGGTGCCATTGGCATATCCATTTACCAGGTTTTCTGCTGCCAACCCTTCAATGAACGGTTTTGCCCAATGACCTTGAATATCAATAAAGCTAGTTTGGTTTGGAACCGCAATTACCATCGGCGCAGTCACACCAGTTACTATTCCCAACAGCAACATGGCAGTGCTTGTGGAATTCCAAGTAGACGCACTAGACATAGAACACAACTCTCCTGATTTAGATAACTCTTCCAGATAGCTCAACTCCTTAGTTATCAGAGTTGATAGCCTCTCAAACACCATCCCCAGACGCACAGGTGACCTGAAAGTTCCCAGGTTTTCAAAAAAAGATCGGTAGAGGTAGGCGAGTCAGATCAAGTCCGGTTAATCAGTTACAAAAGGGAATCGGGAATCGGGAATAGGGAATAGGGAATAGGGAATCGGGAGTCGGGAATCGGGAATCGGGAATCGGGAATCGGGAGTCGGGAATCGGGAATCGGGAATCGGGAATCGGGAATCGGGAATCGGGAGTCGGGGTAAGACGAAAATTTACTGTACCTCGTCAGTATGATAAACGCTATAAAAATGTTTCCTATCTCCCTATTTCCCCATCTCCCCATCTCCCTACTCCCTGCTCCCTGCTCCCTACTCCCTAAAACCCAGGACTTTCACGCCTCACCTATTTGATAAATACTATAAAAATACTATAGTCATGACTTATCGCCCAACAGCATCCACTTTGTTAACGCACCCTACAAGATGGGCGATTGGCTTTGGCCTTTGGGCCACGCGGGGCGCGTTTGGCCACGCTACGGGATTTACCGTTCGCACAGCGTCGGGCTTTGCCCGAAAGGTCACGCTACGCGAACGCACTATGCAATACCATTATTTTATTCTCCATAATGAGTTTTGGCGCGGTGAATATAGATCAGGTTCTGCTCATTGTCAATTGTGTAAATAATTCTATCTTTATAACTTAAACGCATAGAAAAGAAACCAGCAAGATCCCCCACCAGCTTTTTACCAGCATAAGGATTTATACTGATCGTGTCCTGAATCATTGTTTTGAGTTTTTGCTTTAATTTGGGCGTAAGTTTGGCAACATCCTTTTTAGCCTCTTTGGTAAAACGAACTTCGTAAACCATCAATCAATATCTCCCAAGACTTCATCTAGGGAGTAGGTTTCATTACTGTTTATTTGTTCAAGGGATCTTTGTAGGCTTTCCCTCATTCCAGGTATTGAAAGTAATTCTAAGGTTTCTTGTAAGCTTTCATAGTTTTTTCGAGAAATTAAAACAGCAGAGCCATTAGAAATCTCTATTTCATAAACTTTGTTTTCTTCTGTAACTGATTCAACTAGGTTAATTAACTCTTTTTGGGCAGCAGTAACCGTCAGTTTTTCCATTTTATTGATTTCCTATTTTTGTTATTATAGCAGTTTTAAATTCGGTAGAGAAGGAATATATTAGTCTGATCATATTTAGGAATCGCGTAAGCATTCAGCCGTCAGAAATGAAACCGGCAAGATGCCGGTTCCACCAAGATGCCCATTCCACAACAATATGCAATGCCTAATAACCTTGGCCTTGGCCTTTGGGCCACGCTACGGGAATGGCCACGCTACGGGAATGGCCACGCTACGCGAACAACCTTCAACCTAATCACCTACCCTTCAAAAAGGCCAAAGGCGAACAAGTTAATAACCTTCAACATCCCAACCTTCAACCTTCAACCTTCTAACCTTCAACCTTCAACCTTCTAACCTTCAACATCCCAACCTTCAACCTTCTAACCTTCAACCTTCAACCTTCTAACCTTCAACATCCCAACCTTCAACATCCCAACCTTCAACATCCCAACCTTCAACATCCCAACCTTCTAACCTACCCTACGGGAACGCCAAAGGCGAACAACTCCAAAAAAAAATAGCCGCAGAAATACCTTCCACGGCTAGGAAATTTTACTATGCCTGAACTTTGTACACCAACCCAGAAATAATCCGATCCGATTGGCCAAAGGTCACCCTAGGCGAACAGATTTGATTCTTGGGCTAGGGGGGGAACCCCCCCTACTAAGTTAGTCTAATCTAGAATTATGTACTTCGTCATAGTCGTGATGAATTCGCCAGGAATTCCAGTCGGCTGAAGGGGGCTCCAGTCGGAAATTTGGGCATAACGCAGTGCAGAAAGGGTATACATGGTGTTGCTTATTGCCCGGCGGGAGCCCTTCAGAATGTGCTGAACGGGGTATTTTTTTGGAGAAGGTTCCTGAGGAGTATTACTAGGAGTGATCTCCTCAGGATTGTTTTCTGGATTCGGGCGAAAGTTGTCAGGCATAGTTCAAAATTGGTTTTGAAGTTAAGGATATAATCATAACGATTATATCCTTAAGTGTCAAGGGTTTTTAGAAATTTTTTTTTGAGGGGTAATTGAAAGAAATCGTACGGTAATGGAATGGAAGCTTGTTTGAAAAAAAAGGGAATATGGGATAGGGATTGTAATGGTTTTAAGTCACTTTATGAGATAGGAAATACTTAATTGACCAAAGGTCAATCGCAAAGTGCCCCAGAATGCGATCGCGTAGCGGCTCGTACCGAGCATCCCGTAGCGGCTCGTACCGAGCATCCCGTAGCGTGACCATTCGCGTAGCGTGGCTTAAAGGCCAAGGTCAATCGCTTCCCAACAGAATTCCATAATCTTATATACTACTTTTTGAATGTAGAGAACCCAGAACCATGAAAAGCGATCACGATGGTCATCATCTCACCCTCGACTCATTCGAGAACGACAGGATCGTTCCCCTGCAATGGAAGGTAATTGGGACTGTTGCTGCCAGTAACACTCAAACAACTGACAAAAGTCGTCTACTTCACAGAACATACGGGTGATATCCAAACGCGATAGAATATTGGTCATACCTGGCTCAGACTCAATTGCTTCAAATCTAGTCGAGCGCCTTTCTTTCACCTTTGTGCAGTTCGTCCAACTCACGTTACAATAATAACGATTAAGGTAGCGAAAGAGTATTTTTTTTTCAATTCATTAGTTAACTAATTAACTAAATTTGTTGTTATGGCAATTGATCGGGTACCTGGCGTTTATGTAATCTCTCAAGATGAGGTTGGAATTGTCTATAAAAAGTTTGGTAGTCCTTTACCATCTAATCGTCAAATTGCTCTTAATGGAGAAATGGGTTGGCAGGTTGATACTCTTGGTCCTGGACGACATTTCCGCTCTAGGTTGACCTATAAAGTTTTCAAACAAAAGGCTATACAGATTGATAAAGATGAAATTGGATTAGTAACAGCCAACGATGGTGCTTCTCTTCCCACAGGTAAAATGTTTGGTAAAGTTGTCGAAGAATGTGATGACTTTCAAGATGGTCGTGCTTTTATCAACAATGGTGGTCAACGGGGTAGGCAGTTAGGTATTTTAAGAAATGGTATTTATCGGATTAATCCTCAACTTTTTTCTGTTGAAATAAGGCCAATTACTCATATTAATGACTATGAAATTGGCTTAGTAGAAGCGAAAGATGGCAAGCCACTTCCGATTGGGGGAAAAACCTTTGGTGATGCTGTTGAATGCAACAATTTTGAGGATGCTCAAGCATTTATTGATAATGGGGGATCTAGGGGACAACAGTTAAAGATTCTTACTACTGGCAAATACGCAATTAATACAGAACTTTTCAAAATTAAGAGAGTTGAACTTATCAAAATTGGAGTTAATGAAGTAGGGTTAGTGGAAGCAAGGGATGGTGAGCCACTTCCACTTGGTCAGAACTTTGGTAAAGTTGTTGAATGTGGCACTTTTCAGGACGCTGAAGCATTTATCAAAAACGGCGGTCAACAAGGGAACCAATTAGCAATTATTCCTCCTGGAATTCACTACATTAATACAGAGTTGTTTAAAGTTCACAATGTCCCACTAATTAATATTCGCTCAGGGGAGATAGGGCTAGTTATTGCTCAAGATGGTGCTGAACTACCACCAGGACAAATACTAGCTAAAGCTGTAGATTGCGAGAATTTTCAGAATGCTGAAGCCTTTCTCAACAACGGTGGTCAACAAGGTAAACAGCGAGCAATTCTTACTGAAGGTTACTATAGAATAAACACTGAACTATTTACAGTAGTTACTACTGACAATGCCAAGCAATATGGACTGAATCCAGAACAATTAAAAGTTTACAGAGTTGAATCAGGTAAAATTGGTATTGTTACCACTTTTGATGGTAAGCCCTTACCAGGAGGGGACATTGCGGGAGCAGTTATTGAGGGACATAATAAGTTTCAGGAGCCACAGGAGTTTATTGATAAAGGTGGCTATCGAGGTTTACAAGAAGAATTTATCGAAGAAGGTTTTTGGAGTTTAAATCCTTGGTTTGTGGAAGTTGAACAAGTTCCTTTAACTAATATTAAAACTGGAACAGTTGGAGTTTTAATCTCAAATGTTGGTAAGAATAGCCAAGCAAATCAAGAGCAAACTACTTATGGTTCTCAGTTTAATATCGGGTATAAAGGGATTCAGAACATACCAATAGAAGCTGGAACACATCCTATCAATACAAGAGTGAAAAGTATAGTAATAGTTCCTGTCCATGAAATAACTTTGGACTGGAGGACAGATAAAAATAAACCAGCAACCAACTACGATTCTAATTTGGAAACCTTAAAGCTTCGCTCAAAAGATGGCTTTATTTTGAATCTTGAAGTCACACAGGTTATTAATATTTATCCCAAAAATTCCCCTAAAATGATATCTCGTGTGGGTTCACCAAATGCTAATAGTTATAAGCAAGTTGAGGAACAAGGAGGAGTTCTTAGCTGCTTGTCTAATGGTGCGGTTAAATATAGCTCCATTAAAAACCTTGTGAATAGGGTATTAGAACCGATGGTTGATAATTACTTCCGTAATTCCGCTCAAGAATATAATGTCTTAGACTTCTTACAACAACGGGATCAAATCCAGGAACGAGCTACAGAACATATCAAAAGTGCTCTTAATGCTTATGGTGTTGAAGCGGTTGGTACTTTTATCAACGAAATTGGCTTACCAGCTGAACTTCAACACCTAATACAGGCTCCAACAATTAAAGATAATTTAAATTCACTAGAAAAATTCTTGCTATGGTCTGCTGGTGCAGATCATGATATTTTGGCACAAAAAGAATGTTTGACAGAACGATATAAATATACAGCAATTGGTACCACGGTTTTGCTAACATCAACAACGGCTATTTTTTCCGGTGGTTATGCTCTTTTTACAGTATTCGGTTCTGTAGCAGCTTCTTGTGTAGGAGGAACTTTTTGGAGTTTTATAGTTTTTAACTTAGATCGTTTTTTAATTTTAAGCTCTAAGAGAAGAAAATCGGATTCAAATTCAAACTTGCCATTTATTGCAGCAACAATTCTTCGATTAGTAATAGCCTTATTATTGAGCTTTGTGGTTGCTAAACCCCTTGAATTGAGGCTTTTTGAAAAAGAAATTAACCAGAAAATAGAACAAGATAAAAATGAGATAAGAGAAGAAAAAATTAACGAACCAATAAAAGAATTGGAGCAAGAAATTAAAGGATTAAATCAAGAAAAGGACAAGTATAAAAATGAATGGAAGGACGCCGAAAATGTGGCTAATGCAGAAGCAGAAGGTACACAGGGAACAGGCCAATTTGGAAAAGGAATTGTTTATCAAGACAAACGAAATTATGCAGATGAAATAAAACAAAAATTTATTGAATTAGATAATAAAGTTAAGGATAAAGAGGAAAAAATAGAGAACCTTAGGCAAGAACGTAACCTGATTTTGCAGTCACCAGACAGTAACTTAGAACAACTGAAAGAACAAATTGACAAAGAATCAGATGGCTTCTTAGCCCGTCTTGTTGCTTTAGAAGAACTATCTAAAGACGATCCGAATATTCGTAATATTAATTGGCTAATAACTGCCTTATTCGTCACTATTGAAATCTCACCTATATTAGTTAAACTTTTGTCTGGCAAAGGTCCTTATGATTATTTACTTGAACAGAAAGAAAGTCAGGAAAATTATAATGAATATTTCCGCATTAAAAAAGAACAAAGACTTCTATTATCTGAAGAATTATCAAAAAAATACATGAAAAAAATTAATGATTTTGAACAGTAAATTAGTAAGGATTCAGGTCTCGAAAGAAGGGATGAGGGAAGGAGGTTCCGTTAAATGACCCGATTGAGCCATGAGAGCTTGCTCGTTCGCGTAGCGTGACCAAAGGTCAAAGAAATCCATCACCGACCGTTGTTGAAAACGACAAGTTTGGACTGGTCCCTGTTGACGCACTAATTGAACAGTTAAAGGAGAGACACCCATATCTGCTAAAAACTTCATGCTGCACTTCTACTGAAGAGCCGAACTTGCTCACTAACTAAAAATGCTGCATACAGAAGACTAGCTTTAATATCTTCTGCTTCTAGATAGGGATAAGCTTCAATAATTTCGTTGACATCCATACCGTCGGCTACCAAACTCAGTACTAGAGATACTGTAATCCTCATGCCTCGAATACAAGCACGTCCTCCCATTATTTGGGGATCAAAGCGATGCAGCAAGGGAACAGGGGAGGCAGCGCGGTCTTGGGGGTTCCCCCCATGAGCGACTGCCGTGGTTTCCCCCACTCGCGCTTTGCATCAAGACAGGTAATGCGTTCAAATACCAGTTTATTATCTGTCATAGCTCACACCTTGTATAGTGGTTTTTAATTGAGTGAGGTACTTCAGTCCTGGGTTTTAGGGAACAGCGGATCTGGGAACAGGGAACAGAGAAGAGGCAAGAGGAATCCCCCCTAACCCCCCTTAGTAAGGGGGGCGGGCAAGAGGCAAGAGGGAAAAAATCCTGTGTACCTCATTAGGCTATAAATTGCTGTATTTTTCTTCACTATATTAGTAATTCCCTTACTTGATGGGATCAGCTCCGCTAGTGCCGTAGGCGATCGCAATTCCAAGAGCCCCAGATGATTTCCTACGATATTGTCGGGTGGACGGGTGAGTTTTCGGTGCGTTACACTTTGTTAACGCACCCTACAAGATGGGCGATTGACCTTGGCCTTGGCCTTTGGGCCACGCTACGCGAACGCACTTTGGAGTAATGACTTCCTAGTCAGTATTGCCAATTCACAAAGCAACTCACAAAGCAACTATGAAAAAACCAACCTTAGATGCAGCCTCTAGAAAACCGACTGAAGAAAATCCCGAAGAAATACGCCAAAAATTTACCGCTCTTGCTTCCCAAGGTCGTCAAGAAGTAGAGGCGTTATCCTCGACTGTCGAAATGTCAAAACATCCCGCTTATCAAGAAATCATCAAGATGGGAGAAGGGGTAATTCCTTTTTTATTGGAAGATTTGCAGCAAAACCCGCTCTATTGGTTGCCTGCTTTAGGTCAGATTACCTAAGAAAACCCAGTTCTGCCAGAACAACGGGGAAAAATCAAACTAATGGCTCAAGCATGGTTAAATTGGGGAAGACAAAAGGGTTATATTGCTTGAGTTTTTCATGGGAGAAGCTATACACTTAGAGTTACGTTTTCCTAATTTAGCGCGGACTCAATATACTGTTACCAGTCCAAAATCCCAAGAATATAACTGTTTTGCTTGGGTGGCTGGCGATCGCGAAAGATGGTGGCAACCTACGCCAGAATATCAGTTTTATTGGGTTGAATGCGTACCGAAAGAAGAAACATTATCTGCCTATATTCAAGCCTATCAAACATTGGGTTATACACCATGCCAGAGCGAGTTTCTAGAGTTTGGTTATGAGAAAATTGCGCTATAGCAATTCTCATAGTCATGAGGTACAGTAACAGCAGTGAGTAAACCAATTCCGAATATCTTCCTTAGTGACTTTTAAGATGGCATCGGCAATCCCCTCTATTAAATCTTTGTAAGTTCTGGCTTTAATCTTTTTCAAGATTGCTTTGACTTTTGACCAAAAATTTTCGATGTCTTGATGCAATAGCGAGTGGTTTGTTCGCGTTCGCCTTTGGCGTGGCCTACGGCCAAGCGTCGGCTACGCCGAAGTTACCGTTTCGAGAGGGTCGCCTTATTAAAAAATATTTAACCAAAGGTGCGCTTTCCGTAGGCGAATTAAATTCGCCACGGGTCGCACCTCTTTTCTGCATAACCTGCTGACATTAAAGGCTCCACTCTCTAAGGTTTCGTCTCCGGGGAAACCCCCAAGACCGCGCTGCATCGCTTGGTGAAAACTCGGGAGAATAGGGGGGTAAATAAATCAGTTTTGCTCCCGCTTGTTCAATTAATTCTCTAACCATTTCTCCTTCATGGATTTTAGCATTATCCATTATTACACAGGCATTTTTACAGAAATAACTTAGTAACTAAATTTTTAGCAATAACTGCTTCAAAAGTTACTCGATTAACTCCTCCAGATATATTACTAGATGCCACGACTTTTTATAAAGATAAAGCACCTATTACGGAGATATTTTTGCCTCAGGCTCTTTTCAGTGGTTTTTTACCTCTGGCTCTTTTCCCTTTTAAGGCTCTAGCATACATCCTAACCATTGTCAAGATGCAGTCGCTCATGGGGGAAACCACGGCAGACCGCGAGTGGGGGAGACCACGGCAGTCGCTCATGGGGGGAACCCCCAAGACCGCGCTGCCTCCCCAAGACCGCACTGCCTCCCCAAGACCGCGCTGCATCGCTGCTAAATTTACTCCCGATTCATCTATTAAAATCAAATATTATGCCGGGATATCTCGGATATCTGACCAAAACTTTAGTCGTTTTATTTGGACTATTTCTGACTCTTTTTCCGCTGCATATAATGTTTTTTTTTAAGTATAATCGAGTTGTTTGATTAGTCTTGCCATCGTGGCTCGACTTACGCGAATTTGGATCTTTATTTCTAGTAAATCACAAAGTTCAACTAACGTAGCATCATTATTTGTTTCAATTATTTCTCCCAAATCTATTAATTGCTCGACCCTAAGTTTGCGTGGCGGACTTACCCCTTGACGTTGCTGTGCGACCCCGGTCGGGAAACCCGACCTAGGGAATGCGCACCAAGAGAGGGGTTTAATATCTCCGGTTTCTCGATGTTGTTTTAGTAATTTTTGAATAAAGCTTTTGGCTACACCAAAACGTTGAGCTAAGTTTCGGATTGATAAATTTTATTTTTTATGGATTTCTAGAATTTTTTGCCGAAAGTCAAGAGAGTAAGGTTTCATCCGAAATTTGTATCACTAACTATCTAATCTATTTATTAGTGTACCTCATAGCTATGAGAAACGCTATAGCACTAAGAGGATATCTGAAAAGTTTTTTTATACTGAATTTTGCCCCCCTAGCCCCCCAACTTTGGGGGGAATAAGAGTCAATTTGCTTCTAAAAGTCCCCCAAAATTGGGGGATTTAGGGGGCTTGGATGTAGCAAATGAGACTTCTCAGACAACCTCTAAGATGGCAGATTAGGAAAGATTAGGACGTATAGATTTTCTTTGTGTTCTTTGTGGCTTTGTAGTGAGTTCTCCTCGTGTCCTAACACCTAATACCTAATTCACCAACTGAGCAAGAGTTGCTTCCATAACAGCCCTTGTTTGACCTAAGACTGTGAACACCAATGCCTCACGATATACTCGCTGTGCGCCATGATGTCGGTAATTAGCGGCACCACTAGAAACAGTAACTGCTGCTGCAGTACAACGTTGCGCTAAATTAATTGCCCAAGCGCGGAGTTGTAGCCGTTCTTCGCAAGACTGAGAATCAGGTGTTAGTGCCGCCATCATTGCTGATTGACAACGTTTGAGTTCTTCGTTGAAGGCATCAAATGCTTGCTTGATGAAGGGAAGTTGTTTAGTCTGGTAAACAGCCTCTATGATATCGAGACCTGCTCTAGTATTGCCCAAGCAGTCAAACCCGTGATTCAGAACATTCTTTCGATCGTTCTCATGAATTGCACCAGTGGGTTTAATGAAGACAACACGCTCTTCAGGTAAGAACCAATGAGTAAGCTCTGCCGTAACGGTATTGGTTGAGGACATTGCCCCTAATTCCATTGGCTTACTAAAAGTAATTGCTCCCCCAGTCTCTTGCATGGTTTCAATAAACGGCAACATACCATAAACTGCCCGACCATCGGGAAGTGTTGCACCCAAAATAAAATCTTGAAAGAAACCAAAACCCGTTACCCAAGGTACTTTTCCTTCTATCTGATACCCACCTGCTACAGGAATAGCTTTAACCATTGACTTGCCTTGGCGTCGCAGATGGGAAAAGCCAATGCCAAGCAACACCTGTCCTTGGCTCATATAAGGCAGATATTGCCACTTTAAAGATTCATTGTCAGTGTTGGTGAGGAATTCTCCTGCACTTTGGTGTTGGGTGTGCAGAAATGCCAACGCACCAGAGTAACGGGGAATGAGCTGCTGGAAGTGGCGAAAGGTTAGCTCACTAACTCCAGTACCTCCCCAAACCTTAGGAATCTGCAGTGCCAATAAAGAGCGAGCACCCATTCCCTGAAGTGCCGCTCTTAATACTTCTGGATTATCATCAATTTCTGACGCTACTGGTGCAACAAACTCCCGGAGATAAGACTCAGCAATTTCTAACAGCGCTTGTTGCTCATCTCGATTACTCTCTGTGTTCTCTGTGACTCTGTGGTGAGTTCTACTCATGTCCTAACGTATTCCCATAGTGGTTAAAAACACCGAACTCAGGATGCTTTAGGAGCATCCCGAAGGGTATGCACATCCTACAATCAGTAAATCACCTAAGTAGTAGAAGTGTTAATCAATGCCTGCTGTAGGCGGATTTTGTCCCTACCGTGCTGATGGAAAATCACCCAAGATTCAATGAGATCGGGACCGTGAACATCTCCAGTGAGTGCAGCACGGAGCGATCGCACGAGGGATCCTTTTTTCACTTTCTGCTCTTTAGTGACCTTTTTAATAATCTGCCCAGCCTAATCTGCACTCAGCTGTGACAGATCACTAATAGCATCAAGGATGGCTTGCAGTACTTGTGAAGCACCTTCAGCTTGTAGCCGTTGAGCTGCTTCTTCACTAAATTCGACTCACTCAGTCAAGAACATCCTACTCATATCTACTGCTTCTGGCAAGCGAGTCAGACTCAGCCCAATCAAGTATCCTCTTAAATGTGCCATCTGAATAAACCATTACTTCAGAAGGTAACTCTTTTCCTGGGAAACCTGAAGCCATTACTATTCCATAAGCCCCTGTATTTCTAATTGCCAGGATATCTCCTTCTTGTACTTGAGGTAGTTTTCTCTCTTTGCCTAAAAAGTCTGATTGCAATACAGTATTGCCTCTTATGTCATAAGTTTCTGTCTCTCCTGTTTTACCAACAGCCTCAATTTCGTGGTATGCTCCATATATTCTTGGTCTTGGAAATTCTCCGAACCCTGCATTGATTGATATCTGCTTTTTACCAGTCAATTGTTTAACATTTGTTACTTTGGCATAAAGTGTTCCTGCCGTTGCTACAACCGATCTACCAGGCTCTATTTTTAATTTTACATCCCTTCCAAGATGGTCTGATAATTCTTTTGTTAATCTTGAATAGTATTCTCCTATTCCAGCAAAATCAAATTTTGATTCAGTTTTTCTTCCAGGTACGCCAAAACCACTTCCAAAATTTACATATTCTAAATCTGGAAATTGCTTTGCACATTCCATCAAATAATTTGAAGAGTGTATTAAAGGTTCTGACTCTAAAATATTAGATGCGAGATATCCGTGTATTTCATTGATTCTACATCCATAATCTTGAGCAATTTGTTTTACTCTTGAAAAATAGTCTTGAGGTATACCTACATCTGAATCTTTTGGGGAATTAGTATAACCTTCAGGAAGTTCGATATCTTCTTTCATTTTAATTCTAATTCCAAAATTACCCCCTGCATTCAATTTACAATATTTCTCAACCTCTTCAACTGAATCCAAATTTACTTGCACTCCTTCTTGAACTAATCTCTCTAAACTTTCACTATCCAAACCAGTTGAAGTAAAAGAAATATCCCCATTACTGAATCCCACTTTCTTAACTAAATCAAGTTCGTGTATAGAATTTATTTGAACAAAGCCTCCTAATTGTAGGATTTTCCTTAATACCTCGCTATTACTATTACACATAACGGCATAATGTACCTGTTTATTTTCATAAGGTATTGAATCTATGATTAGTTCAAAGTTTCTTTTAATCTCATTTTCTTCATAAACATAAAGAGGTGTTCCATTCTCATTAATTATATCTAAAATATTTTGATTATTCAATTCATATTTACCACTCCATTCTAATTTGACTGATTTCATTCTTCCAAGTAATTCATCTGATAATCTCTCAATTGGGAAATTTTCAGAAACAAAATTAACTCCGACTCTACTTATTCCTCCTTTTGTACAAACATCATCTATTACTCTAAATCCAAATTCTTTTAACAAATCAGCAGTCTGATATAATGCATCAAAAATTATTTCTCTACCTTTCTCTTCATTTATTCCTTTTTTTGTAATTGATGTCAGATATCCTCTGATAAATTCAGAGATTATTGCAGGAGAACAACTTGCAAGATGCGTATATTCATCAAGATGTTCTTCAGGGACACAATAGACATTAGCAATTTGTGACAAATCTAAATAAACTCTTTCTGATTCTTGAGATTTATCTGCTACAAAAAGAATTGTGCCTTTTATTTTGTTTGTTATACTTGGGATTATTCTAACTAATTTTATTTTGCCTAAATTTTCATAGTAAGAATTTCTTTCTATAGATGCGACAGAAGTTACCAGAGTTTTTTCATTCAACTTTCCGTTTAAGTCTTGATATACATCAGGCAAATCCTGTGGTTTCACACACAGGTAAATATAATCACAATTAGAAATAACTTCTTGATTTGTCCCTTTATTTATTCCTGTATATATGACTATTCTTTTTAATCTTTCAGTACTTCTATTTGATGCATAGATTTGATCGGGATCGGCTACTCCGCTATCTACAAATCTATTAATTAGCATTTCACCAATTATTCCTGTTCCTATAAATCCATAATTTATCTTTTTCATTATTTGTTATTGTCTAGTAGTCAACAGAATAAGTATAACTCAGATCTTGCACCTGATTTTTAAAACGTAAGAATTTAGGTCATCGGAATCAGGGAAGGATAAGAAACCGTTGGGGAAACGGTAGCCTCAAGAGCTTGTCGGAAAAACTCCATAGCCGAAGGAACCTGGACACGGCAGGTTTGGATGACAGTGACATACTCCTACACTGACCTTTGCAGGTTCAGTATAGGCTTCTTCCCAACTCCACCTATCGGCTCGGATACTCGGGAAGCTTTATTTCCGACGGGATGCCCCACCGCCAACTTCAATATGTTGATTGCCGCATTCACATCACGGTCTTCTGTGTATCCACAGTGAGGACAAGAATGGATGCGATCTTTTAGTTTTTTAGGTACTTTTGTCCCACAACTGGAACAGTTTTGACTGGTATTTTTGGGATTTACTGCCTTCGTGATCAAACCAGCATTTTCAGCTTTGCTTGATAGAATTGACAGAAATTGACCCCAACCAGCGTCAAAAATGGATTTAGCCATCTTAGTTCTGGCCAAACCTTTGATATTTAACTTTTCGTGAGCAATTAGATCATGACTATCTAGTAAACCCTTCGCAGTTTTAAAATGAAAATCTTTTCGAGTGTCAGCAACCTTTTTGTGAGCTTTCCCTAATTTAGTGACAATTTTTTTTCTATTGTTACTACCTTTTTTAGATCTGCTGACAGTTTTTTGGATCCTCTTTAGTCGTTTTTGAGCTTTCCGATAATACTGGGGGATAGGAACCTCTGTTCCATCGGACTTGATCAAAAATGATTTGAGACCCATGTCTATCCCAATAGGGTTTGATACTTGTTCTATGGGAATCACACTAGGAACAGTATCGTCCTGTAGCGACAAGGTCACATAATACCCATCGGCTTTACGTGTGACTGTAGCAGTTTTGATTTTAAAACCGTCTGGAATAGGTCGATGATAAACCATCTTGACCCATCCAAACTTAGGTAGATTCAACTTGTTTCCTTGGATAGGATTTTTCGAGAAAGCGGAAAAAGTTAAGGATTTGTACCTGTTCTTGCCTTTAAATCTAGGTCTACCGCTCTTCTTCCCATTACAATCGCCTTTCAGGTACCTTTTAAATGCCAGGTCTACCCTTTTAACGCAATCTTGTAAGACATTAGCATGGATAGTTTTGTACCAGTGCCTATCTTTCTTTAACTGAGGCAGAGTTCTCTTTTGAGAAAAGTAATCAGGGTTGTTTCTTAACTCTGGTAAGTGGCAGATCAAAGGGCAGGAGTTGATAGAACAGCGATTTTGCTCATACCAGTTAAATCTGTCAGCCAATAGATAGTTGTATTGGTGTCGCAGCAGATCAAGCCATCTTTCTATTTCTGCTTCCTGTGATTTTGATAGCCTTAACCGATATTGATACGCTGTTCTCATTGTTGTCAATTCCTGTTTCTCGACCTATTATTAATCTAGCAGTCGTGGCGACAAAAGTCAACCCGTAATGAAAAGTAAAAAGCTTGTAGTTAGAGTTACCGAATTTGAAAAAAAGCAGTTACAGGAAGAGGCCGACAGAAGAGGAATGACTTACTCAGAATTGCTCAGAAGTTTTATAGCTCGTCTCCCACTCCCGAAAGACTCTGTGCAAAATTCCTCCCTGGAGACGAAACCTTAGATAGTGGAGCTTTATTACAAAAGATTTAACCCTTTTGCGCATAACCGACTAACCATAAAAGCTCCACTATCTTACGGTAACTTTAAGCACTCATACTACGTATTGAGATGTGGGGCTCCTTTTGCCGGAAAGCTGAGTAAATCGGCTGTTTCCCGAAACCGTTCTATGGAACGGGAACCGCCACAGACCTTACGTTTGGTCACTCCTGGACGCAATGCTCTTTCCGCTCGATTACTCGATTATTATCGGGTGGAACTTCTGGGTGGCCCTTGGAAATACCGGTCTTCAGTATTTAGTATGCTATGTTAACGTAAACCTTAAATAAAATCAAAAAAAATTTATCAAAGTATAGCCCGAAATGCCAGGGTAAACGCATCTTGTTGGGTAAGCGGGGGTAGTTCTCAATAAACCTGGCCTTATTGTGCTTATTGACAATTGCTTTTCAACATATAGTGTTTATTTAATTTTAAAAACACTATATATAGGATAAAAAAATTAGATGCGTTTACCCTGCCCGAAATGCCGCTTTAGTTGACTTCTAAGGATGAGCTATTGTTCACTAGAACTATCAGGGAAGTAATTTGAGGATATATAGCGTTGGGAGCATGTCAAATTCGCAGAACAAATGTACTAAAATAACTGATAACTGCTACTGAAGCCCCGAAAACACTTTAGTTCAAGCGTTTGTATTTCAAGTTTTCTTACAAAATTGACCTGCTCCCTATATAGCGTTTCTTATAGCTATAAGGTACACAGAATTTTTTACCTATTCCCTCTTCCATCTTACCTGCTTCCTGCTCCCTGCTCCCTGCTCCCTAAAGCCGAGAATTTTGTACCTCATGACTATGATAAGTGCTATAGTTACCCTTGTCAGCAAATTTTAATCAAAAGGAGGATTAGAGCAATTCATGAAGTACGGTAAGTACTTTCTACACCTGGCAGCCTTTCTACTAGCACTAACTATATTAGTCTTGCCTCTGCCAGCCCAAGCCCAAAGCGCTGCCACCATTAACGCTGACTTTGAAAACAAGGATCTAAGCGGTAAGGATTTCTCCGGTAAAAACTTTAGTTACAAGGTTTTTAGCAATGTCAATTTACAGTCAGCTAACTTGAGCAACGCTAAGTTTATAGGTGCGGATATTACCAAAGTTAATTTCACGAATGCTAACCTACATGGAGCCGATTTTACCTATGCATTCATTAATGGATCTACCTTCAAGAAAGCAGACTTAACCGATGCAGTGTTTGAAGATGCATTTATGTCGAAATCTAAATTTAAGGGTGCAGATATTACTGGCGCTGACTTCACGTTTGCAATTTTGGATTATAACCAAGACCGGAAGC
Organism: Moorena sp. SIO4A1; assembly: GCF_010672065.1. Lineage (NCBI taxonomy): Bacteria > Bacillati > Cyanobacteriota > Cyanophyceae > Coleofasciculales > Coleofasciculaceae > Moorena > Moorena sp. SIO4A1. The sequence continues at coordinate 33,858 of NZ_JAAHHX010000035.1, read as the reverse complement.
TATGCAAAAAAGCTTCTGGTAAGAATACTATAACTGGTGTTGATACTCGCGATTCTTTATTCTGTTATTGAAATTAATCTAAGTATTCAGCGGTCAGTGGTCAGCGGTCAGTGGTCAGTGGTCAGTGGTCAGCGGTCAGTGCTCAGCCTTTGGCCTTTGCCTGTTACTGTAGTTTGCGTGGCACAGGCTTCTAGCCTGTGATCTAGCCTGCATAAGCTGATAGCTGATACCTGATAGCTAATAGCTCTTAGCTAATAGCTGTTCGCGTAGCGTGCGCGTAGCGCTTAAGCTGATACCTGATAACTGAAAGCTGATAGCTTAACTTAATTCTCATCTAAATAAAAACGGTAAAACAAATAATCATCTCGGAAAGGATGATCATCTGCGACATGATGAATAATACCTCGATTAATCAGTATCTGTCCAATAGCAACTGCGTCTTCCCGAGTAGAATTACACCGTTTTACCAACCAATCTACCGCTTCTGAGCCAACAAAACAGCATCCATAGCTATTGAGACGATAGCGACGGTCTTTAATATCCAACGCTTCTGGTTGACGCATTTCTTCGACCAAGGTTTCAATGTCTAGTGTTATCATATCCTCTTGGAAAGGAGCCGTAGGGTAAGAGTCTTGATCTATCTCATCCATAGGCTCTAGGAAACCTGAAACTAAGGAATCCTGGGGTAGCTGCTGAGACTGATACCCATTGGGAATATAGAGTTGGTTTTCGGGCGGTTTTGGCTGACGTTCCCCTAGCCAAGCGGTCAGCAATTTCTCTAACTGAGGCGATCGCACATGGAGGTCTCGTTGAGGAAATGGTATATGGATATCATAGCGACGCAGACTTTTCTCAATCCGGTAGTTGAGGTCACTCTTGATTTTAGGCTGCCGCTTGGGGTCTCCAGTCCAGACCAACAGCTCAAACTTGAGGGCACTCTCACCAAATTCCTGAAACCAAACTTGGGGATAGGGCCTTAGTAACACTTCCGGGTGACTCTTCGCAGCTGCCAACAGTGCCTTCTTGACCTGCTCCACATCAGATCCGTAAGCCACTCCTACAGGAATCTTGAGCCGGGAAATCGGGTTACCGTGACTCCAGTTAATCACCTCAGTTTCTAAAAAGCGGGCATTGGGCACAATTATTGTCACTTTATCCAAGGTGCAAATCTCTGTACTGCGGGAACCCATTCGCTGCACAGTTCCCACCAAATCGTTGACCTTAATAAAATCCCCCAGTTGAATCGGTCGCTCTAGGGTGATAATTAAGCCACTGATAAAGTTGTTAGCAATATTTTGCACACCAAAGCCAATTCCCACCCCTAAGACACTAGCAAAAATGGTTAGGGAACTTAAATCCAACCCAGAACTTTGGAGTATGATAATCATGCCCAAAAACGTCAGGACATACTGGATCAGGGTAGCAATCACCTCTTGCACCCCTGAATCAGCGCCAGTTTTCCCCAAGATGTAACGCCTCAATAGCCTGGTGAGGGCACTAACCCCAAACCATAGCACAACGGTTAATACCACCAACAGCAGCACTTGGATCGCAGAATACTTGCTTTCTCCGGAACCAATTACAGGAGACTTGAGGAAGTTTAACAGTTCATAACGCCAACTGCGAACTTGGGGAAATAGGTCACTAATGGTTAAGATAACTGTAGTCCACAGGATAAGCTGTAACCCTAACAGGGCTGCCCCGAGAAATAATTTAGCTGGGTCGTGCCAAGGGAAAAAAGGCGAAGCCGGATTCCCTAGCCAGGAGGTCAGTTTCCGCAAGGCAAATTGCCTGAAGACCCGTAACAGCAAGTACAACAGGATTAACAACACCAGCACTATGCTTGTAAACCTTACTGCCTGACGACTATAATCTGGCATCCGCTGTCGTTTGCCCTGCCGGATCGCCTTTTCAATCAGCTTCTCCCATTTTTCGGCTTGCTCAAGAGGATCAGTATCAGGAATTTGATCGGCCTTGGTAATCGTGACCAGAATCCGCTCGGTAAACTTGGTACGAAGAATCCCCTCGTTTTGCCCGACATATTCAATGTCCACATATTCAGGTTTTTGTAGGGATTTCACCTCCCTTGCTAAGCGCTGATTGATCAGCTCGGCTCGCTCAGTAGCGCTAAAGTTGCCAGCGTTGCCGACTTGAAATAATTCAATACCATCCACTACCACAGGAGCTTTCTTAGTGCCATTTGCAAAAGATTCCTGTGCTAAGGTAGAGGCTGGTAATAGGGTGAGCAGTAGGGTAAGTACACCTAGCAAAACCAATCCCAAGGAACGCTGAAACCTAACCCTTGGGAAAGGGTTAATGGAAAATCGAACATTCAGAAGAGATTCCATAGGTGACGTTCCATTTAGGTTCTATTTTCGATAACATTAGAATCTCATGGTTAAGGTTTAGCTAACTAGCTGTGCTAGACTACCCGTTCTAAATGTGTGGAGGAATCGTTTTCCTGGTCTGGCGTTCCCGGTTTTAACCCCTCCAGCAGACCGCTGACCACGGCCCAGGTGCCGACTCCCATTATTAACAGTACCACTAAGCCAATCAACCAAACCACAGGTTTATTATTGGGCAGAGAGTTAGTGACACTTTTCTCTCCTAATAGACTAGTCTGGTCAAAGTTCTGTGCAGTGGCGTTCAGGTCATTTTCCCGTTTCAAGGTCGCTGTAATCTTGTACGGACCAATCCGCAGGGTATCCTTGCTTGAAAAAGGTTGAATACCAGAGCGAATCTTCCGCCCGTTAATAAACGTGCCGTTGGCGCTGCTGTCAGTAACATAGAGTTGGGTATTAGCCACTGTGATCAGGGCGTGATACCGGGAAATCTCCTTGTCAAGAAGTACCAGATGAGACACAGATTGACCTGCTAAGTGTGCTGGCAAATGGTCATTTTCTCGACCAACAGCAATGGGCGGTCTCAGAACAGGTTTCTTTAACTCGCCGGTTTCTGGGTCTTCCCAGGTCAATTGAACATAAATAGGTTCAGCCAAGATTTCACTCCTGCTAACTAGAACATAGTGGATCAGTGCTGAGAGGGTCAGTTTTGAGTGCTGAGTTTTGATTAGCACATTAAGCGTTGTTTTTCAACTATACCCACCGATGCTAAGGGGATGACAAAAAGGGTGAAAAATAGATAAGGTGTCCGGTGTAGGGTTTTGGGTAGGTCGTGGGGAGGAGCCAGTTCCCCCTGAGGGAGTGACAACAAGGCTAAATGCCATGGAGAGCATGCTGTCAGCCACTCGTTAAACTGAGGTAAATTAATCTTAAAGCACTGATTTTAACTATGCCTGATTTTTTGCCCATTGCTTACTTTCAGAACAAGTTTGTCCCTTTCACTGACGCCAAAATCTCCATTGCTACCCATGCCTTGCACTACGGCACGGGAGCTTTTGGCGGATTACGCTGTATCCCTGACCCAAAAAACCCACAGCAATGTTTACTGTTTCGGTTAGACCGCCATTGCCAACGCCTAAGTAATAGTGCTCGGTTATTACACTACAATTTACCTCCTGATAAAATCGAGACTATTATCGTTGAGTTTATCAAACAAAATAAACCAACTAAGTCGTTTTATATCCGCCCTTTTGTCTACACGTCAGATTTAGGAATTTCCCCGCGACTCCATAATATTGAAAAAGACTTTTTTGTTTATGGATTAGAATTAGGAGATTATTTATCTCCTGAGGGAGTTAGCTGTCGGATTAGTTCATGGTATCGACAACAAGACCAAAGTTTACCCTTGAGAGGTAAAATTAGTGGAGCTTATATTACGTCTTCCTTGGCGAAAAGCGAAGCAGTAGAGTCTCGCTTTGATGAAGCCATTATGATGAATTCTGAGGGGAAAGTATCGGAAGCTTCTGGGATGAATATCTTTGTGGTCAGAAATGGCCAGCTGATTACCCCTGGATTCGATCAGGATATCCTAGAAGGAATTACTCGGGATAGTATTCTGACCCTTGCTAAAGACATGGGCTTGCCAACTATACAACGACCAGTGGATAAATCAGAACTATTTATTGCCGATGAAGTATTTCTGAGTGGGACAGCGGCAAAGATCACCCCAGTTAAACGAATCGAAAACTATCACTTATCTCCAAACAGACCAATAACCGAAAAGCTCAAGGAGATGCTAGCAGCAATTACCGAAAATCGGGAACCGAAATATAAAGACTGGGTGTATACGGTTAAAATTGATAAATAAACTAAACTTAGGCTTATAGAACCCTGTAAACCTGTAGCGACGTCTGGGATAGCGAGTAGAATCAAAGCTAAACACATGAACAATCAACTGATAAATTCTGCAAACCCCTTAGGCGGTCGCTACAAAATCATCAGCAAGCTGGGAGCAGGTGGGTTTGGTCAAACGTTTCTGGCACGGGATTTGCACTTGCCAGGAACTCCCCAATGTGTGATCAAACAGCTCAAACCCCAGGTGACGGATCCTCAGTGTTTGGAAATTGCCAAACGCCTATTTGAGCGAGAAGCCCAAGTCCTCTACCAGCTGGGTAACCACGATCAGATCCCCCAGTTGCTGGCACATTTTGAGGAAAATCAGGAGTTTTATCTGGCCCAAGAATTTATTGATGGAGAACCCCTCAACCAAGAAATCCGTCAGCCTTGGGAATCAAATCGAGTGATTGCTCTGTTGCAAGACATTCTACAAGTCCTAGTATTTGTCCATGAGCAACGTGTGATCCATCGTGATATCAAACCCCCAAACCTGATCCGCCGTCGCAAGGATGGTAGAATTGTGATGATTGACTTTGGGGCAGTTAAGCAAGCTAGCACCCAGATTATCGATCCCGAAACGGGGCAAACCAAGACCATTGCTATTGGCAGTCATGGCTACACCCCCAAAGAACAGTTCGGTGGCAATCCCCGTTTTAGCAGCGATATCTATGCGGTGGGTATGGTAGGCATCCAGGCATTAACCGGAATTCATCCCAAGTTCCTGAAAGAAAACTCCGAAACAGGGGAAATTAACTGGCGCGATCGCGTCCAAGTTAACATCCAAGTTAACTCAGAATTAGCGGATATCCTCGACTGTATGGTGCGCTATGACTTCCGTGACCGCTACCCGACCGCAGTAGAAGCGTTGGCAGCAGTTCAGAGGCTAACTGCTGCACCAACAATAGCTATGTCTGCTAAAGTTCCGGAAGAGACTGTTTCTGTTTCAGCAACATCAGCACAAACCCAGGCCAGATCAGAGATCATCCGAAGATGGTTAACTAAGCCTTGGTTGATGATTACTGTCTTAGCAGGGATGGGTATCAGTATTTCTGTGATCGGTACTAAGACTTTTCTAGTTACGAAACCTGTCAGTCAAACTGACAATATTACTGACAACATTAGCGATACCGTTGCGGAAACCTCGACTACCAGCTCTGAGTCAAAACCTGGAACTCCAGCCGTTGTTAGCAACACCCCTGAAAGTACTACTACCAGCTCAGTCCAAAAAACTATTCCTGAATCGGATACCGAATCAGCTGCGAAATCGGCATCCGACCCGGAAACACAACCAACGGAAACACAACCAACTGCAATAGAATTAAACAGCCAAGGGGAGAGCTTGCGGCAAGCAGGAAAGTACCAACAAGCACTGATGACTTACGAAAAAGCGATCGCAAGGGACTCAAATTTAGCAGAAGCTCATTGGGGTCGTTGCTATAGCCTCAATTCCTTAGGGCGTACTCCAGAAGGACTGGCTGCCTGCGATCAAGCCCTTGCCCTTAAACCTGACTACCCAGAAGCATTGTGGAGTAAAGGTGCAGCTCTGGAATCCCAAAACACCCCAACAGCCATAACTCAAGCTCTAACTCTATACGAGAAAGCGATCGCTATCAAGCCCGATTTTGCTGACGCCTGGATTAACCAAGGAGTAGCCCTCCATAAACTCGGTCGGTACAGTGAGGCCATAGAAGCATATAATCGGGCACTTGAACTCAATCCTAATTCTGCCGATGCTTGGAGTAATTTAGGGGCAGCCTATTGGGCCAAAGGTCAATACAAGGAAGCAATCAATGCCATGGAAAACGCACTTCAAATCCAGCCGAATCACCCCAATGCTAAGAATCTGCGTCAGCAGGCAAGGGAACAATTAGGCCGTTGATCAGTCGGGAAAAATAAATATTTGATAAAGATTTTATATCTAAATAAATATCTGATAAAGATTTTCGGTTTTGGTCTTAGAAATGGGAAAATCCTCTACTATTACGTTTAATTGGTATTAAGCATTATACCGGATAGCGCTAGGGATTAAATACGAAAACCTAACACCTAACACCTTATCCTAATTTTCAAAACTAAATTGACAGAGTACTAGGATTGCGATTGCAATCCCTAATTTGAGTTAACTAATTTGAATTAACTTTGCATCACTATGAAACTGAATACACCAGCACTTGGAATAAGAGCAAATTGGCTCGAGAAGTGGATGCCGATCGGCCTAATTTTACTAGTCGCTACTGGGTTGTACCTATATCAACTCGGCACAGAAAGCTTATGGTACGATGAACTATTTAGCATTAACAAAACCCAGAGTGGGATATCACTGCCTCCGAAGAATCTGACACGTCCCTTTTATTTCATGATTCTCTACATTTGGATGCAGTTTAGCACTAGCACCGTTTGGTTGCGTGGGCTATCTGTGATTTTTGGACTAGGCAGTGTCTTCCTAATCTACCTGTTGGGTCGTCGCTTAGCTGGAAAGCCAGTTGGCTTGATTGCCGCCCTGTTACTAACCCTCTCCCCTCTGTTTATCAACCATGCCCAAGAGGTAAGGATGTACACCCTAATCCCCTTCTTAAGTTTGGGGGGTACCTTAGCTCTAGCTCATGCCCTTGAAAATCCTAGGTTTGCTGCCATCAACTGGTGGGCTGTGGGCAGGTTTCTAGCCCTTGTGACTACTCCGGTTAGTGTGACCTTGTTTCTGCCAGATCTGGTATTAATTGGATGGCAGTTCCGTAATCAAAAGCGCCGATTATTTGCCTTTGGGATTAGGCTGCTGCTGATTGGGAGTTGTTGGCTTCCTTTAGTATCAGCAGTTAATGATTCTTCCACTAAATTCCTCAAAGGTTGGGTGACACAGTACCCAAAACCCAACATGATCTTAATTGTCTCTGAAGTCACCCACTTGACAGTTTTCTGGCCATTGAGACACTTACTAGGATCAGGCATCAGTGCCAACGACCTGATGAAACAGCTCAATCAGCAGTCTATCATGGACTGGCTTGTGGAGCATGTATTAACCTCAAATATTGTACCTTTGCTCTATTACATGGCATATACAGCCATGGCAATCGGCTTGCTTGCTATAGCTCTATTGAGCAGGCACCCCTCAACAAAACTCTGGTGGATTAAAGTGTGGGCATTATTACCTGCCGGATCTATCTTATTGATATCCTATGTTTCCAGTTCCATATGGAAAGCTCGCTATCTACTAATTGTATCCCCCTATTTCTTAATTCTTCTAGCAGCAGGCTTGATGCAAGTTTGGCGTTGGCAACGTCGGGTGGCTGTTTTAGTAACTTTGCTCTACGCTATAGCAGTGGGTAGTGGTCTAGTGCATTACTACACAACGTTGTATCGTGTAGCAGGTGGTCCGCCAACTTGAGACTTTTTGAATATATAGCAATTTTCATAATCATGAGGTACACAGTATTTTTCAAGACTCCCATCCATACCAGCGCCCGTAATCACAACTAAACAAACTCTTAACCCTACTCCCTAATCCCTACTACTTACTCCCTAAAACCTAGAAATTTGTACCTCACCAAATTGATAACTGCTCTATTAGCGTTAATCGGTGGCATCCTGATGGGACTGACACCATCACCAACAGAAGCTTGGCCCCTAGCGTGGATTGCCCTAGTGCCGCTATGGTTCATAGTCGTCAGGGGTCAGAGTATTCGTGGCAATGCTTTATCTGGTCTGATCTGGGGTATCGGTTATCATGGCTTAGCTCTATCTTGGATTACTGGTATTCACCCGATGGATTGGATGGGGGTACCATGGCTAGCTAGTATTGCGATCGCATTATTCTGCTGGATATTCATTACCCTCTGGGGAGCACTCCTAGTAGCTGTCTGGGCAATAGGAATCTCTATAACTCAATCAATTACAGCAAGTTTCGCCCCCCTAGCCCCCCAACTTTGGGGGGTTCTTGAGTTAAAGTCCCCCAGAATTGGGGGATTTAGGGGGCTTGCAGCTAAAGGTAATGAGGTCAATTCATCTGAAAACCGCTGTAAATTCCCATCCACCAAAGCGACACAACAACGTGATATAAATCCTGATATAAATCCTGATATAAATCTCCCTATCCCCACTCAAAACTATTTTCTTTTAACCTCCTGCTTGCGGGTTCTAATCGGTACAGGCTTGTGGTGTGGCATAGAAACCCTGCGGAGTATGAGTCCCCTGTACTGGTCTTCCTTATCCTATACCCAAAGTCCCCATAACCTGATAATTTTGCACCTCGGTCAATTATCCGGTCCAATAACAGTTACAGCAGCTATTGTCGCCGTCAATGGTTTAATTGCTGAAAGCGGCTTAACCATTAATAAGTTTAACGTTGGAAGCTTGAAAGTTGACAGGTTGAAAGTTGACAGGTTGAAAGTTGAAAGTAATCACAACAAGCTTGAACCTTGGCCAAAAGGCCACGCTACGCGAACAACCTCTCAAAACCTTGAACCTTGGCCAAAAGGCCACGCTACGCGAACAACTCCTAAAAACCTTCAACCTACAACATTCACTCCCTACAAACCTTTAACCCTTGTGACTATAGCAATCGGGTTATTAATCAGCTTGCATCTGCTGGGATGGTTACTGTACAGCCAACCAATTGAGCAATCAAAAGATTCTGCTATTAAAGTCGGTATTATTCAAGGAAACATCCCCAATGAAATCAAACTTTACTCCGCTGGCTGGCAGCGTGCTATAAAAGGTTACACTACTGGGTATCAGACATTGGCAGATCAAAAAGTAGATGCAGTGCTAACTCCTGAAACTGCCTTACCTTTTCTTTGGCAAGAACAGGTTCGCACTCGTAGTTCCTTCTACTCAGCAATATTAGATAAAGGGGTTTTAGTTTGGGTAGGAGGCTATGGGCAAAGAGGGCGTAGCCTTACCAATAGTTTGTTTACTGTCACCGGTACTGGTGAGACCTTGAGCCGTTACGATAAGGTCAAATTAGTGCCATTGGGGGAATATATTCCTTTTGAAGAATTCTTAGGACGTTTAATTGACCGACTATCCCCTCTTGATGCTCACTTAGCACCAGGTAAACCTAACCAGTTAGTAGAAACGCCCTTTGGTCAAGCAGTGGTAGGAATTTGTTATGAGTCAGCTTTTCCCGACCACTTCCGCTATCAAGCTGCCGCTGGTGGGCAGTTTATCCTCACTGCATCCAATAATGCCCATTACAGTAATACAATGCCTGCCCAGCACTATGCTCAAGATGTAATGCGCTCCATTGAAACAGATAGGTGGACAGTTAGAGCAACTAATACCGGCTATTCGGGTATTGTAGACCCCCATGGCAAAACACTATGGCTATCCGGGATTAATACCTATGAGTTGCACGCAGATACGATTTATCGACGACAGACTCAGACGTTGTATGTGCGCTGGGGTAATTGGTTGACTCCGGTGTTATTAGGGTTAGGGGGAATTGGCTGGTTGGTGTTGGCTTGGTTTGGAGTTAGTGTTGGCTTGGTAAATTAAACAGCCTTGCATTTAATTTGCCTAGACAAGCTAGTGATAAACATCTAGTGGTTTTGCTGCGGTAAGCTTCAAGGTTTCCGGGGCTCAAATAACTACTTTTGTACCACTAACCACCATTAGAGCAACTTCAAGTTTTAGATCGTTTTCGACCAATAAACCTATAGTAGGGAACTTTCAAGCCAGGTAGAAATGGTAAATTTCCCATCTTTTCTTTCAAAGACACAGTATCAAATTTATGATGCAAGTAGCCTAGGCGATTGGGACAAAGAAAAACGTTATCCGTGGCAAACCAAATCGGCCAGAAGTGACGAGCTAAAAACGAATGACGTTGCAATCCTTCAGGGGGATGTTTGTGAGACACATAAAAATCCACAACCCCGATCATTCCCCCTGGCTTCAAACTCTTTTCAGCTTGCTCAATCGCCGCAAACCATTCGGGAATCATGGTTAAAGAATAGGAAAAAGTGACGATATCCGCCACCCCTTCTGGCGGTAAAAATTGAGTGATATCGGCTTCGACAGTGGTTACATTTGTCCAGCCGTGATCGGCTATTCGCCCTCGCGCCACTTCCAGCAGGGAAGGGGACAAATCCACAATGTAAATTTTACTAAACTTAGAGAGGCGATTAGCAATGGATTCCAAATTCGACCCCGTACCCCCCCCGAAGTCAACCCAGACACAGCCATTGCTATCGCTATCGGCAAGGGATTGATAAAGTTCTTCTCGTCCTTTTAGCAAACGCCTACGAAAGCGATCGTAATCCGTTGATTGAGTACGATAAAAGTTTTCCAATCGCTCTTGATGGCTATCCCCTCGGATCGGTTTGGCTAGATGATAAACCGTTTTGAGATCGCTAATCAAGTCGGATAAAACGCTCATTTTTTCTCTTCCCTCGCCAGTGGAAATAGTTTTAAGCAGTCAGCAAATCAGCTATGTAAAAACTGCCGTAGGTCTGGACGCGATCGCGTGGGTGCAATTGGTCAGCCAATTCAGTATTGTACATCAATAAGTCTGATAAAAATCGGTCTTTACCGCCATAACGCACTTGCACCGAATCAAGGTATTCCACTTTGAATCCCCCACTGCGAAACAAAATGCGAGTTTTATCACTGGCTCTAGTCAAAATAGCTTGCCATTCTTTTTGCAATTCTTCGTGATTATACTGACTCAGCCAGTCCATGTGGTCGAGAAGCACGAAGCGAGAAATTCGAGCTTGACAATTTTCCAGAAAATTGGTTATTGTGCTATTTTCCACCTGAATGGGATCCACTAACCCGGATTTTAGGCGCAGGAAATTTTCTTCCTTTAAATATTGGGGACAGCAATCGGGGGAATATTCTCCATTCAGAAAAACTCGCCAAAAATAGTTATCTTGAATGGGGATCCGAGTAAAGACATTTTCGCACCGTTGGCGTACAAAGGTCGCGATACTTCCTTCGTCGAGATAGCGTTCCATCTGTTGACGTTGCTGTGCGGGAACACCGAGCATCCACAGGACTAAATCGCTATTGAGGAAGCGATAGAGATAATCTTTCCAAAAGACGGGCTCGATCTCGCGCTGGTAAATTTCCTGCCGTTCTTCTGGGGTTTTGGCATTGAGAATGGCATCGAAACTGGGGCGAATTTTCAGGATGCGATCAATGTAGTAGTTGATAGCGAAAGCAAAATTACCCGTAGTTCCTCTAAAATAAAACGAGCGTCCGCTGTCGAATAATTTAGTTCCTTCTTTGTCCCAATACCCTTGCGAGGGTAAAGATAAATGGGAGCGCAGCTTTTGAGTATAAATCTCGTTAAACTGCTCCAACCGACCGCGACCGAACAATTGAAAAAATTGCTCGAAATCCAGTTCTCGAATCGCCGCAATTTTGAGTTCTAGCAACGCATTTTGTTTGGGATTGACATCGATGGCGTAAATTTGTTTGGGTGCGTCGAGAGCGTATTCCAAAGCGTTGCATCCCGCAGAGGTAATTACGACAACGGTATCGTCAGCTTGCAAGTTTAAGGCAACACGATCGAGTCTGGGATCTTCCCAGCAGGTAACGTAAACGAGATTCTGCTGATGTACCCAACTAAAACCAAGATATCGCCAGATATCTTTGATTGATTGCAATTTTGATAACACAGTTTAACCCTGACTAAATTTCCAGTAATACGGGAGCCTCAAAGCATCCAAAAGTAACTGCTTCTTTGGGTGTTTGCTGGCAAGCGAGAACCGACTCATCGATTGATCCTGCAATTTGTAAGGCTTGGGTTACCAGTTCCGAACAAAATATTCTTTGTATGTTCTGGCTATCAGAAGGAACCAAATATCGGTTAACTTTCAGCCAAGCTCCGATGGACTTCCAGCAGCTATACCTGACTTGGCGCTCATGAAGATTCCACAGCCAATTTTGCATTTTATCGATCCCTTCCGAACTTAATGGTTTTGCCAAAGGAACCCACCAAGCTTGTCCGTAGTTTCGATAAGCATTGAGCCAATTCTCCAGGTAGTGAATTTGTACTCCTGGTTTACATTTTTGGTTTCTAAAATCCGGCAAACTTGTGTAACTTGTGGACTCAGCGATCGCCACCTTTCCGTTCCCGTTTGCTTCCAGATCGGAATCCAGGACAATCGCCGTATGACTGTAATCGCTTCCAGTGAAGTATCGAATCAGAGCAGCATCGATCTTCAGTCCAGAAAAAGTAATCAGATCTCCTGGTTTAAATGGATAGAGAGGCTCAATCAAATTTTGGGTTGGGCTAGAGCGAGAGCTTGTGAATTTAATTGAATCTAACATCAACTTATTCAACTCAATGACAGTAAATGTGAACTCGAGAGTCAACCTCAGTTTCGATCTCGATTCATTTTTTTTTGACAGAGTAATTCTAGCCTATAGTGAAATTTTTGGGAAATAATTATTGTGATTATGTCCGGAATAATGTGCTGTTGGATCGGATGGAACACTCACCCCTCAACTGACCTAAAGATCACAAAATTCCCGAACTGCTGCCCAAATCAACGCCATCACATCCCGCAAACCGTGATCGCTCTCCAATTCAACCAATTGCACCCAAGGGCGGGTACTGGCATAATCACGACTCTCGATGATAGGAATCACGTCATCATAGCACCCATGTAGAATCAAAGTAGGTACTTGTCGCCCTAGCTCCAAAGCCTCATACTGACGGGCATCTTCTAGAAACTGGTAGTGCAAGGGAAGCTTTCGGTTTTCTCGGTAATGGTAAATCTCTAGATATCCCTCGGAGCGCCACTGATTGAGCTGTTCTGCTCCTAATTTGGGCAACCAATGGCGAAGGAACCCAAATGCTGGTGCTAGTAGAACCAGTCTCTTGATTTGTGGATGTTTTTGTGCTAAGTGTGCAGCGGTAAAAGCACCCAAACTAGAACCAATTAAAGTGACTGGTGTTCCATCTAAGGGCAGTAATGCTCCCACTTGACTAAGCTGGCGACTTATTGTTAAATGGTTAAAGTCATCTTGATTAAGGTCAGGAACTACTAGAGCGACATTGAGGCCAGCAAAAGCCTGCTGTAGATACACCGCCTTGGCTGACTCAGGGCTAGATGCGAAACCATGTAGATAAATAAATCTCAAAATCCTTATCCTTTGTGGTTCTACTTAATCCGATAAAGGATTTTGGTTGCTGCGCTGTCTCATGAATTGAGCAAACTGGATGCGTTGTTCAGGAGTCATCACCTCTCGCATCTGCAACATACTCTCAAAGCGTAACTTTCCTAGCTGCTGGTTCAATACTTGAACTTGTTGGTATTGAGTGCGGATAGTTTCTCTGTCAGCTGTACCCACCATCAAATCACTTAATGTCTGCTTGGCTTGACTCATTTCCTGACGAAGATCTATAATGGACTCTTCATACTCTATCCTAATGGAATGTAGCTGCTTCCTTTGCACGTGGTTGAGATTCAGTTCCCTGACTAACCTATCCTTAATTGATTTTGGGTGTTGTTGACCCTCAGGGTTGGGAATCAATTGAGAGGTTACAGGGTTGGAATTAGCTACAGCAGTGCAGCCAGTCAGGGTAACCATGAGAAGTGACAAAATATAACCTGGACGTAACAGCATGGAAGTTACCTATAAATGTCTTTAATTTAAAGTTTGTAAGAAATATTGAAGGTTTAAAATTCAACTTGAAGGTTGTTCGCGTAGCGTGGCCGAAAGGCCAAGGTTGAAGGTTGAAGGTTGTTCGCGTAGCGTGGCCGAAAGGCCAAGGTTGAAGGTTGAAAGTTGTTCGCGTAGCGTGGCCGAAAGGCCAAGGTTGAAGGTTGAAGGTTGACAACCCACTTTTACCTTGCCATAGCCGTTGGCTAGAGCCAACCTTTTAACAGGTCAAACCTTATCCTCTATAGGAGATACTGAGGTGATGGTTCCTACTATGCGCATTTATTGTCCAGTATTGGCTAATATCATCCAATCAGCTGGTGGAGTATGAATGACATTGCTCACCGATGTCTCTCCCACAACTCCATGCCAATTTTTCTCTAAGAAAGCTTCTAGAGTGGTTAAATTGTGGGTGCGGTAACCACTCCAAGCCATCAGTAAACCAACAGCGATCGCTGATGGAAGTAACCAAAGCTCTGGTTTACGACTAGGCGGTGGGGATTTAGCGATCGCATTTATAACTCGTTCCTCCAAGTCAAATGCTCCTGGTGGAGGAGTAGGTCGATTTTGGCGCAGAAATGCTTGCCATTGTTGGTCATCAGGTTGAAACTGAGTCATGGCATCTCTCCTTGTTGTTGGATGATATATTTCCGTAGGGAAGTTCGAGCGTGGAAAAGACGAGACTTAACCGTTCCGAGAGCTATGCCCAAAATTTTAGCAACTTCCTTTTGTGGCACATCCTCTAAATCATGTAGCACCAGCACAGCACGATGGTTCAAGCTCAGTTGCTGCATTGCTTGTTGAATAATGTCCTGATAGTGCAACTGCATCAGATCAGGAGTGTAGGAAGACTTGGCATTTTTTAGGGGTAGATCAGCTGTGTCCTCTGGAAGTTGAAGGTTGAAGGCACGTTGCCGTTGCAACTTGCCCCGCTGATCCGATGCCACATTCCAGCAGATGCGGTAAAGCCAGGTGGAGAACTGTGAAGGTTGCCGTAGTTTTGGTAAGCCTTTCCAAACTCGTAGGAACACCTCTTGTACTAAATCATCAAGAGCATAAGCACCACATAGCTGATAGATAGTTGACCTGACGCGCTGCTGATAGCGTCGGTATAGTTGGCGAAAACTCTGCTGGTTCCCCTGTTGGCACTGCAATACCAACTCTGTGTCTGTGCTGGTTGTTTTTGCAGCAGCAGAATCTTCTTTTGAAGCCTGGGCTGATCTGACTGACAACTGTGGGTTCTCCCTCACCGCTTTGTTTTCCTATGTTATTTAGACTCACTGGCCAACAGAATGGTTCAATTTGGTAAAAGTTTAGCCAGAAATGGAGCCAGCGGGGGTAGGGTGACCGGGTTTGGGTTAACTCGGAAGATAGAACAGTAAACAGCTCCAGGGATTGCTGGTCTTACTGACACAACCATCGGTCGCAAAACCCTACCCCCTAACCCCGTTTGCCCTACACCCAGTCAGCCCCTTAACTTTCTTATAATCACAAGAAACACGGAAAATTTGCAGATCTTTACCAACTCTTTAATGTCGAGGGACTTTTGATATGATTTACTTGTATTATTATTTCAATATAATTGGTTATTTCCATATATAGGTTGCATCTGACGGATGGCAGGTTTGGTAGCTAATCGGCCCCAATACCAAAAATTATTTTATTGTGCAATCTACCTAGGGGGAGTCCCTTAAGAACTTATGGAGTCTAGAAGTTCTATAGATATCGATATTAGCCAATACTTACTACTATTGAAACGTCGTTGGCTGCCAGCGGTTGCTATTTTCCTATTTACAGTTATCTCAGCGGCCTGGTCTACCTTGTTTCTCAAGCCTTCCTATGAAGCTGAAGGAAAACTACTGTTTAAGATAGACCGAACCGCTTTCTTGACTGGGTTGGGGGAGGAAATTGACCAATTACGCCCTCTGGTTGATGCCCAGAACCCTCTAAGTACTGAAGTTGAGGTGATTTATTCCCACCCGCTTCTGCAACAGATCATTGATCAACTAAACCTTACTGATAACGAAGGTCTACCTTTGGAACCGGAAGCCCTCAAAAGAAGGCTCACTATCAAAATTGTGGGTGGCACCGATGTGGTTAGGCTTTCCTACAAGGGTAAGAACTCAGAAAAAGGGGCGGCGGTGATCAATCAATTAATGAGGCTTTATATAGAGAATCAGATCCTATCCAAAAAGTCGGAAGCAGCAAAAGCCCGTGAGTTTATTACTAACCAACTTCCTCAAAGTGAAGCCAATGTCAGGCAAGCAGAAGCTGCTCTACGCCAATTTAAGGAACGCAATCAGGTTGTATCCCTCACAGAAGAATCCCGGTCTTTGGTAGCGGTGATGGCTGACTTAGACAGCCAAATTACCACAGTTCAAGCTCAACTTGAAGAAGCCAATGCCCAAGCTGCTGGCTTGAGAAACCAGGTGGGTCTTAATCCCCAGCAGGCAATTGCTATCAGTGCCCTGAGTCAGTCTACTTCAGTACAGGGCGTACTCCAAGAACTGCAAGAGGTTGAGCGGCAATTAGCGGTTGGGAAAAATCGTTACGGTAAAAATCACCCGGTCATGATTCGGCTGACCAAGCAGCAACGCTCCCTCAGAGGTCATTTACAACAGCAGATTGATCAAATACTAGGCTCACAGAGTCTGGCTGGTACTCAGATACAAATTACTCAAGGGCTTTTAGAAGTTGACCAGCTCAAACAAAAACTGATTAGCGATTTTATTGAATCAGAAGTCAAACGTCGAAGTTTAGCAGAAGGATTAGCAACTCTTGCTAAGGCTAGAATTGCCTATGAACAACGGGTCAATGTTCTTCCTCGGTTGGAGCAAACTCAGCAGCAGCTCGAACAACGAGTCCAAGCTGCGCGCTTGACCTATGAAACCCTGTTGAAAAATCTCAATGAATTAAAGGTCGCAGAAAACCAAGATACCGCTAATGCTCGCATCATTGAGCCAGCAATAGTCCCTAAAAAGCCCTTAGGTGATAAGAAAATAAAGGTGTTGGCTCTAGGGGTGATGTTGGGGGTCACACTGGCCACGACTGCTGTTTTGCTCTTGGAAATGAGAGACCGCTCTATCAAAACTCTCAAAGAAGTCAAGCAGTTATTAAGATATCCTGTGCTAGGGGTGATTCCAGTTTTCAAGCACAAGAAGCTATCCCGTCGTCGGGATGACCTATTTTTCGGAGGGGAATTGCCCGTAACAGACCAGCCTCATTCCATGGTGAGTGAAGTCTACCGGATGATTCAAGCGAATCTGAAATTTCTCAGGTCTGATCACCCACTTAAAGTTATTGTAGTCACTAGCTCCGTTTCCAAGGAAGGCAAATCTACCGTATCAGCAAACTTGGCCGCTGCTATGGCTCAACTGGGGCGTCGGGTTTTGCTGATTGATTCCGATATGCGTCACCCCTGTCAGCATTATATTTGGCAAGTAATGAATGTGGCCGGTTTGAGCCAGGTACTGATTGGTGAAGTGCCTCTAGAGCTTGCCATCTGTCAAGCCATGGAAAATCTTGATGTTCTCACTGCTGGGGTAATGCCTCCTAATCCTTTGGCACTCCTGGATTCAAAGCAAATGGCTTCCCTGATTGAGGAATGTTCAACCCAATATGACTTTGTGATTATTGATGCCCCACCCTTACTTCTGACTGCTGATGCCCTTTGCTTAAGTCCAATGACTGATGGCATGTTGTTGGTGGCTCGACCAGGTGTGCTGGATTTTGCTAATGCTAATGTGGCTAAACAAATGTTAGATAGTTCCGGTCAGACGGTTTTGGGTTTGGTGGCTAATGGTGTCATTCAAAAAGATGAATCGATTGGTTACTTTTACCAGTCACAGGAATACTTCGATTATGGCTCAGTCAGAAGATTGGCACAGCGTAAAGCTGAGACTAAAAAAACCTCGAAGGTTTCCCGGAGATGATTTAAAACTATGACTTATGACTAATCGCTATTCCCGAAAATCAAACAATATAAATTAATGATTTAATTTCCTGGATTAATCCAGACTATAACTAGACTAAAACCCTATTGTTTGATTAGTTACCTATTTTTTATTAGTTAACGCCCTTAGGAAATAACTACTTAAATTATTCTTAGTGAGAAATGAAACATTATATCAAATCCGGTTAATCACTTCCCAACCAAAATAATCCCTGGATGGGAATCGGGAATTACTAATCGGTAATCGTCAACTAGGTAATGATAAATTAATAATTACCAATTAATAATTACCAATTACCTGCTCCATAAGATGATGATTAGTCAACCAGACCTGCTCTTATGGATTAGCTTTACTTATATATAAAATCTAGAATATTACCATGAAAACCCCTGTAATTGCTATTGGACTGGATGCAGCTGACCCGCTATTGTTGGAGAAGTGGATGTCCCAAGGACATCTGAAGACCCTCAACAAAATACGGCAACAAGGAATCTATGGTCGCCTGAACAATACCGTTAACTACAACAATAAGACAGTTGAATTTTCATCCACTGAACCCTTGTGGGTAATGTTTTCTACCGGTTGTTTACCAGATAAAACCGGTTTTTGGGATACCATAAAATTTGATCCAGAAACTTATAAAGTAGTCTGCGACAAAATTTATAGTGGATACGATTATAAAGAGTATAATCCATTTTATGCCTTAGGGAATGACTACCGGGTTGCTGCCTTTGATGTACCAGTATCAGGACTGTCAGATCAAATTAATGGCTTACAAATTTTGGGTTGGGGGGGACATTATCCCTTTGTGCCAAGCCATTCCCAACCGCCGGAATTATTGCCCAATATTATTGCCCAATACGGCAAAAACCCAGTGCTCCATAAAGATAATGGTCGCTGGTGGGATCCAGTTTATTTTAAATGGATTCAGCAAGCTCTAAAAACTAGTATCTCCACTCGCTCAGAGATTTGCCGGGATTTACTTCAGCGTGAACCGTGGGACTTGTTCGTGACCGCTTTCGGTGAAACTCACAGTGCTGGTCATGACCTGTGGGACCGCAGCCAACCAGATCACCAGCTCTACCCTTACCAGAGCAAAAAGAATGGTAAGGCTGGAGACCCGATGCTGAAAATCTTTGAAGCGGTGGATGATGCGATCGCAAAAATTATCGCTGCTGCCCCTAAGGATGCCTATATCTTGTGTTTCGCAGTTCATGGCATGGCTGCCAATGTTACAGATTTGATGAGCATGATGTTCCTGCCAGAATTGCTCTATCGGTATAACTTCCCTGGCAAGTATGCCATTACTCCCAGCAAAATCGGAGTCACTCCCCCAGCACCAATTACTCGTCCAATCCGCAACTCTTGGCCAGGGGAAGTATGGCGAAAGATTTATGAACCCAATCCCATTAAGCAGTTGTTCAACACCTGGACCCATAAAGCCTTTTTACAATCTGGCCAGCACGGTTTACTCTCTCCTTATCCCCTCATGAAGCACAAGGTGCAATTGGGTTGGATGCCAGCTACTCTATATACTCCCCTCTGGCCCAAGATGAAAGCCTTTGCTTTACCCGCCTTTGCTGATGGACATATTCGCATCAACCTCAAAGGACGGGAACGAGATGGTATTGTTGACCCTTCCGAGTATGATGCTCTGTGCGATAACCTAACAGACTTCCTTTATCGCCTTACCGATGGCAGGACAGGAGAACCATTAGTTAAACAAGTAGTGCGCACCCATAACGTCGCCACAGATGATAACCCCAAACTGCCAGATGCTGACCTAGTAGTCGTATGGCACGAGTGTCCCACAGATGTAGTTGATAGTCCTGATGTGGGACGCATTGGTCCAATTACCTATAATCGTCCTGGTGGTCACCGAGCCAGAGGCTTTTTGATGGCAAGCGGACCAGGAATTACCCCCGGTTCTAGTTTGCCAGAAGCTCATCCTGTAGATATAGCGCCAACCATCTTGAGGTTGATGGGAGCACCGATTCCGGACTACTTTGATGGCAAATCTCTACTTAGTCCGAATTTATCTATCTCAGCCTGAGATATAAATCAAACCTAGGGATAGGGTTTAATTTCCCTATCTGGGTAATTCCTGAGCCTCTTAGATTCAGCCGGTTTAAGGGTGTGGATGCACTCTTAGCTGGCAAGATGCTATTAAGTTTAAACAATTTCATTCATTCCTTTAAGCTGTTGTGCATTTAAATTCAAAACAGCTTAGCAACTTTTACATACAGTATTATGAATACAAATTTATAATTACAATTTTTCAATATAAACCAGGGTTCATGAGAAAACTGTTGGCATTTTTTGAACCAATTTTCACTACTGTTTCCTTGGTGCTCTATTCAGGAGGAGTACTCACTGTAATTTTATCAGGAGGCAGAAGTGAGGGGGATGTCATACAAGAATTTGATTCCTCCCTCAGTAGATTGCTGTTCGTATTAATTTATCTCGTTACCTTTTTACTCCTAACACTACGGTGGAAAAAGGTACTTTATGTCCTCAGTAAAGATAGGTGGCTCAGTCTGTTGGTGGGGATAGCAGTAGTATCTATTTTCTGGTCTTCTGAACCAACAACGACCATCAACCGTGCTGTTGCCCTAATTGGCACAACTTTGTTTGGTGTTTACCTCGCCAGCCGCTACACCATCAAAGAACAGCTAGAAATGCTGGGTTGGGCGTTCGGAGTAGCAGTATTGCTCAGTTTTATGTTTATTGTGGCTCTGCCGAAATACGGGATTATGGGGGGAGTTCATGCTGGAACTTGGCGAGGAATATACGTCCATAAAAATGTTCTTGGCAAAGTCATGGTGCCCAGTGCAGTTGTATTTTTGCTCCTGGCTATTCGGGGCAAAAAAAATAATTTACTGTTCTGGGGGGGGTTTGGCTTTTCCGTAATTCTTTTACTATTTACAACTTCCAAAACTGCACTGGTTAGTCTTATAATTATGTTACTCTCTCTATATCTATACCGGATGTTACGGTGGCGATATGACCTACTGATTCCGACTATATTTGCCATGACAACATTCGGAGGCAGCGTCTTAATCTGGTTGTTAGATAATGCAGACGCTTTGCTAGGTGCAATCGGTAAGGATGCTACCTTGACCGGTCGTACAGAGCTATGGCCCTTCGTGTTGGACATGATTAATAAACAGCCGTGGCTCGGTTATGGCTATGGTTCATTCTGGAATGGCTTTAATGGTGAATCTGCCTATGTCTGGCGTGCAGTATTGTGGCCAGCTCCCAACGCCCACAACGGCTTGCTCGACCTATGGCTAGCTTTAGGAATCTTGGGAGTATCAATCTACCTAATTGGATTTAGTTTTAGTTTACTAAGAGCTATTGCTTGGCTTCGTGTAAGTAAAACATCAGAGAATCTCTGGCCATTATTGTTCTTAACCTATACCGTGTTAGCCAATATCACTGAGACGTCAGTGATGATACAAAACAATATCTTTTGGGTGCTCTACACATCTGTAGCTCTTTCGGTGCTTATTCCATTAGAGCGACAACCAAACCTATTGAAATGAACGAAAACTTTCAGTTATTAGTCAGCATTGTCATCAACAACTACAATTACGGTCAGTTTCTACCTCAAGCAATTGACAGTAGCCTGAGTCAGACTTATCCAAATACAGAAGTCATTGTGGTGGATGATGAGTCCACTGACAACTCTCAGGAGATTATCACTAGCTACGGTGATAAAATTATTCCTATCCTCAAGAAAAATGGTGGGCAAGCATCGGCACTCAATGCCGGTTTTTATGTCAGCCGTGGGGAGATTGTAATTTTTTTAGATGCTGATGATTACTTATTCCCTAATGCGGTGTCCGAAGTGGTCGCCGTTTGGAAACCAGGGGTAGTCCAGGTGCAATATCGTTTAGAGTTGGTCAATGCCCTTAGTGAATTCATTGGTATCTTTCCAGCTCCAGACATAAAATTTGATAGTGGCACCGTTTGGCCAATTTTGTTGGAGAAGGGAAAGTACAGCGGTACTGTAACCAGTGGCAATAGTTTTGCACGGTCAGCACTAGCTCAAATTTTTCCTATACCTGAATCTGACTTTACCATAGCTGCTGACGGCTATCTAGTCACCCTGAACCCATTTTATGGGCAAGTGGTATCGATTGAAAAACCCCTTGGGGCATACCGACAACATGGGAAGAATTTGTGGGCTTTTTCTAAGGGAACCATTCCCATTGAACGGTTTCGTCGGTCTATCAACCATGATTTTATCAAGTATAACTATTTAGTACGCAAGGCGACTGAGTTAGGCTATCACGTATGCCCGGATTTGAGCTTTCGTGACTCCAATCATTTGATTCACCGTATCGCTTCTTTACGACTAGATCCTCACCATCATCCTTTTGCTTCTGATTCCCCTTTAGTTTTAGCTTACAAAGGATATTGGTCAATCTGGAAATATTCTAAATTTAATTGGAAAAAGAAGCTACTCTGGAGTCATTGGTTACTGTGGGTAGGGATAATGCCCTATAGTATGGTAAAACCAGTAATTTATTGGCCGCTTAGTTCAGCATCTCGTCCTAAAATTATTCTATGGCTAGTGAAACTAATCCGCCAAGTGATACGCATATTGACGTATAAACAATCGACCTATTAACTCATGTTAAATAGAGCTTAAATTTCGGGTGCATCTCATCTTTGTAAAAACATCATTGATAAAGCATTCCATTTAAGTAAGCACAGCGTAAAAAAATAATCTTATTAACATTTTTAATATTCCATTGTGCTCCTGATAGTTTAACTCGCATTCCTATTTGCTTAATGCCCGATTCAATTGCTCCTGAACCTAGGGAACTAATTCGTTATATCTGATAGTAGTCATAGTTAATTATTCGATTTTTATGAGTTTCTATATAGTTGCAAAAATTTTGTGCTACTTTCTTTTTTAAGCCCCTAAATAACTCTAAATTCTCTGCCACTTTTCCTGACCAGAGTAACTTTTCGCCTTTTTTTAAACGTGTTAATGAACCTCCCACTTTATAAAGATTTTCCTTTAGATGATACCAATCCAATATTTCTCTTCTTTGATCGGGTTCTCCCAGGTCTTCAAATAAGTTCCAAATTCCTTGATGACCATCACCTGTACAAAAAAACGGATTGAGAAGTTTTTGACTATTTACCCAATCTATTAAAACTTGATTTTCTTGAAAAAATGCTCCTATATATGTTCCATTCAAACACACTGCTTTATAATCTTTCCATTCACAGGGCTTACCCTTTTCTTCTGTACGTAACCTGATTTTTCCTCCATCTAAGCTTACTTCTTGTATTCCTAATCTAGATTCTGGCAAGTCTAAATCTTGCTTTTGAACTAATCTCTGTAACGTACTATGTGAAATTTTGATTCCCGTCATTGCCCATAAATCTTCCTCAGCTCTCTTATAGGATTCATTTGCACAAATTATCAGAGCATTTTTTTCCAGTTTTGGACTCAATCGACTATGAGGCTTTAGCTCAAAATAATCCGCCTGTTTATCAGTGATTTCTACCTCTCCTAATATCGTTTTTATTCTTCGAGGTCTGCCAATTTTAACTTGACTGACTTCTGAAAAAAAAATTTAGCTATCTCTGGGGGAACTTCTTCTTGGATATAGTCTCTTAAGGTTGTTTCTAGATCCTCAAATCTTTGCTTATTTACTGGGGGTGTGTGGCGATATAAAAGTTGAGCGACAGCTTTTAAATGTTCTTTTAGCTCTTGCTTTTCTTCCGGACTCAAGTTCATAATTTTTAGTAATTTTTAAAAATAGGTTATTTCCAATCATATCATGATTTTGGTATTTTTGCAAAAGTGAGATGCACCCCTTAAATTCTTGGTATTATCTGGTTATTCATAATAACAAAAAATTAATTTATTATTAGCTAATTAGTTCAGACTCTCGTGCTCAAATTATGCTCTGGCTAGGGAAAATAATCCGTATTAATCCCTAGATTTGCGTAGTGCTGATCAGCAAACTTACTTAGGATAATCAGCAATATAGTCAATTGTTTTGTCGATTTTTATATAGGTAGAATTAATGGCGAAATAGCAGTGCCATATGACGAGAGAGTTGTTAGTGACTTTACCGAACTTTTTAATCATTGGAGCCCAAAAGGCTGGAACTACCTGGTTAGCCCATAATCTCAGGGAACATCCTGAGGTATTTATACCTGCAAATGAGATTCATTACTTTAATAAGAGGTATAATCTCAATCAAGGTATTGAATGGTATAAAAAACATTTTGCTGATGTTAATGGGAAAAAAGCAATTGGAGAAAAAACTCCTAATTACTTATGGATCGAACCATTGCCTGATGCCCAGGGTAAAGTCTACTATGACCCTCTCGAAGAAATTTCCTATTCCCATCGACTAATCTACGAGACATTGCCTGAAGCCAAACTTATTGTAGTCCTAAGAAATCCAGTTGAACGAGCCATTGCTGCTATAAATCACTTTATCAAAAATGGAGCTATATCTCTAAATTATGACCTTGATGACCTATTAATTGGTGATAAACAACCCCTAGTTGAGCGCTATGGCATCATCGATATGGGACGATATTATCGCCAACTGCAAGCCTACTATGAATACTTCGATCCTAAGCAAATGCTAATTCTAGTCTTTGAAGAAGACATTGCTCAAAACTCAGAGGATTCTATGAAAAAAGTTTGTGAATTCCTTGACATAGATTCTTCCTTTGATTTTAGTAAAAAGTCTAAGAAAGTCCATCAAAGCACTAGTTCACCAATTGCTCGTTATCTGGGAACCCGTTTCCCATTTATGCGTGGGTTGATCAATCGTGTTGATCAGCGCTTACCCTTACAACACCAAAAGCTTCGCCCCAGTCCATCAGCGATTCAAAAACTCTACACCATCTATGCCAATGACAATCAAAAGCTATTCAAATTATTGGGGCGGGAGATATCGGCATGGTATAGCAAAGAATTAGTGGGATTAAGCAGCTAGTCAGCCTAAGGGTGAGGATAATGAAAAATTAGCCATCTAAGCAGGAATAAATCAGATAATATATAAGTTGCCTTCAGAGGTATTATGATGCTAACTTTTATAGTAATATCTTTGATGGCAACTTGGTATAAGTCATACCAATTCCCTGATTGTCTTCTTAGTCTGGGTAATCAGAGATAATTTTCGATCAGTTACCAACTTGGCAGATAATCCTGGCAGCGAAAAGGTATGCTCCAAATTACTTGATATGAATTTTCAATCCCTCAAATCCAGGCTCATTGGCATATTTCAGAAATCCCTAGTACGTAACACCTTGTGGATGCTATTGGCTAAATTTCTGAAGATGATTGTCCAAGCCGCCTACTTCGTGATGATTGCTCGTACCCTCGGTGCTCAACAGTATGGTCTGTTTGCTAGTTTGACGGCTTTAGCGGCGATTATATCCCCTTTCGCCACCTGGGGGAGTGGAGATGTTTTAATTAAAAATGTTTCTAGAAACCGAGCCTTATTCAAGGAATACTGGGGCAATGCGCTGTTGATGATTTTTACCTCTAGTTTGGTGCTAATTGCCTTAGTTATGCTTATAGCTCCAGCTATTTTACCTAAAGAAACGTCGCCCCTGCTAATATTTTTGGTATTTTTGTCTGACTTACTCTTTTTGAAAATTTTAGCCACCGCTGGTCAGGCATTTATCGCGGTCAGTCAGCTTAAGCACACCGCCCAGATTCATTTTTTACTCAGTCTAAAAAACTTAGTGGCAACACTTTGTTTTGTCAGCTTCTTTCAGACATCAGATATTGTAGTTTGGGGAGCTTTATATCTGGCTAGTACAGCAATAGCAGCTGGGGTTGGATTTCTGATGGTACATCGGATGTTAGGAACTCCTAAATTGGCAATATCAAAGATCAAGCCGGAGATGCTTCAGGGATTCTACTTTTCTCTCAACCTTTGTGCTGAAACGGTTAACAACAATGTAGATAAAACCATGCTAGCGCGTCTTTCTACATTACAAGCTACAGGTATATATGCTGCTGCATACCGTTTAATTGATGTGGCATTTGTCCCTGTACAATCTCTGTTAGCGGCTTCCTATGCCAAGTTTTTTCAGAAGGGAGCCGCTGGCATCCAGGGAAGTCTCAATCTGGCCAAGCGTCTATCACCAATTGCTGGTATGTACGGAATAGCTGCTGGTATCGGGTTGTTTATCTCCGCTCCAATGGTACCCTACATTATAGGTGATGACTATAGGGAGGTAGTCAATGCCTTACGTTGGTTAGCACCGATACCGTTTTTTAAAGCCATGCAGTTTTTTGCGGCGGACACCCTGACTGGTGCTGGATTTCAAGGGTTGCGTAGTAGCATACAAGTAACGGCAGCTCTGTTGAACTTTTCGTTAAACCTTTGGTTAATTCCTCTGTATTCATGGAAGGGAGCTGCCTGGTCAAGTTTAACCTCAGATTCCTTGAGGATGCTCAGCTTATGGCTATTAGTGTTTGTCTTATATCGGCAAGAGGTGACTAGAAGCAAGCGCCTTCAAGAATCGGAACATTAATCTTTATCCCCTTTCTCTAAGAGGGATGTAACCTAAGATTGTTAGGTAATTGCTCATGGGTAATTGCTCATGGGTAATTGGTCATGGGTAATCGGTAATCGGATCACCATTACCCATGACCTTGGCTGATTTTTACAAAAAATTTGCTGTTACTTAGGATGAAATTTCACTTTCTTTAATAAAGCTTTACATAATTTTTACGGATATTCTCTTAGAATCAACTAGAGCTAGCAATAAGTCTCTGGCAAAGCCAATCAGCACGTTGGCTTGCTTTTAATTCCTACCTCGGACTTTTAACTAAAGTCTGGGTGAAATGCTATTGCTCGTACTTTTGACAAATCTCGTAAGGAATCAAAGATAGCCAGTGATCAACTAGACCGCCCTACTATGGCAGGTAGGAGTTAGGTAAATACTTAGTCTACAAGACTTTGCCTACTCCTCTTGATCAAGTAGTTCGTCCAGTGACCCTACAGTATTTATAGTGTATGACTAGCATCACCAAAATTCCTCAATTCTTGATGCAGTCGCTCATGGGGAGGGGCTGTGTGCGGAACCTGCGTCCGCACCTTGTAAGCCCCGTGGAAACCACGGCAGTCGCTCATGGGGGAGACCCCCAAGACCGCGCTGCCTCCCCAAGACCGCGCTGCATCGCTTCCAACCCCTGACTATTATATTGATCCGATGAATACAAAGGGGGATATTGCCGACAGATTTACGATTCATATCTTTTCAAAAATCTGAACTACTCAAAGCGTTTGATATTGCTTAAAAAATTAAGCTGTATTTAAATAGTGTTCTAGATATATCTAGTCAATATAAAGTAGGAAATTGTAGTAACTTTGGATAACTATTATTGATAATATAGTGATATTATACATTTTAAATCTGCCTAATTTATGGAACATCTAGGTTATTGAATAATTACAAGTCAGTGCTGATAATTATCATGATTAATTCTATAGCAGCAAACAACTGAGAGTAAGAGTAGCCGTATTATGAAGATTACATTAGTATGCCATGATATTCCCTATCCGCCCATCCATGGGGCGCGATTAGACATGTGGCGAAGGATAAAAGCTTTCTCTAATTTAGGGACTGAGCTACAAGTTATCTGCTGGTGTAGCCATACTCCAAAACCAGAGGAAGTCCTGGAAATTAGGAAGTATGCCAAGCAAGTTTTTTTGATAAAGTTTCCAAGGACACTCGGCTCTTTTATTCGGCGGATAATTGACTTACTCAAGTATCCTTTGGAAGTGACATCTAGAATTGTCAGAGGTAAAGAATTCAAGCTATTACTGTCTGATGTGGCTGCGTTTAATCCTGATGTCATCTTCCTAGATGGTATTCACGGTGGAGAAGTAGCAAGTCAGTTAAGTCAACACTTGAATCGGCTGCTGGTTATTCGCTCTCACAATATCGAGCATTTGTACTATAAGCGAAAACTTGCGTCTGCCAAAGGGTTCAACAAGTTCAAACGATATTTATCATTGTCTAACTTGGCAAATTATGAAACAAATTTACTAAAAAAGAGTACTTTATTTTACGATATATCCCTAGATGACCTAAATTTTTGGAGAAGTCAAGGATTGAAAAATGGTCGCTACTTAGCACCTCTGATTGAGTTTACTGAAGAGAATAGGGAAGCAATATCCAGAGATAAACTAAGCACCCATCCTGTCTATGATATCGTTTTTTTGGGTAACCTCTTTTCGGACAACAATGTAGCGGGAATAATCTGGTTTATTACCCAAGTTATGCCTATAATACGTTTGGCGTTACCAACATTTACTGTTTTAATAGCGGGTTCAAATCCTGTCCAGCACGTTAGGCAGCTATGTGAGGAAACTCCAGAAGTTGATCTGAAAATAAATCCAGTGTCTTCTGCAGAAGTATACAAGTCGGGGCGGGTTCTCATTAATCCAGTTTCCGCTGGGAGTGGCGTTAGTATAAAGTCCCTAGAAATGCTGGTTTCTGGTAGAGCGATTGTTTCCACACCACAGGGAATAGCAGGTCTACCAGAAGAGGTTCATCACTACTTTGAAATTGCTGTGGATAAGTCATCCTTTGCAGAAGCAATTATCCGATTTTTGTCCCATCCTGTCAGGGATAATGTTAATCCAGGTGTGCTTGAGGAATTGTTTGGTTCTAAAGCAATAGAAGGCGTGATTTCGGAAATAGATTCTCTGGTTTCACTTTCAAAGTATAACCAGTTAGCTCGATCTAAATCTTGATATAGCTAAATTTTGATATTTTTCATACTATTTTAGTGTTTAGTGTTGATTAAATTTTAGTTAGCATAGTTTTAGATAATTTTGATGGTTATATTTAAAAAAATACACCCCTAATTAATTGTTTTGTTTGATTTACCATCAATAAAAATATTAAATGTAAATTCAGTAAAATATAAATGAGAAAACAACGTTTAATTACTAAGACCAGCTACTATCTTACCTCGTGGTTTTTGAATCACTGGCAAGTTGGCAAACGCCCAATTTTGATTTTAGGTCATGGTCGCAGCGGTACCAGTTGGGTCGGGAAAACATTGTCCACCGCAAATCGTGCTATATACTACTACGAGCCATGTAATCCAGCTATTACTGGAAAAGGTAACATGGACACATGGTTCCAATATACACGACCTGGTGAGCGAGATGACTTGCTTGAAAATGCTTTTGATAATGTCTTCAAAGGTCTACCTTTTGGAGGCGGTTGGTACCGAGGTTTTTGGGCTAGAGCACTGCCTAATTATCAAATCATCGTGAAAGATGTAGCATCTCTGATGTCCATCGAGTGGGTTTTCAAGCGCTACAATCCCAAACTATTGGTAATTGTTCGACATCCTTGCCCTACCGTATTATCAGAAATTAACAAAGAAACTCCTGCTGAGCTTTCGCGAGATACTTTATTACATCAATCTAGCTTATTTGAAGATCATCTCGAACCCTACCGCTCAGTGATAGAGGCAGCAAAAACGCCAATAGAAATATTTGCAGCTATCTGGGCAGCAAGACATCGTGTTGTAGCCGATGCATTGTCTCGAAATCCTGAATGGTTATTGGTCTTTTATGAGGACTTATGCTTAGACCCTATTGGTAAGTTCAAACAGCTATTTGAGCAGTTTGAATTGCCATGGAATAGGCGGGTAGAAAAGCATGTACTCCAGAGTTCAACTAACAATATACCTGGTCGTTATTCCAAGGTACGTATAAGCAACCAACAAATAAATAAATGGAAACAAACGATGACCCAATCTGAAGTCGAGGTTGTGCGTAATTATGTTAAACTCTTCGATCTACCGTTTTATCAGTCTGATCAATTCTGGTCACTAGAAACCTGAGAATGTTTACGTTTTTTTAAAGCTATGAAGTAGTTTGCGGTAGACACCTTGACTGGTCCTGGATTTCAAGGTTTAGGTAGTAGCGTGAAAGTAACGGCAGCTCTAAAGTTAACCAAAGCTCAATGGAGTAGGTGAAATATGAAAATTATTGCTCAACCAGCCTTTAAAGATCGTGACAAAAACCCTTATACCTGGCTAGTTTACACCCACCTGGCTACTTTGGGGGTTGATGTCCATGAGTTTTCTCCTAAAAAATTGCTGATAAATCATTATTCTATCTGGCATCGGCACTGGCCAGAACGAAACTTAAATGAACCTAACTTCTTCAGAGCGATCGCAAAAACATTAGCTCTATTATTCTTGATGATTTTGGCTCGCTGGCGGGGAACAAAAATTGTCTGGACAGTACACAACTTAGCCTCTCATGAACAGCTTTACCCGCAACTAGAGGCTTGGTTCTGGAAAGTCTTTACAAGACAGTTGGATGGTTACATTAACCTTAGCAAAACTGGGATGAAAGCTGCCCAAGAGCGCTTCCCTCAGTTAAAGAATATTCCAGGTTTTGTAGTACCCCATGGTCACTACCGAGGGCAGTATCCGAATCAAGTCAGTTCTCAAGAAGCTCGCAATTACCTAGGAATTACCAATTCGGCGAAAGTATTGCTTTTGTTTGGCAGAATTAGACCTTACAAAAATGCTCCTCAATTGATTCGAGTTTTCCGAAAGTTGTTTGACTCAGAAGCCATACTCTACATTGTGGGTAGTCCAGAATTTACTGAATTAGCAGCAGAAATTGAAAGGGAATCCGCCCTAGATCAACGAGTGCGAATCAACCTAGATTTCATACCCCAAGACCATATGCAATGGTACTTCAGTGCTGCTGACTTAGTTATTTTGCCCTACCGCGAGATTTTAAACTCTGGTAGTGCTTTCTTAGCCCTCTCTTTTAACCGACCCATATTAGTTCCTAAAATTGGCGCTCTCCCTGAAGTTCAAGAGCAAGTTGGTGAAGAATGGGTCTATACCTATACAGGAGAAATTACTGATTATGACATTGAAAAAGCTTTAGATTGGGCATTAAACACTCCCCGTCCAGAACAAGCTCCTCTAGAGGCGTTTGATTGGCAAGAACTAGCCAATCAAACGATTAATGCCTACAATGAAATTGCCAGCTACTCCAGAAAAAGAAGGAAGAAATTGCAATAGCTGAACCAGAATCATCAATTTATTGATGCCTGCACAATTCGTGCGCTACCTCACTACATCAATTAGTTTTTTGGGGGAAAAAAAATGGGTTTAAAACCGTAAGCATAAGCTGAAAGCACCTCAAGTAGCGTGGCTATTCCCGTAGCGTGGCCTTTGACACCTCAAGTAGCACCTCAAGTAGCGCATATGCTTACGGTAAGCTGATCATTTTTATTGGTCTTATTGAGATAACTAAACCGATATTTTTTTACCAGAAATACCGGCATTTTTTCCCAAATAAGCTTTTTCTGCTATTTTGTCACCCCCTCAGGGATAAATGGCTGAAATAATTAAAGCTAAGCATATTACGTGATGGTTTCTAGGAGTAAAAACAAGTTAATGATTGGACGACGTGAATTATTACTGGGTTTAGGTAGCTTAGCCAGTGTAGGCCCTCTGACAAGGTGTCAATCTATGATACATAGTCACCAAATTCAAGCTATTGATGACCCGAAGCGAGACTTTGCAGTAGCTCAAGGAGCTTCTTTAAAAGAGCGTGCGGCGGCAAAAGGATTAATTTATGGAGCCGAGAGTCGATTCCCAGACTTATCCTCAAACCCAGCCTTAGCCACCCGTTTTGCTCAAGAGTGTGCCATGCTGGTTCCCGGATGGGGACTCAAGTGGTTTATTTCTACTCCTTCTTCCCCTCCCCTGTGCCCTCACCCCCATCAGTTTGACTTTACCGTTGGGGATTGGATGGCAGACTTTGCCCAGACTCATAGATTGCTGTTTCGGGGACATACCCTAGTTTGGCACATCTCGTTACCCCCTTGGTTTGAGGAGACAGTAAATCGCCAAAACGCTCAACAGTTCTTGGTTAGACATATTAAGACAGTGGCTGGGCGTTATGCTGGACAAATGCACTCCTGGGATGTTGTTAATGAAGCGATCGCTACCTTCCAAGGACGGGCAGATGGTTTACGCAAAACGCCATGGTTAAAATTTTTAGGTCCGAAATACATTGACCTAGCCTTTCGCATTGCGGCTGTTGCTGACCCCAAGGCAATGTTACTCTACAACGAGTATGGACTGAGTTATGATTCGAGTGATGAGCAAGCCAAGCGTAGGGCTGTCTTGAAGCTACTAGAGGGGTTGAAGTCTCAGGGAACCCCCTGTCATGCCCTGGGAATCCAGGCTCACTTGCGAGGGAATAAACGGATTAACCCCCAAAGCCTGCGGAAATTTCTCCGGGATGTGGCGAGTATGGGTTTTAAAATCTTGATTACTGAACTAGATGTCAGAGATGACAATTTACCAAAGGATGTGACTGTACGCGATCGCATGGTGGCTCAAGCTTATGAAGATTATCTGTCTGTGGTACTTGATGAGCCAGCAGTGATTGCAGTAGTGACCTGGGGATTTAGCGATCGCTACACATACTTAAGTAGCTTCCATCCCCGCTCAGATGGTGCCCCAGTGCGACCTCTACCTCTGGATGCAGATTTCAAGCCCAAGTTAGCCTGGAATGCGATCGCTCGTGCTTTTGATAATGCTCCTAAGCGTTGAATCATTAGACCTTTGGGGAAATTAACTTTCAGCTGAGATATCAATTGGGTTAATGGTTCATTTTCACGCTTATGTTTATATATAGCAGTTCTCAATTGGGTGAGGTAGAAAGTCCTGGGTTAATGGGAGTAGGGAGTAGGGAGTAGGGAGTAGAGATACAGCGGGGTCTTGGGGGACCTCCAAGACCGCACTGGCTCCCTTTGACCGCACTGGCTCCCTTTTACCACCCTGCATCGCTTTACGAACGACGTTTTGCTTGCTCAAAGGCTTGAGAAAGGTCCTCGAAAGAACAACCCAGTATTTCAACCAGGAGCCTGACGTGCTTTAAGCGTGGTTCGGCTTTGCCATTTTCCCAGTCACTAATCGTCGTAATGCTGACACCAACAGCAATAGCTAATTTCATTTGAGTCAGATTGGCATTTTCCCTGAGTTGTACCAGGGTAAGAGGTTGATCTTCTTGGCTTTTCATAATAAATTGTTTTTGTTCAAGAAAACTTGAACGCTTTGCTTAAATAGGGCTTGCGGATGAACTCTACATGTAGTTTTATAGTTACCCTCTAAAACCTACATGTCGTGTGTCGATGGCTAAATTGCGTAAGCCCTAATTAAAATAGGGCAGTTAACTTTGTTTTCTGCCCTTTTCTTGTTTGCCAGACAGCAGCAAGCAGTTTGGCTCTATCACATAGGGTTATTAGCTAGTTCAGTAAAATAGCTTACCACTAACCATACCGTAGATAAATTTTCTGTAAAATGTTTGCACCAAACAGCTAATATTCCCGAAGCTATGCCAAGCTAGAGGCAAATCATCGCGCAATCGAAAGTAAGCCGCTTCAACACCAGCAGACTTACCTGATCAGGGGAATCTAACCCGCAACTAGTCACGGTGACATTTCCCAAACCTCTCTATCGATTAGGTGTAGGCTTTTCGCCAACCCCAGCCATCGCTATTTCCTTACGGAAACGCTTCTGCGTTCGGGTATAAGGCAAGCTTTACTTATGACGGGATGCCCCAGCCAAATTTCTGATTTTGATTGCTCTATCCACAGGAGGTTTGATGTCTACTGTCGTTAACCGGTGCATTTTCGCCTTTGGTCATCAACTTTAATAGACTTTAATTCACCATTACTTGCTCGTCTATTATAACTGATTAGACAAAAAGTGAGAAGAATTAGACAAAAAATAAGCAGAACTGTCACGCTGTGTTCAATTCCACGCACAACTTAGTACATATGTACTAATGCAGCCGGTCATTAATCCTGCCCGCTCATTATGAGGGGCTGTAAGCCCTACGTAAGCGTCCGCACATGGGTTATATCAAATCCGGGTGTATACTTACTGTTAAGACAGAGCATGGTAAGTTTTATGCCCAAAAGGTTGACCCTGAAGCCCCACCTGAGTTGTGACGCCTTGGAACAGCGATAACGCGCGTGAAAAAGAC
>NZ_JAAHHX010000349.1:0-2150 GCF_010672065.1 Moorena sp. SIO4A1 | reverse complement strand
ATTCTGTTCCGAGTTGTATTCACCGCTGCTGCATCTGATAATGGTTGTTTCGCCTTATTTTTGATTTTTTGCAGCAAGCCTGGTTTCTTTTTTAGGAATTCCTCTATAGGTCTATTGCCTTTTCGTTTACAAACCCCAAGCTCCAAACCCCAACCCCTAACCCCTATAGCTAACTGGCGCTATGGTGATGGGGTAATTGACCAGCAACGGGGACGTATAATCTGTGTCGGAGAAAACCACACAGTGGATGGGGAACCAGTAAATACCTTGGTTAGCATCAGCCTAGAAAACGGTGAAGATATTCAAGTGCTAGCCTCTGGCTGTGACTTTTACTCCTCGCCGCGCCTAAGTCCCGATTGCTCTAAACTGGCGTGGCTAAGCTGGAATCATCCCAATATGCCCTGGGATGGTACTCAACTCTGGGTAGCTCCAATATTAACCGATGGTTCTCTAGGTGTTGCAGAGCCCATTGCTGGTGGGGTAGATGAGTCGGTATTTCAGCCAGAGTGGTCACCAGATGGTGTGCTTTACTTTGTTTGCGATCGCACTAATTGGTGGAATCTCTACCGCTGGCAACCAACCCAAGGGGAAATCGAACCCCTGTGTGAAATGGAAGCCGAGTTTGGACTACCCCAGTGGGTCTTTGGCATGTCTACTTATGGCTTCGATGGTGCCAATCGAATCATATGTACCTATACTCAGGCAGGAAACTGGTATTTAGCTAGTATTGACCTAAAAACGAAGCAGCGGTCGGTGATTGCTACACCATACACCAGTATTTCCGACCTAAAGGTAGCTGATAATCAAGCGGTTTTTATCGCTGGTTCCGTAACAGAAGCAAGCGCTATTGTTCAGTTGGACTTGACAAATGGACAAATCAATGTATTAAGGAATAAGCGTGAGTTAGCTATCGATACTGGCTATCTATCGCGGCCTCAAGCGATCGCATTTCCGACAACTAATGGACTGACCGCCTATGGTTTCTTCTACCCACCACAAAACAAAGACTACACTGCACCAAAGTCTGAAAAACCACCCCTAATTGTCAAAAGCCACGGTGGACCTACGGCAGCGACTTCCAGTGCGTTTAACCTAAAAATTCAATACTGGACCTCTCGTGGTTTTGCCATGCTAGATGTCAACTATGGTGGGAGTACTGGCTATGGGCGGGACTATCGTCAGCGCCTGAAAAACAACTGGGGGATTGTGGATGTTGATGACTGCACCAATGGCGCGCAATACCTAGCTGAGCAAGGACTAGTTGATGGTGAGCGACTGGCAATTGCTGGGGGGAGTGCTGGGGGGTATACAACTCTAGCTGCTCTGACATTCCGAGATGTGTTTAAAGCTGGCGCTAGCTACTACGGTATCAGTGATTTGGAGGTACTAGCCAAGGATACCCACAAATTTGAGTCCCGGTATCTAGATGGCTTGATCGGTCCTTATCCAGAACGTAAAGATTTATATCAACAGCGATCGCCTATTCATTTCACAGACCAACTGTCGTGTCCTGTAATTTTCTTCCAGGGGCTAGAAGACAAGGTAGTTCCTCCTAGTCAAGCAGAAATGATGGTGGCAGCTTTGAAGGCTAAGGGGTTACCTGTAGCCTATGTCACCTATGAAGGGGAGCAACACGGTTTTCGTAAAGCAGAAACGATTAAACGGACTCTCGAAGGGGAGTTGTATTTTTATTCCCGGGTATTTGGATTTGAGCTCCCAGAGGCGATAGACCCTCTAACTATTTATAATTATTAGTCATTATTTAATTACGTTAGTGTGTAGACATGGCTCAAGACCTGCGAAGTAAGCCAATGTCGGTATTTGTCTATTGGTTTCGATATTATTGTTCACCATAAACTGATCAACGATGACTAGGCAGGAAAAACAATCAATAACCAGTGAGTTACAAACTCAGGCAATAATCCTCGGTGGATGGGTCGCTCTGATGTGGATTGTAGAGCTGGTGGATATATTCATTTTTGGAAGGAAACTTGATCTATATGGCATCATCCCCCGTAACCCGATTGGGCTGCGGGGTATTTTATTTGCCCCTTTTCTCCACGGTGGTTTTTCTCATCTGATTTCCAACACTATACCTTTTCTTGTCCTAGGCTGGTTTGTAATGTTGCAAGAAACTAGCGACTTTTTCG
>NZ_JAAHHX010000348.1:0-2153 GCF_010672065.1 Moorena sp. SIO4A1 | reverse complement strand
TCGATTTTGATTACCGCACCCCTAGGGGCTTGGGCAATTCCCACCTTTGCCCCTAAACTCTTATCCCAAGACCCTGTAGACCCCACCAAAGTAACCGTTGCCTCTCATACTCTCCTACTAGCCGCTGTCGATACCTCTAGTTTAGCCACCCACGTATTAACTAAAGTAGCAGATTTAGCAAGACGAAGTAATGGGGAAGTTATTGTTTTACATGTGATCACCACATCAAATCAGCCAGAAGTCAAGCAGTTACAGAACCAAACCAAACGCTTGCTCTTGGATATTCGGCATCAGTTTATTACCGTAACCGGTTCGATTCCCAAAGAAATTGTTCGCATAGCCCAAGAGCATCAAGTAACAGATATAGTGATCGGAAAACGGGGACATCAACCCTGGCAGCAAGTCCTGGTCGGTTCCGTATCTCAGGCAGTGTTAGAAACCAGTCCAATTCCAGTAATTTTGGTTGAAGAAGTGGAACGAACCTCTGAAGCTTCCCACCACTAAAGCAATCGCTCTTAAAATAAACCCCAAACCGTTATAATGTCAGTGGTAATACGCAAGTAAAGAGCAAAATATATCACAGTCATAATTCTTTAAATTATGGCTTTGCCATCTGTATCATTTTTTGATACTTTAAAAAAAAACAGCGACTAAGTCGTTGATTTGATTTGTTGATTTGATTTATTGTTACCCTCAAATGGGCAGTATTAATCCATGTTAGAGAAGTTTGATATTTTAGGATACCTGAACGAAGATCAGTTAAAAGAGGTAGAGAAGATTGGAGAAATTAAAAAATACTCTCAGGAAGAGTTGATTGTCAAAGAAGGAGAATATAGTAGTGAAATTTACTTTATTATCTCAGGAGCCGTTGATTTATTGAAAGTTGAAACCCGTACTAATACAAATATTAAATTTGGAGAAATCCTAGCCGGGGAAACTTTCGGAGAAATGTCATTCTTCGATGAAGGACCTAGAACTTGCTCTGTAATAGCACAACCGAATACTGAAGTTTATATCTTATCTAGAACCCAGCTGCTTGAGAATGTCGATGACGCTCAAGAAATCATCAAGATTATAGATGAAGCAATAACTTATGACGTCAGTAAGCGTCTACGATATTGGACTACTCAATATACAGCTAATCTCCAAGAACAAATCGACCAGCTAAAAGAACGCAATAATTTTGGCTTGTTTTTCGTAATCATATTCGTGATGTCGCTGATCGCAATACTGATTAATTCATGTTTGGATGATTTTTTCCCAAATTTTCTGAATCTTTATTCAGTGGCGTTTATTTGGATACATCTTGTAGTAATAGTCATTCCTGCTTTAATTACCTTGACAAAGTTTAATATTTCTTTAGATCAAGTAGGAGTGACAAAAATAAATTTTAAAAAATCTGTTTTAGATGGCTTGATAATCAGTGGATTAGGAATTATATTAATAGGGTTAATAGCCTTTGGAATAGATCTAATTACGACCGGAAATCAATTAACATCAAAAATATTAAAATTTCCGATATCTTTAGTATCTGTGATGTCATTCACTTATTTTATACACTCTTATATACAAGAGTTTGTCCGAGCTACTGTGCAAACAGCTTTGCAACGATTTCTCCTAGATGAAAAAGGTTACTTTTCTGTTTTTATTGCAGCAATTTTATTTGGAATGTTTCACGTTAGCCTAGGAACTCAAGCGATACTAGTTACATTGGTTGCTGGGGAAATATTTGGTCTAATTTACCTACGTAGTTACAATTTGATAGGGGTATCATTAGTCCATTACCTTCTTGGCTATCTATTTATATATATAAGTTTAATTTGAGATGTTAAACTAGCTTCAAGTCTTATTTAAACAGGCTGCTTGGTTCATAAATAAAATCGAAATGCTATCAGGTGCTAGGCTTTAAGGACTAAAACCTAACACCTAAAAGCTAACACCTAAAAGCTAACATCTTGCCCTAATCATAAAAACTAAATTGAAAGGGTATTAGTACCGCTCCCAATAAGGCTGAAAACCTCGCCGTTTTAGAATATCTACCTCCAGCCGCAGGATGCGATTATCGAGCTTAGGATTAGCTGTCCCTGTAGACTCTTTCTCTTCAAAGTTGAGTCCTTCAAACCGTTGGAGGGCTGTAAACGGAAAGTCTTGTA
>NZ_JAAHHX010000347.1:0-2155 GCF_010672065.1 Moorena sp. SIO4A1 | reverse complement strand
GGGGACATGGGGAGATAGGGAGATAGGGAAATAAAGAGATTGGCGGAAGAGAAAGTTGTACGTTTGATCGCAACTTGGTATCAAGTATAGTTAGGTCAATTATCCATTACCCATTACCCATTACCCATTACCCATTACCCATTGCTAATGGACCTGTGAGCAGATAAGTAGTCATTTTCCCTTTTCCTTTGACTTCAAACGGTTGCCGTTGCTCAAACCGGTACTTATCTTTTAATTTCTCATAGGTAGTAACTGTAACCTGAATGCCACCTGGTATACCCTGAGATTCCATACGGCTAGCCATATTTACGGTATCACCCCACAAATCATAGCTGAATTTTTTGATTCCAATTACCCCAGCCACCACTGGTCCACTGTTGATGCCAATCCTGAGACGGAAATTGTGATTCGTTTGAGCATTGTACTGGGCAATTAATTTTTGCATATCCAATGCCATTTTAGCGATCGCATCCGCATGATACTTGCAGGCTTTTGGCAGACCGGCAACAGCCATATAAGCATCACCAATCGTCTTAATTTTTTCGACACCATGCTCCTCAGCTAGTTGGTCAAACTCTGAAAAAATTACATTGAGAATTTCGACCAGTTCGGTGGGAGAGGTTTGGGTTGAGAGTTTGGTAAAGTCAACTAAATCAGCAAACAAAACAGTTACATCTTCAAAACTTTCTGCCAGAGTACGTTCTCCTTTTTTTAACTGTTCTGCGACCGGTTGGGGCAAAATATTAAGCAGCAAAAGCTCAGCTTCGGTTCGGGCACGACGAAGTTCATCTTCAGCTTTTTTGCGCTCTGTAATGTCGCTAAGTGTGCCTTCGTAGTAGAGTAAATCACCAAAATTGTCTCTGACTGCTCGTATATTTTCCGAAATCCAAATTACTATACCATCTTTCCGATAGACCTCGGACTCAACCTCTGATAACGTTTCTTCTTTGTGGATTAGGGCTAATATATCGTCACGACGCATCGGTGCAAGGTAGAGTTGTTGACCAATATCCGTGACTTGATTAATCAGTTCTTTTGGCGACTGATAGCCCAAAATACGTGCGAGTGCTGGATTAGCGGTAATAAATTGTCCTTCTGGTGTAACTTGAAAAATGCCTTCAGTGGCATTTTCAAAGATACTGCGATATTTATGCTCAGCTTCTTGTTTCTGCTTAATTTCCTGTTGCAGCTGAAAATTTTGTGCTTGTAGTTGCTTTTGTAAACGCCCGAGTTTCAAGTGAGTGTTTACTCTCGCTCTTACTTCTTCGTGCTGCACTGGTTTAGTGAGATAATCTACTGCACCGAGCCTGAAACCTTTAACTTTGTCGAGAGTATCAGTACGAGCGGTCATAAAAATAACTGGGATGTCTCTAGTTGACTCTTGAGCTTTCAAGCGACGGCAAGTTTCAAACCCATCAATTCCGGGCATCATAATATCCAGTAAGATTAGATCCGGTTGAGCATAGTTAACTTTCTGGAGCGCACTATAGCCATCTTGAGCGACTAAGACTTTGAAGCCAGAATTGCTCAACAACTCAAACATCACCCCTAAATTAGTCGGACTATCATCAACAATAACAATTACACCTTTATAGCCAATTTTGTTATAGCTTTCAGTTGTTAGGCTGATTTTCCTGGAAGAGGAATGATGATTAGTTTGAGTTACTGAGGAAATATTCATAATCACATGAACTCGTTATTGGGGTTTTTAAATAGTGCTATTTAAAAATAAACCTTAAAAACTATAATAACTTATTACTGGGTCAAATATTCATTTAGATTGCGATTGTTTTTTAAAGATATAGAGTTTATTTTTTAGTAACTTTATCAGGTTTTTTGAAATCCTTTTCTTGATGCAGTCGCTCATGGGGGAAACCCCCAATACCGCACCGGTAGTCGCTCATGGGGGGGACCCCCAAGACCGCGCTACCTCGCTGCATCGCTTTATTTTCGAGGAGCTTCGTGGTCTTTTTTATCCATGTACTTTCCAACAAATTCCAATATTTGTCGTTCTTGAAAACCTTTTGATAATTTACGCAATTTTTGAGCAAAGGGTATGAATTTATGATCCAACTGTTCAATCAAATTAGCTTCTTCTTGGATGCCTCGAATATCACCCATAATTGCGAGTTCATACAGACCAGAAATTTTCTCT
>NZ_JAAHHX010000346.1:0-2156 GCF_010672065.1 Moorena sp. SIO4A1 | reverse complement strand
TTTATGTAGAGACCCTTGGCAAGAAAACCTCACAGGTCCACGGTGGCGATCAAGAACAGCAGTTGATCGCTGAACTGGAAGAAGAGGAATCCATGCTCAAGAAGTTAGCCGATTATTTACGGCGAGACTGTTTGGTTTCCCTGTGGTGAGCAGGTGTAATGATTTTCTTACCCATGCTCCTTATCATCACCAGCACTGGTTCCCACCACAGCAGATCAGACTAAGCCTGTGGTCGAACTAATTCATTAATAACTGCCTTGTCCATTAGGTGCGCTTTCCGTGATGGCGAGCAATCCCTTGACCGTAGGTCACGCTACGCGAACGCCATCACGGGTCACACCTGTTGATGGACGAGGCGTTTTTTTATCTGATTACAGGCGGGAATGAAACAGTTCTAGTACTCTTAGGACTTACGGAAATCTCTCAATTTAAATCTACCTGTAGGGTGGACAAAACCTTGCCCACCCTACCCATGGATTCTGTGCGTAAGTCCTGTCCTTAGTCTTTCCTAAAGCGATCGCTTATATCGAACTCAGGTTATACCAATTCTTAGCCCTCACAGGGCTACACATTATTAATTTCATCTCCCCATCTCCCCATGTCCCCACAGGTCCCACACGCCCGATACGCCCCGTCTCCTCACACTTCCTATACTCCCTGCTCCCTGTTCCCTTTGCTATTAACTAATGACTCGACATCCCACGGACTTTAGCACCTATTTTACTTGTGGGATGATTCAACCATAAATATTAAGCCAAAGTGGCAAGCATTTTTTTAATTATATTAGATATAATAACCGGTTCCTAAATAATAAAGTACTTCAATACAACCCCATCAAAATTACCAATCTCTTTGAACTAATTCAGAATCGGTTACTAGTCACTATTTAGTTGTGGGATGAGTCAATCATTATTATCAAGCCAAAGTGGCGTTATTTTTTAAAATTAAATTAGATATAATTACCAGTTTATAACTAATAAACTACTTCAATAAAAGCCCATCAAAATTACCAATTTTTTTGAACTAATTCAGAATCGATTATTGCTCACTATTTAGTTGTGGGAGGAGTAAAGCATAAATATTAAGCCAAAGTGGCCAGCATGTTTTTAATTAGGTTAGATATAATGACCGGTTCCTAAATAATAAAGTACTTCGATACAACGCCATCAAAATTACCAATCTCTTTGAACTAATACAGAATTCGTTACTACTGAATAAATACTTATAGTAAATTCAGTAATTTTTAAAAAATAAAAGGTTGAAGCCAAATTGGCGAGACATGCCTAGGGGAATCTGGATATAGTTATATCAACAGCTCAAACAAAGCTGCTCGAAACAAAAAAAATCAACAACAAAGAAGGAGAAAATCAATGCTTATTTCTGACCTAAATCATCTAGAGTCCGTTGAAGCTAGCAAAGTTCAAGGTGGACTTTCATTAAGCAACAATTTCCAAAGCGTTTTCAAAACTAAAAGCACCATCGTAGAAAACGAACTTTTCAATACTACAGTTAACGTTAAAGTAGATATCGGTAATACTGCTACTGCTTCCGGTAATACTGCTTCTGAAGCTCAAAGCGATGCAGGTAATAATGTTGCTAGTAAGCAAGAAAGCTTCTTCTTGACTCTTGAGCAAGGTGGCGTAACTGCTACTAAGTCTCAAGGTATTGGATTCTCTGCTATCCAGTAGTAATTAGTCAGGATATTTTCCTGATTCATTAACTTTTAAACCTGGGTGTCTTCATATCCTAATAGAATGCAGTACCTTCAGTTCTATATGAACATGATTACACTCAGGTTTAGGTTTGATTGCTTCAGTGTGATTGCTTCAGGATAGTCAATCCTCGGCGTTACCAATAAAATTAACAACCAAGAAGGAGAAAATCAATGCTTATTTCTGACCTAAATCATCTAGAGTCCGTTGAAGCTAGCAAAGTTCAAGGTGGACTTTCTTTAAGCAACAACTTCACCAGCATTTTCAGCACTACCAGCAGCATCGTAGAAAACGAACTTTTCAATACTACAGTTAATGTTAAAGTAGATATCGGTAATACTGCTACTGCTTCCGGTAATACTGCTTCTGAAGCTCAAAGCGATGCAGGTAATAATGTTGCTAGTAAGCAAGAAAGCTTCTTCTTGACTCTTGAGCAAGGTGGCG
>NZ_JAAHHX010000345.1:0-2159 GCF_010672065.1 Moorena sp. SIO4A1 | reverse complement strand
TCTCGCCTAACTATGAATCGTAAGGTTGGCAAAAGTAGTGTCTTTAGCCCTCTTTTGTCACTCTCGCCTTTGTATAGCAGTAGAGAAAAAGTGGTCGCTAGAGGCAACTGTCCCATTTTCGATACTTGGGAAACTTGTAGAAAACAGGCTATATCAACGTAAAATCGTGACTTCCCAATATTGACTGTCCCGTTTGGGGACAAAAGTGGGACAGTTCAGATGGTTGCTGGAACTTTTATATAGCAAGCTTTTCAGCCTTAGCGACCAAAATATATCCATCGCTATACAAAGGTTGACACGGTTGACCGCATTCTTCCCAGGTCCAGTTGGAAGCCGTTTTGATAGATAAAGCGATCGCAGCCATCGGGTTAAGTATCAAGGTGGTTTGCCTATCTCCACCATTAGATTGCTTTCCGGAAAGTGTGAAATAGTTGATAGGAGTAATTTTTGCTGTATCCTTGACCATACCTGAATCACAACCAGTCAACCCTCGTGTAGAATTCCTTTATTGCTTTCCGGAAAGCAACTCAAATCAATCCTCATAGACTACCGAGTCCAAGTCGTAGATTTTCCTACCCTTCTTGTTCTTGGTCGCCTTTATTTTGCCTGCCGCCTCCCAGTTCCTCAAAGTCCTAGTGGTTACTCCCAGAGCCTTGGCCGCCTCATTTGGTGTAACCATGCGGTCAATCACCGGCCTACCTTCCGGAAAGTTTGCTGGATTGATCATCCTCTTCAAGTTCCCCTGGAGCGAGTCTAGGTCATAGCGCCGTATGCCATGTTGAGTCCGTCTCATCTTGATCATCCCTGCCGCTGTCATGCTTTCAAGCATTTCCATCGGGACATCTAAAATCTGACAAGCTTCCAACGGGGTAACTAGTCTCATCTACAAGGTGCCTCATCTGTTCTGCTGTTAGCACCTCAAATCTAACTTTCTTTCCGGAAAGACCCCTTGAGGATGGAGACAGTCAGCAGATGCCCAATGAAAAACCCCAGCCGCAGCCGGGGACAAGCGCTAAAGTACTTGGTTTACTGACTTATGCCTAGGGTAGCGTCAAAGACAACGAAATGTAGCACTTCAGATTCTGAAACACGCATCAGGGTATTGGGTGTTGGGGTGTCGTTGACTCAATTGCTTTGGACTGTAATTTTCAAGTTTTCAGTAATTTGTTACAAAAGTTTATATAAAACTGTAGAAAATTTGGATTTTTGGAGTGATTAATATAGTGCAGGTTTTCAAAAAGCCTTGATTCT
Organism: Moorena sp. SIO4A1; assembly: GCF_010672065.1. Classification (NCBI taxonomy): domain Bacteria; kingdom Bacillati; phylum Cyanobacteriota; class Cyanophyceae; order Coleofasciculales; family Coleofasciculaceae; genus Moorena; species Moorena sp. SIO4A1. The sequence goes on along the minus strand of NZ_JAAHHX010000345.1, from coordinate 908 downwards.
TAATTTCTAAACCACTCCTATTAATAATGGGTAGTTCTTGAATAGTTTTTCAGGGTCTCACTCACACAAATAGGGTAAATTTCCTTGAGCATAACAATCCACAAATTTTAAAAATAATTGCAATCGATAAGGAGTAAATGGTTTGGCAAATATTATTGGTAACAACTTCAACAATAACCTAAGAGGTACCCCTTTTAATGACCTGATGCGTGGTCTAGGTGGCAACGACCTGATGCGTGGTCTAGGTGGCAACGACCGGATGTTTGGAAATCTTGGCAACGACCGGATGTTTGGAAATCTTGGTAACGACACCCTCGATGGTGGTTTTGGTAACGACACTCTCGATGGTGGTTTTGGTCGTGACCGGATGTTTGGAAATCTTGGCAACGACCGGATGTTTGGAAATCTTGGTAACGACACCCTCGATGGTGGTTTTGGTAATGACCGTCTCTTTGGGAATGCTGGTAACGATTTCCTCACTGGTGATAATGGTAAAGATACTCTAGTTGGAGGTTTGGGTTCAGATACCCTGAACGGTACTAATGATATTTTGAAAGGTGCTGGTGAAATTGATATCCTTGACCCTGGTGTTTTAGATGCCCGTCGTGACCTGATTATACTGGGCACCAATAACCTAGTAGCGATTCCGAATACCGTCTATTATACAAATCCTGGTGCAGTAGATTATGCGGTCATTGACAATTTCGAGCGCAACTTTGATAAAATTGTGATTTCCGGACAATTTAACAATTACGATTTCAACCCATTCAATGGTATTGTGCATGGTGTTAATATTGTCAACGGCACTCGCATTAGCTTTGGTAATGAGACTATTGCTTATGTTGATTCTAATGGTTTACTGGGACTTAATGACTTTATCCTGGGGGGGAACCTATAAACTAAAATAC
>NZ_JAAHHX010000344.1:0-2161 GCF_010672065.1 Moorena sp. SIO4A1 | reverse complement strand
TTTAAAAATAGGTTTTTTTGTAAACTATTGTAAATACAGCTGATCCCCACCGATTAGTTTATGCTAGAACTTAAAAGCTAAGCTTTATACGCAGCTAAAAAATGAATCTACCTTTAACAATCAAAACTCACCTGAAAGAGTTATTGATTGGCACACCGTTTGAGCCTGCGGCAAGAAGTATTGTTGATTTAATCAACCCTCCCAGCAAAGATATCCTGAGGAGCAGGGAAGATGACACCTATGTCTATCAGATTATGAAGCGGATTTTAGACAAATCCTCAAACTGTATCGATGTGGGTGCCAACATGGGGAGTGTGTTGACAAAAATATGCCAAGTGGCTCCCCTCGGTCAGCACTATGCTTTCGAGCCGGTTCCCCGACTGGCTACTCGGCTGGAAAAACGGTTCCCAAAGGTTGATGTTAGGCAAATTGCCTTGAGTGATTTAGAGGGAGAAACCACGTTCTTCCATGTTGTTGATGCCCCAGCACTCAGTGGTCTAAAACACAGAGACTACACCCATTGGGGCTATAACAATGCTCAAACAGAATCGATTGCCATCAAAACTCAAAAACTTGATGACATCCTTCAACCTGACTTCAAAGTTAAGTTTATTAAGGTAGATACAGAAGGAGCAGAGTTTCAGGTTTTCAAAGGTGCTATCCGAACCTTAAAAACCCACAAGCCTTACCTAGTCTTTGAATTTGGTCGTACTGCCATGGTTGATTATAAAACAACGCCAGGTATGATGTATGATTTCCTAGTCAACCAGTGTGGTTTTAAGTTTTTTAAACTTAACAGTTGGCTAGAGGGGTTAGCTCCACTCAGTAAGACGGAATTTGCCATAATCTGTGAAGAAGGCTCTGCTTGGAATTTCTTGGCTACGCCTTAGCAATAGCTAGAAAACACAGGAGCATTCTGTAGGATTTAGAAAAAACTGGGCAACAAACCCTATAAATCCCTAGAAATAGTTATAAATAGTAGGGTGGGTTATTAAAGTACTCTACTAGTAGAGTTACTGGGGAAGTCTTGTCCTAGTTGCTGATCTATTATTTCTGTCAAGAACCTGGGAGTAGTGCAACCCCACGCATAGAATCCGGGGGCTTGTAACCTCAATACTTGACCAGCTTAAGTCCTAAGCGGACTCCGTTGTCAGTAAGTGTTCAAGTTCCTACCTTGGGATGCGTCGCTAGTTCCAAGCTCTAGAACCAAATTGTTAAACATCTGTATCAGGTTAAGGGAGTGCAATTTGGATAGTACCGACTGACAACATTAGCGTTCGCGGCAGCGTGTGCGAAGCACTCAGCGAACTTAACCCTAGAAATAGGAGTAAACGTAATTATGCGCGTATTTGTACTCGACAAAAACAAAAAACCATTAGACCCTTGTCAGCCTGCTAGAGCCAGAATTCTACTCAAACAGGGGAAAGCAAGAGTTCTAAAAAGATACCCGTTCACAATCATTATGCCAGAATTGGAGGTCAAAAACTGTGTAACCCACGAACATCAACTCAAAATAGACCCCGGTGCTAAGACTACGGGCTTAGCCATTGTCCAGGATAATAAAGTTGTTTGGGGAGCTGAACTAACTCACAGGGGTTTTCAAATCAGAGATGCTCTAATCTCTCGTAGGCGGTTAAGGCGTTCTAGGCGTAACCGGAAAACTCGTTACCGTCAGCCTAGATTTTTGAATCGAAAACGCTCAGTTGGCTGGCTAGCTCCTAGTTTAATGTCACGAGTTCACAATATCTTGACTTGGACTAAAAAGTTAAGTAGATTATGCCCAATTGTTGGTATTTCTCAGGAGTTAGTCCGTTTTGACACTCAAAAAATGGAAAATCCCGAAATATCTGGTGTCGAGTATCAGCAAGGCACATTGTACGGGTATGAACTACGGGAGTATCTACTTGAAAAATGGAACCGCCAATGTGCTTACTGTGGAGCAGCTAACACTCCTCTAGAAATAGAGCATATCAAGCCATTAGCTAGGGGAGGCTCTAACCGAGTCTGTAACTTAGCTATTGCTTGTCACAAATGTAATCAGACGAAAGGAGTTCAGGAAATCGAACAATTTTTGTCTGGCAAACCTAGTGTCTTAAAGCGAGTTTTAGCTCAGGCGAAAAAGCCTTTAGCTAATGCAGCAGCGGTTAACTCAACCAGATGA
>NZ_JAAHHX010000343.1:0-2165 GCF_010672065.1 Moorena sp. SIO4A1 | reverse complement strand
TACAGTGGTTACAAGCAGTCGCTACTGTACTCGAACAAAACAAGCCCTTTGTGACGTACTCCCGACGTTGCCCTAACGGGACAACGCGGGCTTCTTGCCAACACCACCCAACGGTTCGGTTACTCGGCAAGCTTTATTACTAGCGGGACGCCCCACCGCCAAATACAAAATATTTTTAGCCGCATTAACGTCCCTGTCTGCGATATACCCACAATGATGACAGGAATGAATGCGGTCTTTAAGTTTTTTGGGTACCTTTTTACCACAATTAGAACAGTTCTGGCTAGTGTTTTTAGGATTCACAGCAACCGTTAACAACCCAGCATTTTCGGCTTTGGTTGCAAGGATTGACAGGAATTGACCCCATCCAGCATCTAGAACTGATTTAGCCATTTTCGTCTTGGCTAGACCCTTGATATTGAGCTTTTCATGAGCTACTAAATCATGATTGTTTAACAGCTCCTTGGTCGTCTTAAAATGAAAGTCTTTTCTGGTATCAGCTACTTTTTTGTGAGCCTTGCCTAATTTGGCTACAGCCTTTTTTCGGTTATTGCTACCTTTTTTGGATCTACTAACCGCTTTTTGAATTTTCGCCAATCCTTTTTGAGCCTTTCGGTAATACTGAGGAATCCCTACCTCCGTACCATCTGATTTGATCAAAAACGATTTAAGACCCAGATCAATCCCTATAGGATCAGAAACCTGATCCACGGGGATTATTTTAGGAATAGTATCATCCTGAATAGACAAAGTAACATAGTAGCCATCCGCCTTGCGGGTAATCGTAGCTGTCTTGATTTTAAAACCATTGGGAATTGGCCTGTGGTAGATCATTTTGACCCACCCAAATTTAGGTAACTTTAATTGATTGCCACTAATAGGATCCTTTCCAAGTGACGGAAAAGTCAAAGAACGGTACCGGCCTTTGCCTTTAAATCTAGGTTTTCCACTCCGCTTCCCGTTGCAATCGCCTTTAAGGTACCGTTTAAAGGCCAAATCTACCCGTTTGACACAATCCTGCAAAACCTGAGAATGAATTTGACCGTACCAAGGTCTATTTTTCTTGAGTTGTGGGAGTGTTTGTTTTTGGGAAAAATAATCAGGTTTATCCCTTAAATTTGGCAAATGGCAAATAAGAGGACAAGCATTAATGGAGCAGCGATTCTGTTCATACCAATTAAACCGATCAGCTAGCAAATAGTTATACTGACAACGTAGCATTTCCAACCATCGCTCTAGCTCGAGCATTTGTTTCTTTGTCAGTCTTAATCTGTATTGATAAGCAGCTCTCATTGCGCTTGCCCTCCTATTTATCGACCTACTATATATATAATATACAGCTAGTCAAATGGCAAGTCAGAATGAAAAAAATAAAGATGACAATTCGGTTAACCGAATATGAGAAAAAGAAGTTAGAACAAGAAGCAGAACGAAGAGGAATGAATCAGTCCGAAGTACTTAGAAACTTGATAGCTCGTTTCCCTGATCCAATAACTTCCACTTGACAGTTCCGCTTCGCTTCACTGTCTCGCTATCATCCCGACGCTTACCTTGTCAGGTAAAGCGCGGGGCTTCTCGCGGTCTAGCTAAATATCATTTAAATAACTATGAGTTATCGACTCTTGATTATTGGTTTAGGGGATTTGGGTCAGAGGCTTGCTGCTGAGATCTCGAAGTTTGCTGAGATTGATGAATTAATCCTGGCAGGTCGCCGAATTGAGTTTGGTGTTACCTTTGCTGAGCTATTAGCTGCATGTAGTCAAATCAAAGTACGATTTTTTGAACTGGATGCAGAGCAGCAAGACGCCGTTGAGCAACTTTTGCGTGACCAACGCCCCGATCTGATTGTTCAATGCGCTAGTTTATTTTCGCCTTGGTATTTGCGTGAATGCCAACACCCAGTGGCTAAAGTCCTACGAATGGCAGGATTTGCTGCTCAAATTCCAGCTCAGCTTCCACCAATCACAACAGTTATGTCAGCCGTTCGAGAAATTGATTTCCCAGCTCCTGTGGTGAATTGTTCTTATCCAGATCTAACTCATCCGGTTTTAGCGCAGCTTGATTTAGCTCCGACAGTTGGAATTGGCAATGTGGGGATGATTCAGTATCGCGTTCAGGCAACATTGCTTCAACAAAGTAAACTGTCTGGGACTGAAGTCAAATCG
>NZ_JAAHHX010000342.1:0-2165 GCF_010672065.1 Moorena sp. SIO4A1 | reverse complement strand
GGCAGAACTAACTCCTATCCAACGTTTTGCCCTGATTAAACTGACGCGCCCTAGTCATGAAAACAAAAACTTTTTACCAGCACTCAAAGAATTCCAATTAGTTTTTGTTAACCGTTAACCTACCCAACAAGGGACGCCTACGGCGAACACCGTTCAACAAACTCAGACCAAGTCAAATATGTCCCTTAAATCTGGATTAGCTTAACTGCTAGAAGTACCTACCTGATCTACCACCACCTGATCTCGACAAGACAGGTTAAGGGGTTTCTGTATTAGCTCTCGCATTTGATCAAGATGATCTAAGGCTGAATTAAGCTGGCTTTGACGTAATTCTGATGATAGGTTAGAGTGGTTAGCTAGGTTTTCTAGAATAGCTTGAATAGTGTTGAGCAAGATACACAGTTGATAATCTTGACTGGTGCTCAAGTTACTTTTGGGATAGTTGAAATCCTCACACTGTTGGGAATGATTTAATCCTTGACCCTCTATCGGTTTTGACAAAATTACTGTTAGTTTTCTGTTTTGGTCTGTGTTTTGGTCTGTGTTGGGTGACTCTGATTTATGATTAAACCTATCTCCTGATAAAGCGATCGCATTTTCTGCCATCTTCCCAAACTCCTCACCAGGGGGAATGGCTTTGTGGGATTTGTTCACGGATTCTTTGGCTGGGTCTAATTGCTCAACGGTTTGCTGCAATGTCTCCACAATGCCATACATTTCCATTGGGTCAAACACTCGCAGCAGGGTTGTTTGGGTGACAATACCAATTTCTTTACCCCAATTCCAAGACACCACCAATCGCCGCACACGACGCTTTTGCATTTCCTGATGAGCTGTCCATAGAGAATCCTCAGGACTCAGCAGAAATAGAGGTGTACTCATCACATCCTGAGCCTGGACTTTAGACAAATTCAGCTTGAGAGACTGAAATTGGACAATATCCCGCTCTGTGACAATCCCCACTGGCATACAGATATCCTCTCCATGGTCGGAGGTAATGACCACACAACTAACTCGGTGCTTATTCATGAGTCGGGCTAAACTCAATACTGAGACAGTTGGAAGCGCATTAACCACCTGGGGGGTCATCACTTCTGATACCCGTCGTAACTTGAGCAGATTGGCTGGTCGCAAGACCTGGCGAATTCGCTCTGGTGAGACAACACCCACAAGCTGACCGTGATCATCCACAATTGGTAAGTGGCGAATCCGAAACCGACGAAATATAAATAAGGCAGCAAAGATATCCCGACAAGCAGTTTGAGGAAACGTAATCACCGGCTGTGCCATGACCTCAGCTACTGTTACCTCTTGAAAGTTAATGCCATTAGCTGTTAGCCGGACAATATCGCGCTCAGTAAATATTCCCAGCAACTTGTCTGAGTGCATTACCAAAACGCAGCTAGACCGTGGCTCACGAATGCTGAGCTGGTCTGATGGTGAGTATAAATTGGGCAATGAACAACTTTTGCCTCCCTCCTGACTCATCAAAGCAATTACGTCGATTAGGAGGGTGTCAGGAGCAACGATCAAAGGCTGATGATCTATTGCCTCTTCTAGGGTTGGGGCGCAGATAAGTCGATCGTTGAGTTGCATAATTAATTTGATACGTGAACTTCCGTGACCTACGACCGCCGCCAACCGCTACACACTATGGCGCTGGTGTATTTACTGAGCCTGGGTTTTTTTAGAGGGATGTTACGGACAAATCCCGCAAATCCAGAAATAATATGCACATAACTTGTATAAAGGTATATAATAAATAGATGTTACAGCAAAATAATCTTTAACCCTTATATGACATAGCTTTTGGCTTTTATAGGTTGCCAGGGATACTGGGACTTTCACCATTTGGGCTTAGGGGCAAATAATTAGGCATTGCTGACCTAGCTTGGCAATTGTCCGATGGGATTGTCCGATGGGATTGTCCGATGGGATTGTCCGATCAGGTACCCTGGCTTATCTAACGTTCTGTTTCAGGTGTTCTAACTACTTTACCAGCTTGGAGCTTACTGATTTACTTACTGATTTAAGTTCCCTTGACTGGGGTTTTGAGGCAAACTAGACACCCTAGGGGTTCTACCGTATAGCCGGTCTAAAACCCGCTTAACCGAGATCCGTTTCCACTGCTGACCACGCTTGGTTGTATAGCCATGCTGATTGAG
>NZ_JAAHHX010000341.1:0-2173 GCF_010672065.1 Moorena sp. SIO4A1 | reverse complement strand
GCGTGCGGCTTGTTCTGAGTAGGAGCCACTCAAACAGAGTGGGGTATGACTTAGGGAATCGCGGGCGACAGCCCAAAAAATTCTAACTGTTCTACGGATAGTGGTGAGAATCCACTCCTTGAAGAGACCAAGTGACTCCCTATCTGGCCACACCGAGCAGGCGACATCCTAGCAGAGTGAAGCTGGCACCAGGGCGGAATCAGAGGTAAATCAGATGTGCCACACTGCCGCTAACGGGGAAGACGAAACGGGTAACAGTAGCAAAAGTCCTGAAAAAGTGTCTGATGAAAAAGCCGCAATCTGATTAATACATGCGAGACTTTATCCTCTCATTCTCACAACGTTGTGCTGTTGACAGTTGTAATCTCTGAGAAGAGGATAGGCAAATTGGACTACCCTAAATCGTCACAGAATCTATAGAACGGAACAAGTAAAAACGACAGCACTATGGGTCTGAGGAACGGTCGAAACTTCGGTAAGTTATGTCAAACTTAATCCCCACTGTCGGGTAGGATGTGCTCAAAAACTGGGCACGGGTATCCAGAAAACACAAACTCTAGAAGAGCATAGTTAGACACATGTGCAAACATAGTGAACTTTGGAAGAAGCAAGAGTGGAAGAAACTCCGCCAAAACTTATTCCGCCTACAAAAGCGAGTGTTCAAAGCGGTTCGAGCTGGTGACTTAAAAAAAGCAAGGTCATTACAGAAACTGATACTGAAATCCCGTTCGGCTCAACTTTTGGCTGTCCGTCAGGTAACTCAACTAAATAGGGGCAAAAAGACGGCTGGAGTTGATGGCAAGTCAAGCCTCAACTACAAGGAACGCATGGAACTGGTTGAAGCATTGAACCACTGCGGTGAAGACTGGCACCACAGCGGACTACGCGAACACCCAATCCGTAAGAAGAATGGGAAAATCCGAATGCTAAAGATACCAACCATAGCAGATAGAGCATGGCAATGTCTAGTAAAATCCGCCCTCGAACCAGCCCATGAGGCCACGTTCAGTGCCGACAGCTACGGATTTAGAACAGGCAGAAGTGCGCAAGATGTGCAAAAACGCCTGTATAACCACCTGAAAGCTAGCAAATACGGTACGAACAAAGAAAAGAGGGTAATCGAACTAGACATCAAGAAGTGCTTCGACCGCATCAATCACTCCTGCATAATGGACAATCTGGTAGCACCCAAGGCTATAAAGCAAGGGATATTCAGATGTTTAAAAGCAGGCATAAACCCAGAGTTTCCAGACCAAGGCACGCCACAAGGTGGTGTAGTAAGTCCACTACTGGCCAACATCGCCCTAAACGGCATAGAGGAAATCCACACAAGTCTGCGGTACGCAGATGATATGGTGATAATCCTAAAGCCAAAAGATAATGCCGAGAAAGTCCTCCAAAAAGTCAAGAACTTCCTGGCTAAAAGGGGAATGGAAATCAGTGAAGAGAAGACTAAGCTAACTAAAACGACAGACGGATTTGACTTCCTGGGGTGGAACTTCCGCGTCCAGAAAAACGGAAAATTCAGGTCAATTCCCTCAGAGGAAAACCACCGGAATATACGTAAGAAGATTAAAGCCGTAGTCAACAGCTCGAACTATGGTGCTGAAGTAAAAGTTAAGAAACTAGCTCCTATGGTTCGGGGCTGGCGTAACTACCACAGCAGCTGCGATATGAGCAGCGCCAGGGATAGTCTATGGTTCATGGCAAAAACGGCGAATCGAAAATTCCGCAGGGAAAAAAAGATAGACCGATATAGAGCCACCGAACTATGTAAAAAGGCATTCCCAAAGGTCGGTTACAAACAGAACCAACACGTGAACGTCAAGGGGACTAAGTCACCCTACGACGGTGACCTAGTCTACTGGAGTAATCGAAACTCGCGATTATACTCCGACGCTACCTCAACAGCCTTGAAAAAGCAAAACCATTCCTGTGGATTCTGTGGGTTGAAGTTCCTAGAAGACGAGTCTGTACACCTTCATCATATTGATGGAAACCACGACAACTGGAAACCAAAGAACTTACTAGCAGTTCATCAGAGCTGCCACCAACAGATACATTGGAGCACTCCGAAAGGAAAGGATATCTAGGAGCCGTGTGAGGTTAAAGCTTCATGCACGGTTCTGAAGGAGAGGTGCTCCCCTTAATAGGGGACATCGACTCTAACAAA
>NZ_JAAHHX010000340.1:0-2189 GCF_010672065.1 Moorena sp. SIO4A1 | reverse complement strand
ACCTAGGAATGCTGTGTGTCAACCGGTTGGTTGGCTTTCGCCTGTCACTATTTACCCTTCAGGTAACTTTTATACAATGATGTCGAGCCTTTATTCGTTACATCTTGTTAAGAGTTTAAGATTTTTTTATGTCTGATTGCAACGGCAGATCAGAACTGGCTTGCTATGGTGACCCTGTGGATTCGCTCCACGTTGGTGCTGGAAGCCTCTTGGTTGATTACTTCCTGCTCAATACACAGCTCAGCTGTTTACTCCAGCTAATTGGTCTAGCCGTTGGCAGGTTAGTAACATTTCTTATCAAACCTACACTCACAGCTACAGACTGATAATACCCCAGGCCGCTAAGGCGATCGCAATTGTTCCCCCAAGTAAGACTACAGCCCCTGCCTTAGTGAGTACTCCTGCTACAAAGCGCACTGAGGCAGGAGGATAATAGGTTTTGAAACCAATTGGTTGGTGTTTGAAGTAACCCAGCTGTTGCAGTTGGGTGCGGTAGTCTTCCCCATAACGAGGCATCCGGGCAAAGGGTAGATCGCCTTGAGTACGCTGGGGTATGATCCGCCGCCGCTGATAAGGCACGGTGTCATCACCAAAGTTTTCGAGATACTCGTCGCTATCGAGCAGAGCATCAATAAAATTTTTTAACCCTTTGGTAGCCAGCACTATTGACCAAGCTAACTTCTCACGATCGTTGTAGACCTGACGCCCCAAGATGCGTTGTACACACATCTGGACAAAACGGTAGTTGTTGTTGGTCTGATAATTGCGCTGCCAAAAAGTTTCAGATGTTGCTAGACCACGAATGAACTCGCGCACGGTGATTTGACCAAATCTCAGCTGTGATTCTAAAAAGGTTTGGCGGTTGCTTTTGAGAATCTGTTGTTCATTAAAAATTTGACTATAGGCTGCCCTAATCAATTCATCCATTTCCGATGGAGAGAGAAGATTAGCTGTAGTGTATAGTTTAGGCTGCTCATCTCCAGGCACCTCATATCCAGCGACCCGCTGATTTTGGCTTGAGGGAGGATACTCTAGCAAAGGAATTGTCATTAATCACCTCTATGATCGTAAACCTCAGTCATCTAAGCATTCAGCCGTCAGCCGTCAGCCGTCAGTGGTCAGTCGTTGGCCAATGGCCACTCAAGTAGCTTGCACTATGGGCATAAGCTGTTCATGTAGCGTGCGCTATGGGCATCAACTCATAGCTAAAAGCTGATAGCTGATAGCTGATAGCTTACTCAGTTCTAATCACAAGATTAGGGGATTAGGTTCATACAAGCCTAACTTTTTTAAAGGTTCTTAATTAAAAGACATAATTTTTAATTTTAGCGACCTATGAAGTATTAAGTATTAAGTAAGCTTTTGCGCATTAAAACAACCTTGTTTTGATGCAAAGTACGAGTGGGGAGGGGCTGCATCAAGACAAGGATTTGAGATATTTTAAAAAAATTTGTTTCTGGCTACTGCTACGGTTTGGCGATCGCAGCGAGGGCAAAGGCTAAGATCTTGTACGTTTCCTTAAAGGCTCTAAAATTTAGGAGTATCGAGTCAGGAGCATCGAGTCATAATAAATGGAATCAAGATAAATTATTTCCCAGTTAATTGGCAATTCATCAGAGTTTTATGATAAGCTGTCAGCCGTCAGCCGTCAGCCGTCAGCCACAAGCCTTTAGCTAATAGCTGATAGCTGATAGCTTACGTTTTATCAACAATAAAATTCTGTATTATTCCCATCCATTTTGTAGTCATCAATTCTGTACTTTTGTCCTGACTTATGACTCGAAGATACTGACTCCTGACTCCTGAAAAAACTAACCACTTTCTTACATCGAACTGAGGTTAATTTTTAACATCCTAAGCTTCAGCCTTTGCCAGCTTCCGCTCTAGATCAAACAAGAAACCGTGGATGTACTCCTCAGTCCATTCACTGCCATAAAATCTCTGAAACATACCACGAGCTGGATCTTTTTCAGCACGATAACCCAGATAACGCAGTTGAGCTTCCTTGATGGCTTTGAGATGCTGGGAATCAGTAATTAGTTCTGCCTGATCCACAAAATCCAAGTAAGCTGTCAGATAGTCCTTGAAGGCAGCAAACACCCGATTTTCCACTACTTCGGTTTCCTTAGGGCGTGTCCACAGGAAAGCTGGGGAAAAGAACGGTGTTGCTTCCTCAGGAAAGTCTCCTC
>NZ_JAAHHX010000034.1:0-65844 GCF_010672065.1 Moorena sp. SIO4A1 | reverse complement strand
TTAACAAGCTAAAATACTATCGCCGTGTTTTTAGCCGTTTTGATAAAACTGACGAATGTTATCTGGGTTTTGCAGAGTTCGCCTCTGCTCTCATCTGGTTACGTTAGCTATGTCAACAGAACCTAGTTCCTACTGAAAAGTTGTTAGGGTTGCTAAAGGACACAGTAAAAACTCCTTGATATACTTCCATCAATTCTGGCAAAAATGCTGAATCTACAGCAATCTGACCCGTACAACATTCTAGATTCCAATCACCACCCAAGGCAGCATTACCCGTGCGGTTCCCAGAAGCCGCAATCTCAGTACCAGTTATTTGGTGTAGTCGTTCCAAAAATTCTGTACCAGCATCTCCCGCAGCAACATTGCAGCCGTAGAGGAGAATAGGAGTGGCTGAATCATTGGTTGACCAAGTTTTTAATTGAGGGAGGTAATGGTGTGAAGTACCCCAACCTGCTTTGGCCGTAGGCCACGCTACGCGAACGCTGAGGTTGGGGCTTCCAACTCTCAACTCAAATCAGTGACGGTCTTATTCGTCTCCAGGGTTTCCCGCTTCATCCGCCGATGCCTCAACCAGCGAACTGGAATTGGTCTTACTCAGCGTCCACAGGCAGACATCCGCCTTCCGCAGACGCAAACGTTTTACGACAGACTCACCTTGGAATTACGACTCTATGGTCAACCAGCCGGGGCTTGTCTCTTCCCTGATCTGGAGCTAGTACTTTGTACACCTAATGGTCTGAAAACTGATAGAGTATCAGACTTTTTGTAAGGTAGCCTTTTAGTCAGTCAGGCGGGTTAGCAACCGCTTTTATTCTACAGGACTTACGCATTTGCCCCCTAAATCCCCCAATTCTGGGGGACTTTGACATCTTTACCCCCCAGAATTGGGGGGCTAGGGGGGCGAAATCAACTTAACCGCGTAAGTCCTGTTCTAACATAAATCGTGATGGTTTGTCATCACAAATTGTCGTCTCGCTATCCATCCCCACCCGTCGCAGGGGTGGGGAATTCCGCGAGTCTTGTTAAAGTATCTAGACTAAGTTGGCTATTCCCTAAATACAAACACCCCGGTGAACCGTGAGAAACGATGTGAATAGCAGAAATATCGGCGTTGCTTAATAATGGAATGATTTCAAGAGTTTTGTGGAACAGGCATCTTGCTTCTGATATTTTTACCGCAGGTAGGATGCCCGGTACTGGTTCCGTCGAATGTGAAGGAGAAAAGCCTTGCAGGTGGTTGTATGATCGAACTATTTTCCCACCCATGTCCTTTTCGCTTCTCACTCGGCGGAACCAGTGCCGCTTAGGGATTGATCCTAAGTTAGTCATAGGTCATAGAGAAAATATAAAGGATGAACGGTGAAGTATCAAGTATGAAGTATTAAGGGTGAAGTGGAGCGATAGAACCTATGGCTCCTATGTGGATTAGACCCAATTAGCAATCACCAATTACAATCAATGACTAAATGAAACATGGACTTGATGCCTACGCTCACTTGGACTCCCCCATCCACAGTTGGGAACCTCGTGCCAAGCTAATTGCCCTATTGACCCTAATTTTTGCGTTTTCCTTTGTACAGCATTTGATAGTGCTACCAGGGATGGTGGCTCTGACCCTAATTTTTTATCGAGTCTCTCGCCTGCCACTGTCCTTTCTGTTGAATCGGTTGCGCTATCCGGGATTGTTTCTGTTAGGGATCACACTGCTACTCCCCTTCACAGTAGGCACTACCGTGATCATCCAGCTTGGTCCAATCGCCGTGCGACAGGAAGGACTGCTAACCCTAGTGCTGATTGCCACCCGTTTCCTATGTATTCTGACCATTAGTGTGATTTTATTTGGCACCGCACCCTTTTTGACCAACATCAAAGCTATGCGATCGCTTGGTCTGCCCTCACTGGTTGCGGATATGACTCTGTTGTCTTACCGCTATATTGAGCAATTTAGTAACGACCTAGCTAAAATGAAGCGGGCAATGCAGCTGCGAGGTTTTCGTGGCAAAGGACCAAAGCTTTCATGGCAGGAATTTGGACGTCACCCAGTTGCTTGGTTACTGGAATCCTTCGCCCGTAGTTACCGTAACCTTAGAGTTTTAGCGTCCCTAACCGGAACACTTTTGGTGCGCAGTTACCAGCAATCCCAGCAAGTCTATAAAGCGATGATTTTACGAGGGTATAGTAACACCTCTAAATTTATGGTTTCTGAGAGTTCTGGTGTGACAATAGGGAGTAGAACACAGAGCTTTTCATTACCGCTTCCTAGGGAAAAGCGTATGGGGTCTAGTATAAACACTGCTGGTTTCCACCACTACATTGCTTTGGGACTCACTAGCTTGATTTCAGTAGGATTTGTGATCGTAGAAATTATCTTAACAGAAGCATGACCCAAGGGAATTCAGACTAATCAATGATGACTAATTCATGGTAATCAAATCAAGGTAATATTGATTCCGGTTAACGACTTATAAGTTTAGGGTTTGGGTTGGTGTTTTGTTAATTTAAATTTAAGAAAATTAACACTTAAATTAACACTTAACAAAATTCGCTCACCCCGACTATAAGTGATTAGCCGTAATTAATATGGCTGCTGAATTTATCCTAGCCTACACCGAACGCTATCATGCGAAACGACTTCATCCTTGGCCTTAAGGCCGTAGGCCACGCTCCGCGAACGGCCACGCTACGCGAACAGACTTCATCCTTCAGACTTTTACCGTGAAACAGCAAAAACAAGAATTGTTTTACCGAGAAGATTACATTGAACCGTATCAGTCACCTACTTCGTTACACTACGTCCTTGCCATTGATAGTCTGTATTTTTCCTACCCAGACCAACCTGATAGTTTACGCAATATCAATCTCACCATTAAGCCAGGGGAACGGGTAGGTTTGATTGGGCCGAATGGTGCTGGTAAAACTACCCTATTTCTAACCATCTGCGGCATTTTAAAACCAACTAGGGCAAGAGTGATGCTGTTATTTGGCAAACCCGTGGTCGCGGGTGAGTTTCGCCCAGAAATTGGTCTGGTGTTTCAGAATCCCGATGACCAGTTATTTTCCCCTTCGGTCTGGGATGACGTAGCCTTTGGACCAGAGAATATGGGGTTACCAGCGGTTGAGGTTGAACAGCGAGTTCAAGAAGCCCTATCCCTGACGGGTGTGGAACACTTAGCGGGTCGAGTTCCCCACAACCTGTCTGGGGGTCAGAAGTGTATGGTAGCGATCGCAGGGGTTTTAGCCATGGCTCCATCCCTAGTGCTTTACGATGAACCCAGTGCGAATCTTGACCTTCGTTCCCGGCGTCGCTTGATTAGCTTTTTGAAACGCTCCGAGGAGACAATACTGATTTCCTCCCATGACCTAGAACTGATTTTAGAAGTATGCGATCGCGTTTTGCTACTTGACGAAGGACAAATTATTGCTGACGGTCATCCTCAACAGGTGATGGCTAATCAGCAGCTGATGGAGGCTCATGGTTTGGAAAAGCCTCACTCTATAGTGTCGGTTATCGGTAACCCTTGAAAACCTATTCGTTGGCGGTTGACTGTTCACTGTTAACCGTCAACAATGATTAACTGGCTCAGGATGGTGCTGGAGTACATCAATTACCTTCCCCACTGAAAAACTGCTGCGCCCCAAGTCAATCCTGCACCAAAGCCGGAGGTAGCTATAATATCTCCTGATTTAATTTTCTCAAGCCGCACTGCTTGATCCAACACTAGAGGTATAGAAGCCGCTGAGGTATTACCATATTGGGCGAGATTACTTAAAACCTTGTGGTTAGGAATCTTCAGACGTTGGGCAACTCCATCAAGAATCCGCTGATTAGCTTGATGCAAGACCAGCCAATCCACCTGTTCAGTGCTGATATCAGCTCGAAATAATGCTTTTTCAATCACTTCTGGTACCTTTTGCACCGCAAAGCGATAAACCTCTTTGCCACTCATGGTAATGGGCTGATAAGTGCCTTTAGCAACAGTCAAGCCCTTGACAATTTCCTGCTCTTGTGATTTGTAGGCTAACTGAAGACAGCTATTTTGGGTACCATCACTACACAGTGCAAATCCCAGTAAGCGATCGGATTGATTTGCCTGCAAAACTACAGCCCCAGCACCATCTCCAAATAGTACACAAGTACTTCTGTCTGACCAATCCACCCACCTTGAGAGAATATCGGCACCAATTAGTAAGACATTTTGGTAAAGGCCAGTGCGGATAAATTGGGACGCTGTAGCCAGTCCAAAGACGAACCCAGAGCAGGCTGCGGTTATATCAAAGGCAACTGCTTTTGATGCTCCCAGGAGTGCCTGAACTTGATTAGCACTGCCAAACAAATCATCCGGGGTTGAGGTGGCTAGGATAATCAGATCTAGGTCTTCAGGAGCAATTCCAGCCATAGCGATCGCATTCTTTGCTGCCCCAGTAGCCATCTCACTTAGACTTCCTTGTGCATGCACCAGATGCCGTTGCCGAATTCCGGTACGGCTGGTAATCCACTCATCCGATGTATCAACCATCTGGCTTAGTTGATGGTTATCGAGGGTAACCTCTGACGCTGCGGAACCGCTTCCGGTAATAGCAATGCCTGTTCCTAGTTGATTCAAGGCTCTTCTCCATCAGTTGCATCCCATGTTTTTCTCTTCCCAAGTTCGCTGCTTAGGGAGAAGGCGGAAAGACTGGTCATTGGTCAATCTTGCCATCACAGCCACTGTGAACTAAACTACACAAGCCTTACACGGTTATGGTGTGGGGCTTGTGCCACGCTCAAGCTAAAAATTTCCTAGTTTAACGAAACCCTAGAGATTATTAGGTGGATTTTCTCCATAACGTTATCGGTTAAATAGCAGAATTTGTTGCTAAAGCTACCGGAGTTTACCTAATGGCTATAAGCATGAGTTTAACACCAGACTTGATCAGCTACTAAAAATTTAGTCCGCATTTTGTCATGATCGCTTTTTGTTGACATTTTCAAGAATAACGGTTATACGCAAACTGTCAACCGTCAACCCTCAACCCTCAACAAAAAAACAGTTGCAAAAAAAAACAGTTGCGCTAATGGTGGCCTTGAAATACCGCTCAGCCTATCATGCCTTACTCCTCACTGCTGGAATTGCTAGCCACTGATTCCTTAGAGCTTTTGAAGTGATTGGCTTTAATCCGCTCTATTACTCGGTGATCAATGGCTTCTTGAGCCAACCGAATCGCGTTAAAAATTGATGGGGCTTGGGAGCTACCGTGACTAATAATACAAATTCCTGCCACCCCTAAGAGTAGGGCACCGCCATGTTCTGCATGATCCATACGCTGCTTAATCCGCTTCAAGTTGGGTTTTAACAACGCTGTACCTAGCTGACCTTGTATCCCTTGAGGCAGTTCTTCTCGGATAATTTGCAGCATCACCTCCCCTACAGCTTCGGCAAATTTGAGCAGTATATTGCCCACAAAGCCATCGCACACAATTACATCAAACTGACCTGAGAGTACATCTCTACCCTCAGCATTGCCTATAAAGTTTATTCTGGGATTTTTTTGTAGCAGTTGATGAGTGCGGATGGCCAAATCATTGCCTTTACACTCTTCCTCACCAATGTTTAGCAGTCCTACCTTAGGATCTTCGATGCCTAAGACATACTTGCTATATACTGACCCCATGATGGCAAACTGCTCTAGATATTTAGGGCGACAATCTACAATTGCCCCCACGTCCAATATAATCACTGGCTTGCCAGCCATGATGCTAGGAAACACTGCGCCAATTGCGGGACGGTCAATCCCTGGCAGACGCCCTAAGCGCAATAGAGCCGCTGCCATGGCTGCCCCAGAGTGACCAGCACAGACTACAGCGTCAGCACGTCCTTGCTTGACTAAGTCCATGGCTACGTTAATAGAAGCCTTGGGCTTACGCTTCAAGGTCACCAAGGGTTCTTCATCCATGGCAATGACACCATCAGCAGCTACAATTTCTATCTGACTTGATCCGTGGTGTTGGGAAATAGAGGATCTAATTTGCTCAGGATCCCCTACCAACAATACCTCTACCCCTAACTCAGCTTGTGCTCTAATAGCTCCAGCAACTATTTCATGGGGGGCATAATCCCCGCCCATAGCGTCTATTGCGATTCGTGCGCTAGTCGATGCCATTGCTCAAAGTTTATAGAAACCTTCCACATCTTACCAGAACCATTACCTGGAATAGTAAACAATGTGATCAGTTTAACTTGAGGTTTGGGAACCGAAAGGCTTGCATGGTGACATGTTCTCAACAGAACTGTTCAGTCGCAGCATTCAGTATCTAAAATAGAGCAGCCTCAAGAAACAAATGTGGTGTAGTGAATGCTAAAACAACTTGCTGCTGGGATCCTTGCCGGTGCCTTTGTCGTTATATCTGTCAAACTTTGGAGAATTCTACAACCGATCAACCTTGATCAAGCTCAACTGATGGCTTGGCGGGATACCTCCTTGTTTAGCTTGCCAGCTGAACCAGACCCGTCTGCTGAAGCGATTGTGGATGAATTCATAGGAAAATGGCGTGTTCAAGGTTCAGCAGTTAAGCAAGGAGTATGGATTCAATCGGGACTGACTAGACTCGCGACCCACCGGGGAAATGTTCCAATACCCGCAGCTTCAATCACGAAAATTGCCACTAGTCTAGCGGCATTACAGCAATGGGGACCAGCTCATCAATTTGAAACTAGAGTCAGTGCCACCGGAATAGTTAAAGATGGGGTATTGGAGGGAGATTTGGTGATTACTGGTGGTAGCGACCCGTTTTTTGTGTGGGAAGAAGCGATCGCATTGGGTAATAGTCTAAATCAACTGGGAATCCGCCGGGTCACTGGAAATTTAGTGATCATTGGCAATTTCACTATGAATGATCAGGACAACCCAGAAATTGCTGGTGGGCAACTCTTGCAAGCCTTAAAATCCAGCAGCTGGTCTTGGCAGATTGTCCGCCAGTATCAATCGATGGCCAAAGGAACCGAGAAACCCGAATTAGAAATTGCTGGTAATGTAGTCGTATCTGATACTCCCATTCCCAAGCAGGAATATCTGTTACTCCACAAGTCCTTGCCCCTGGTAGATATTCTTAGAGAGATGAACATCTACAGTAACAACGACGTATCTCAGATGTTGTCTCAAGCCATTGGGGGTGCTCAGACAACCGCTCGGTTGGCGGCTAGGTCAGCTGGTGTACCCGGTAGCGAAATTCAGTTGATTAATGGCTCTGGTTTAGGTATGGAGAATCGAATTTCCCCCCGTGCTGCTTGTGCTATGCTCATGGCTATTGAGCGCTTTTTACAGCCTTACGAGCTTAATCTTAGGGATGTCTTCCCCCTAGCTGGACGGGATACTAAGGGAACCATGCTCGACCGTAACATTCCCCCAGGGGCTGTGATTAAAACCGGAACTCTCAGAGAAGTTAGTGCTCTAGCTGGTTTTCTCCCAACACGCGATCGCGGTTTAGTGTGGTTTGCCATTATTAACGGTGGCAACGATATCCTAGAATTTCGCGCAAAACAGGATCAGCTACTGCAACGCCTGTCTGTCGAGTGGGGTACCCTTACCCAAAAGAGTAGCAATCAAACCCATAAACCATTGATCATTGGTGATCCCAAGCGTATTGAAAAAATCAGCAGTGCCTTGTTGATTGAAAATAAAAAATAGCAAATAGATATCGAGTTGGCTTGACCGTTGACGGTCAACGGTCAACTTTGGTCAACTGTCAACTTTGGTCAACTGTCAACTTTGGTCAACGGCTCCAAAGCCAGTCTCAGCAATAAATTAATTTAGGCTACAGTCAACCTTGGCCAAAAGGCCACGCGATCGCGTTCAACCTTCAACCAGCTCAAGGAATAATTTCTGTTACCACTCTTTCCCCAACACCACTAGTTACTAAAATATCTTGAGCTTCAAGGTTACCCACTGCTTTATCACCAGTCGTATTAAATTGGGGTGAAACTTGTTCATATATTACATTACCTGAGGCTTCCATCTGTTGGGTGGGGATATCCCAAGTTAGCTGATTAGCGTACAGTTTGGCTTGCTTACGGCTTCCCTCCCCTTGTACTCCTCCCGTTAACCTAACTACTTTCTTACCCAAATCTACCCGTCCCCTGTTAGCTGTTACCATCAGTTTCTGCTGCTGGTGAACAATTCTAACCGGCTGATCGGACACGACAGTTTTATCATTCAAATTCCAAACTGCTGAATTACTCGATATCACGACCGGTGGTTCGACCGAAGTCAACTGCACATTTTTCTTGAGAGTTGCTATCTTTGCCTTAAGGTTTACCTCAGACTTATCTGCTTCCACTCGTTCTGTTACTATCTT
This sequence comes from Moorena sp. SIO4A1, assembly GCF_010672065.1. NCBI lineage: Bacteria > Bacillati > Cyanobacteriota > Cyanophyceae > Coleofasciculales > Coleofasciculaceae > Moorena > Moorena sp. SIO4A1. Next base: position 57,512 of record NZ_JAAHHX010000034.1, on the reverse strand, counting down.
ATTTTTATAGCGTTCAATCAGTATGCTTTTGTTACCAATTACCTTCTCCTGTTCGATATGCCAGACCAAACGTTCCGTTTTCATTTGCAAGTTTGGGTCTTTTGATATGGCTGCTACTTGACCAATTAATTCCAAATTCTGGGTGCGACTTAAGTAACGCCCTTCCTTTGCGGATGCTTGTAGTTTAGGGTGATTACCTTTAACGTTATTGCGGATAACTAACAAATCTTCCTTAGGTTTCCACTCAGACTCATCACCTCGTAACACAGCACCATTACGGGGATCTGTAGCCGTGACCTGACCTTTGAGAAACACTATCTCACCATTCTCTAGGATTTCCCCACTCTGGGCTGAAACCTGTAAAATCAGTTTCCCATCTTGATACAAATCCCCATTGGGTTTCTCAATGTAAGCGATTTTTCTATCTGGAGAGTAAGTCGCTTTATCTCCTGTAACTTTCCATAGAGGACGACCTTGCTTATCTGACTGATCTAGAGTGACGTTTTTAAAGACTAGACTTCCTTCAATTTTTTCAGTAACGTTAGTGTCTTCCTGAACTTGATTTAATGGCTTTGGCTCACTCTTACAGCCAGATAATGAGTAAACCATGAAAATCAAAATAAAAAATTTAAGACATCTCTTGGAGTATAAAAACATATGGCTTAAGAGCGTGTGGTTAGGATAAATGACTATAAAATAATCGATACAAAGCTTAATCATAAAGACTTGTATCGATTTAAAAAAGTAATTTTTATAAAAATGGCTTTCTAGGAAACGCTATACTAGTTATTACTCCTTAGTTATTAGAAGTTTTTATAACCTCTATAGTTCCTGGGGGGCGACAAGCCCCCCAAATTCTTTGTCAGCTCTAGGTTTAAGGTCACTCTCATCCCAAACTATACCTAGACAATCATGAGCATATTTTCAATTACTGAGAATTCAATTCCTGATTATTTCGTCCAACTGGTCGAAAAATCGGGTTGATAAGTAAGTTTGGTAACTGACTTGACGCGCATCCTGACCAGATAAGGATTATAGCCTACCTTTCACCCGCTCAGCGCTCGGCAGAATATTTTCAATGACTGAGAACTCAATCTCTGATTATTTCCTTCAAGTTGGATATAAGTTTTGTAACTGAATTGACCAAACCCAGATGAGTTAATGATTATAGCTGACCTGTTACCCCCTCATCTATACTTGACGTAGTTGCTTAGCTTTCAGTTTTTAGATGGTTTACCCTACTCCATTAATAAAGTCTGTATGTCAACTATAGGAGGGGAAAGCATCGGACATAAACTATAGGTTTTCAGCCACTAATTACTGCCCGAATGCTACAAGACATGAGAAAGAAACGCCCACACACCTACATCGTAGTTTCGACCCCATCAGACAGACCCTAATCACCAATGAATAATGAATAATGAATAATGAATAATCACTAATCACTAATCACTAATCACTAATCACCAAACTATTTGTGCTGTTCATCCATGACATTGAACCCAGACAAAGGACGGTAAGTATAGTTTTGTTTGGGTGTTTTTTGGATACTTTCTTGGATGGTATCAAGGTCAATATAGCGGTCAGCTACATTAATGAGACTATCACTGGTCATGGAGCGTAGGCTGACTACCTCAACCCGAACTCCCCGATAACTTACAGAATCTACTGCATAGGCAAGATCGCCATCACCACTGACTAGAACTGCTGTGTCGTAGGAACCCACTAGTGCCATCATGTCAACAGCAATTTCTACATCCAGATTAGCTTTTTTTGAGCCATCTGGTAGCTGCACTAAATCTTTGGCAATTACTCGGTAGCCATTACGACGCATCCAGAGTAGAAAGCCCTGCTGCTTTTCATTCGTACGATCAACACCAGTGTAAAAGAAAGAGCGTAGTAGCCTAGACCCTGCTGTCAAACGACACAATAGCTTAGTGTAGTCAATTTCAATCCCTAGTTGCAGGGCAGCATAAAATAAGTTTGAACCATCGATAAAGATGGCAACACGACCACGGTTTTCTAGGACTTGTTCAGGTGTAAAAATTGGGTCATGATTATAATGGCTCAGCATTTTTATTATACCTCTTTGTTAAAAAAAAAATTTAAAAAACTTTTTACTTAATCAGCATTAAGGTAAGATGCCGATTAAGTTTTTGGTTAATAAGACGGAACCAAATTAGGTGAGTTCCAGTCGTGCAAATACCGGTTTGGGTTTTCCTAGCTTCTGGTTTTGAGGTAAAACCCCCCAAGATGCATGGGATACATAGGGCGCAGCCAAAAAGATGTGTTCTTTTTGGCTAAAGTCGATGGCAAAACCTAGTTGTTTGTAAATCTCCGTACTAATACTGGGAATAATCGGTGATAAGAGATAGGCAGCTAAGCGCACTGACTCTAAAACTGTATATAACACTTGTTCAACCTCTTGCTGTTTTCCTTGTTTATACAAGCTCCAGGGAGCTTGCTGATCTAGAAATTTGTTACTGGCTCGAATCAGAGTAAATATTTTTTGGCAAGCTTGGCTAAACGCTAGGGATTCATAAGCCCTAGCGACTTTTGAACCGAGATCTAAGCCAATTTCGAGCAGAGGATTGACCTGTGAAATATCTGAGCCAGTTAAAGCTGGAACAATACCTTGACAATACTTTTTAGCCATTCCCAAGGTGCGATTGAGCAAATTACCTAGGTCATTGGCTAAATCGGCATTGACGATATCGATAAAACGGGTTTCACTAAAATCCCCGTCTCGCCCAAATTCAATCTCTTTTAGAAAATAATAGCGAATTGCATCAGCACCGTATTTATCTACCAACTCCACTGGGTCTAGGGTATTGCCTAGACTTTTTCCCATTTTTTGACCATCTTTGGTCAGAAAGCCATGACCAAATACTTGACCTGTAACAGGTAGAGAGGCTGACATTAACATGGCAGGCCAGTATACAGCATGAAAGCGCAGGATGTCCTTACCGATAAGATGTAAATTGATCGGCCACCATTTTTGTAAGGCATTATCAAGAGTTGGTTCACTATCGGGATCCAATAGGGCAGTCACGTAGCCTAGTAAGGCATCAAACCAGACATAGATGGTGTGGCTGGGATCAACCGGTACTGGGAAGCCCCAATCGACATTCAATCGCGAAATCGAAAAATCCTGTAGTCCCTGACTGACAAAACTCAACACTTCATTACGGCGACTTTCCGGTTGGATAAAATCCGGTCGCTGTTGGTAAAGTTCTTCTAGCTGTTTTTGGTATTTAGAGAGCCGGAAAAAGTAGTTTTGCTCATCCCGCCACTCCGCTTCTTGATTGGGGTGAATCGAGCAGCGGTTTCCAGGTAGAAGTTCCCGTTGCTCTTTAAATTCCTCACAGGAGACACAGTACCACCCTTGTTGTTGACTCAGATAAATGTCACTTTTATCCCAAACCCGCATGAAAAATTCTTTGACAATGGCTTGGTGGCGGTTAGCAGTAGTGCGGCTGAAACGGTCATACTGGATATTGAGCTTTTGCCAGAGGACATCAAATCCAGCAGCTATCTTGTCGCAATGTACTTGAGGATCTACCCCTTGATTTTCAGCAGTCCGCTGAATTTTTTGTCCATGTTCATCTGTACCAGTAATTAACAGTACGTCTTTGCCCTGTAACCGTTGAAAACGAGCTACTGCATCAGATGCCATGGTGGTATAGGCACTGCCGATATGGGGTAAGTCGTTCACATAGTAAAGGGGTGTTGTAATGGCAAATGTATTTTTAGTAGTATTCGTATGAATCATATGAGTGTTAAAAACGCCCTCCAGCCAACTGATTTAACTTATTTAAGTGATTTATAACCTAGTGTATGGCTACTAGTATTAATTTTAGTTGTTACTATATGTAGTATTTATCTAATCAGATTTACTTAAGTTTTAACCTTTTCTAAAAAGTATCTGTCGCTACTTTTTAGTTGACGTTACTCAAAATTGTTTATTATCTTGTAACTCATTCCACCTATTTTAGTTGTGGGGTTTCGAGTCATTACTCCTTAGTCTGTTACTTATGAGTAAGGAGTAATGATAAGCAGCCGATAAGTTATCCCACTCCCTTGAAGGAATGGAATCAAGGCCACCTTCTGTCACTTGATTATAAGGAAAATTAATTATTAACATAAGTTAGTAGTCTAGTTTAGATTTAACAGGCTTTTTCTACTACTGGCTTAATGCCTAATGTGTCAAGCTACACACTTGTAGTCACTGGCAGTCTATCACCATTAGTTGTGTTGCACCTGATTATCTCTACTTTAAGGCATCTGTCAATAGATAGAATTTGAAAATAATGTTAAGAAATGTTAATTTAGATTAGAAATTGATGACTGAAACTGGTGTCTGACCATCTTCCTCTACAGGTTTATGATGCGCTGCTTGCTGCAATGGGAAGACAAATGTTCCAATATCGATGAGGATCGCATTCCTCATAAATCTGCCGTTGTAGTAGTGAGCAACCATCGTGGCTTTCTAGATGTCCCGTTGTTGATGGTAGCCTTAGGGCAACCAATCCCCATTGCTTGTGATCATTACATGGGACAAGTACCAGTGATGCGGGTGGGTTGTCCAGCAGATGGGTTGTTTCCCTCTAGAAAAACCAGAAAATACACTGTAGGCGTTTTTACAACAGGCAAGTTCAGTTTCTCGAACATAATCATTGGGTTGGGGTGTTTCTAGTCCGAGCCCAACCAATGGTGAATTTGACTCAGCCTTTGGCAATAGGCAAGTTTTATAAAGGCTTTGCCCACTTAGCTTTGTGGACATCAGTTAAACAGGCAGCGCCGCGCCTAAAGCGCGATCGCTTCCCAAGAATAAATCGTACACTCAGTGATACCGCTGGGATGGTTACGTTTGTTTGACCCATCTGAACCCCTATTTGAACAAATGGGTTGGCATCCGATGGTTATTCATCGCCGTGTGGTAGTATTAGTTGGACATTCCTCTTGGATTACACAGAAACAGCTGTAACACTATCAAGGGAAACAGATTGTCTGCCCCATTACTAAGACCTGCCGGGATTAAATTGCTAGGTTACTACAGGGTATCAAGGATAAAGTATCAAGTATCAAGTATGAAGGATAAAGGATAAAATCTGCTTGTTTGTGGCTCACTTATGGTTGAATAAAAACTTGATCCATAACCATAATTTATGTAAGCATTCAGCCGTCAGCCGTGAGCTAAAAGCTCACGCTACTTGAGGTGCCGTCAGCTTATTTTATTCAAAAGCACCTCAAGTAGCACCATCTGTAGCGCTAATCGCTGTTCGCTGATAGCTGATAGCTGATAGCTGATAGCTGATAGCTGATAGCTGATAGCTTACTAATTTAAACTACCAATTTCCTAGTTCCTATTTCCTAGTTGCCATTTCCTACTTCCCATTTACTACTGGGAGCATGTCACTTATGCAGAGAATTTGTACTAAAGCTATAGCCCCCTCATGTGTTTTAGCTTACTCTGATAGTAAATAGTTCATATGTTCTGCAACTTTGACCTGCTTCCCTTCTTACTTCTACTTCATATTCAAAGTCAACAATGCCAAAAGTTAAGAGTTGTCAGTGTTTCTTGACTCCGGGACAGTCTAATCGGTGATTATTTACTATTTGTTTATTTACCAGGGATGGTTCGAAAGGGTGAGCTGTTGGCAGTACAGACTCAACATTGAGAAACTGCTTTTGATGTCCGTTGTTTGGCGATCCCAACGGATGATTTAAGCAACTCTCAGAAGTTGGCAGGGGTAGTGGTTAACCTGATTGAAGCGGAACTCAACGAGGGAGCTTCACAGGACGTTTATCTGTGTGGCGAGTCGAAAGGAAGTCTGTCTGGCTTTGAAGGTAGCTCTGAAAACCACCCATAGGATTGACCGGATTATTTTGAGTAACCGAGCTACTTCTTTTAACCAACGACCTTTATTAATGCAAAGCGCGAGTGAGGAGGGGCTGCATCAAGACAAGGCTCCCCTCTCCTTACGGTCTGAGGGGGTGACTCCCCTCGTGACGAGAGTGATTTTCCTGAAATTGACTCTAGTTTCTGATTAGAAGCTCTAATCTTAACAAATCTTTATAATTGAGCCATTGTACCTTATACTACCAAAAGACAGTAGAAAGGAGAAAAAACAAGTATGTCGGAGGCCATCAAGCCGCTGACAGTGCCCAAGGAGTTCCTGGGTGCCCCGGATAAGTTTAACTTAACGTTACTCATGTTTGTGGCGGCGATCATCTTGGTGGTCTGTTCCACCAGTGGTTACTGGCTTTGGGATTTGCCTAACGCTTGCTGCTTTAGCATTAATGTCCTTGCCTTACACATGGTAGGAACAGTCATTCACGATGCCTCTCACCATGTTGCCCACAAAAACCGTTACGTCAATGCCCTAATGGGTCATGGTAGCGCCCTGATGTTAGGTTTTACCTTCCCAGTGTTCACGCGGGTTCATATGCAGCATCATGCCAATGTTAACGATCCCGAAAATGATCCCGATCATTTTGTTTCCACTGGTGGTCCGCTGTGGTTAATTGCAGTTCGCTTTTTTTATCACGAAATATTTTTTTTCAAGCGCCGTTTGTGGCGTAAGTATGAGCTCTGGGAGTGGTTTTTTAGCCGTCTATTCATCGCCATCATCATATATCTTGGTTGTCAATATGGCTTTTTAGACTACATCATGAACTATTGGTTTGTGCCAGCATTAGTTGTAGGTATAGCGCTAGGATTGTTCTTTGATTATTTGCCCCATCGTCCATTCAAAGAACGTGATCGCTGGAAAAATGCTAGAGTTTACCCCAGTCCCATCATAAACCTGCTAATTATGGGACAAAATTATCATCTAATTCATCACCTGTGGCCGACCATACCCTGGTACAAGTATCAGCCCGCCTACCGTGCTGTTAAACCCCTTTTAGATGAAAAAGGTTGTGATCAATCTCTAGGACTTCTGGCTCGAAAGAGTTTTTGGAACTTTGTATACGACATCTTTTTAGGAATTCGTTTCCACCGCAAATCATCTAATAGACAAACCGAATCAAGCTGAAATTTTTTTTGTTAATGGTTGACCATTGATGGTTGACCATTGATACATTTGACTCAATAAAATTGTCTTCATTTTAATTGTTAATTGTTAATTTTTAATTAATTGTTAATTAACCATTGACCATTGACCATTAACAATTTTATTTTGACTAATGACTAATAACAACTTGAACTGACCGCTGGCTAATTGGTAGGGTTAAGCCCCATTGTTAGTATAAATAACCTGACAACTAACGGCTGACTTGAGCTAAGGTCCAATCAGGCCTTAAATTTTTGGCCTGACGTAAATAGGGATGAGAAATTTCAAGTTGAGAAACAGGAGTGTTGATGTGGATTAAACACCGGATACAACGCTCTAGGCTGCCCTCGACATGCATCTGTTGCACATCAAGTAAAGGAACATGATCCCAATTCGGACGTTCTCGTGCGATCGCAGCTGGAAATTTAGCATCCAAATCACGGGTCGTGGTGAAAATGGCACTAATAATTTCTTGATGGTCGATTTGATTATGAGCTTCGAGTTCATCTAGCAGTTCCATCACTGCTTCTCGAATCGCTGCTACTGTATTTTCTGAGGCAGTTGTTGCCCCTCGAATTGCTCTAACTCTCCAGTGCAAGGTAATATCCTCCAAATTTCCCTGGGAGATTTGAGATTTTAGACTCTTGTTAAATCTCAAATCTCCATGTTATCTTATGGTCGGTACAACCATAGGGGCTGACCGCTAGTTGATAGTTCAAACTCTAACCAATCTATACCAACAGATATCTGAGATCTATTGCGAATAAGGTTACCCGGTAGCAAGCGACTCAACAATGGTTTGGGTTCTTCGATGGTGAAAGACTTGGTTTTCTCTGGGTCAAGACCCACCAATTCCGCTGCCCAGCAACGGGCATCTTCTTCAGTTCCCAGGCGATCAACCACCCCCAAGTTATGTGCTTGCTCACCAGTAAAAATCCTACCATCAGCAAAACTTTTTACCACATCTACATCTAGCTTGCGACTCTGGGCAACAGTTTGTACAAACTGTTGATAACTGGTATCGATCAACTCTTGAAGAATAGTTTTTTCAGGCTCAGTCAGTTCCCGGTCAAACGCCAAGATATCTTTGTACGGACCTGACTTAATGACTTTAAAGGAAACACCGATTTTATCCAACAAGCGCTCTATATTGTTTCCCCGCAGAATCACACCAATACTTCCAGTGATTGTACCAGGGTTCGCTACTATATGTTCCGCTCCCATGCCAATGTAAACACCCCCGGATGCGGAGATATTGCCAAAGCTAGCTACAATCTTCACCTTTTCTCGCAACTTCACCAAGGCGCTATAGATTTCCTGAGAATCCCCGACTGTACCACCAGGACTGTCAATCCGTAATAGTAAGACCGGAAATTTCTTTTCTTCAACAGTTTTTAGGGCTTCGAGGACCCGTTTACGGGTACCACCAGCGATCGCCCCCGTGATTTCAATTCGAGCAATTTGTTTGAGAGATTTGCGTTTAAACGGCCAAGGCATAGGTGATTGTGAGTATCTAGTGTAGATTTAACTGATTACTGGAGCTTGTATTTCTAGTTTGCATCATTTTATAAAACGGTTAGCTACTAAGGTGCTCAAAATAAATAAATAAACAAATAAACAAATATGAAAAGCTGGTTTAAGCTGTCGCCCATTTAAATTGTATGTTGTTGAGTAAGCTCGAAAATTCCACAACTCACTCCTGTACTCCTGAGCCCCCCTGATTTTGAGCCCAGTCAATATCTAAAGTCAATATCTAAATCAAATTTCTGACAGCTGCTTGAGTGTCGGTTATTTTTGTTCTTCACCATAAATCAGGATTATGCAACTAAAAGCCAACACAATACTGTCACCAAGGTCACTACTAGGTTCACTACTGCTGATTTCCCCCTTTTTTCTATGGGGTACAGCTATGGTAGCAATGAAAGGGGTGATCCCCAACACAACCCCTATGTTTATGGCTGGGGTGCGGTTAGTACCAGCAGGAGTTTTAGTATTAGGAGCAGCAACTGTGATGGGTCGCCCCCAGCCGAAAGGTTGGCTAGCCTGGCTGTGGATTAGCTTATTTGCCTTAGTGGATGGGGCAATGTTTCAGGGTTTCCTAGCCCAGGGATTGGTTAGCACTGGTGCGGGTTTGGGTTCGGTCATGATTGATAGTCAACCCCTAGTGGTCGCCCTGCTATCAGCATTGCTCTTTGGTGAACTTATTGGACTGTGGGGTTGGTTAGGACTAGGATTTGGTATAGTAGGAATCAGCTTGATTGGCTTGCCCGATCAATGGATTCTCAGCCTTTTTACTGGCAACGCTCAAGCTATAGAATTAAGCTGGGAACAGCTGTTTGATCATGGAGAGTGGCTGATGCTGTTAGCATCCCTTTCCATGGCAGTAGGAACAGTAATGGTTCCCATTATCAGCCGCTATGCTGACCCAGTTGCTGCGGTTGGTTGGCACATGATCCTAGGAGGATTACCGTTATTTGCCCTCTCTAGTGTCATAGAATCCCAGCAATGGGTGAATATTGATGGAGTTGGCTGGATCGCATTAGCTTACTCCACTGTTTTCGGGAGTGCGATCGCATACGGTATATTCTTCTACTTTGCCTCCAAGGGGAATCTCACTAGTCTGTGTAGCTTAACCTTTCTGACACCAGTATTTGCCCTGCTATTTGGGAATTTAGTGTTGTCTGAGGTACTCAGTTCCCTACAGTGGACTGGTGTGTGCGTGACATTGCTTAGCGTTTATCTAGTCAATCAGCGGGAACAAATAGCCACTCGGATCAAAGCAAGGCTCGCAAACAACAGCGGCTAGCCAAAGGGGAAAACTGGCAGTGGAAACAACAACTGAGATCGTCTGAAGAAGGTAGTGCTAAGCTACCATAAACCCAGCAGTGAAGCCGATTTGATACAATTGAGATTAATCGAGCCAAAATTATGTTGCTCGAACGAGTAAAGCACATGGGATTTAGCGTTGTGTGTTAAGTGCGTAAGCTAGAATTGGCGTTCACATTCGAGTCCTGTAGAATTTTATGACTCGCCATTGGTCTATCATACTTGTAGCTACCTGTTTGAACTGCCTAGGCTGGTTCCCAGCACCCAGCCTAGCGGTGAAATTAGAAAAAGCGATGTTCCTTAGGAACCACTACGCGAACGCATTTTCACCCAACAACCTCCCTGACCCGTTGCTAATCGCTCAATCTCCTTCTGCCACAGAAACTGACCCACCAATTCTGCTCAAAGGGAGTCGGGGCAAAGAGGTGGCTCTTGTGCAAGCCAAGCTAAAGCATCTTGGCTTCTACGATGGGCTTGAAGATGGTGTTTATGGTGAGGGTACAGAGAAAGCAGTCGCTTTATTCCAAGAATCTATTGGATTGAGAAAACTGGGTGTTGTTGATTCTGTTACTAGGAAGGAATTGGAGCAAGCCTACGCTGCTAAGACCACAACCACCAGCACGAGTTCAGCTCCAAACTCAGGTCAATTAGTGGCAGCCGAATCGACTACTGCCGAATCGACTACTACCGAACCTTCGACCCAGGAAAAGAGCCCGTCATCATGGTTGATCATCCCAGCCATCATCATGGCTGGTGGCGGTTTTTTCCTATTCAAGTGGCTGACTAAACCAAAACGACCCGTAGACTCACAATTAGCGTCCTCCACAGAAAACCAAGCTAAACAAGATACTACAGTCAATAACCTCAAAGTCCAAGTGTCAACTGACTCCCAAAACCACCATACTCAAAGGGATTATAACCATAGCGCTAGTTATAATGTCGCCAATTCTAGCAATCCTCAACCTCAGTCTTTAGCTGATTCCTTACATGTCAAAAAGACCACTCGCCTGACTAAATTTAGTATTGTTGAGGAATTAATCAGAGAATTAGAAGACCCAGATCCAAAAAAGCGACAACAAGCTATCTGGGAATTAGCCCAAAAGGGGGATTCCAGGGCAGTAAAGCCCCTAGTGGACTTAATGCTAGATTCTGATTCTAAGCAGCGTGGTTTGATTTTGGAAGCCTTATCCCAAATTAGCACCAAAACTCTCAAACCGATTAACAAAGCCCTAGCCATTTCTTTGCAGGATGACAACCCCCAAGTCCGGAAAAATGCGATTCGGGATGCAACGCGAATTTATGAATTACTAAACCAAGTCTTGCAGATGTTGCGTCACGCTACCGATGACCCGGATTCCGAAGTGCGAGAAACGGCAAAATGGGCAATCGATCAGTTTAATAAAATGCGCCCTTCCACTAAACTGGATAGTTTTCCCCCAGCACAAAATTACCTGAATTCATCAGAAAATAATTCAAACCATTACCAAGATAATAGCGACTAGTTAGGGAAATTCATAACAGGTAATAAAAGTTTAGTAACCTTTACTTACCGTGCTATGATAGGGAAGTGTAAACCGTTAAAATGGAATAGCATAGAATAAAAGTTTACTCAGCTTTACTTACCGTGCTTTAAGTTTAAAATCATAAATATTTTGAAGTTAAATTTGATTAATTACAAGTTTATAATTATCGTTTTTATTATCAAATTGCCAGGGTTAATTTTCAATTAATGAGCCAATTAAATTCCCTGAAATTGCTATTAATTTCCACCCCAGTTGGTCCGTTGGGTTCAGGGTTAGGTGGTGGGGTTGAGTTGACTTTACGTAACATTGCTACGGAATTGATTAATCGGGGTCACAGGATCACAATTGTGGCAACTAAAGGATCTACAGCTTGGGGAATGCCTCTGGTAGAAATTGATGGTGTTCTGCAAACTAGTATTCAAACTCAAACAAGAGAGACTCCTACTATCATCCCCCCATCCTCGGTATTGGCTAATATGTGGGACTATGGGCGGCAAGTTCAAACTGACTATGACTTGATTGTGAACTTTGCCTACGACTGGTTACCGTTTTACCTAACCCCCTTTTTCACTCGTCCCATTGCTCACCTAGTGAGTATGGGTTCATTAACCGAGGGGATGGATCAGATCATCGAACAAGTTGCCATTAATTTCCCTGGCACAATTGGGGTTCATTCAATGGCTCAAGGGGCAACATTTTCATTCAAGAATCGCTGTCGTTGTTTGGGCAATGGCATTGATTTGTCTGTGTATTCCTGTTGTGACTCTCCCTCACCCTGGCTCGGCTGGGTGGGTCGAATTTCTCCAGAAAAAGGCTTAGAAGATGCAGTGGCAGCATCAGATATAACGGCTAAGCCACTAAAAATTATGGGTCTTATACAAAATCAACCCTATTGGCAGCAGATTCTCAACGATTACCCCAATGCCCCTATAGAATACCTGGGTTTTCTCCCAACTGATCAACTCCAAAAACACTTGCGCCAGTGTCGAGCCTTACTGATGACGCCTCATTGGGTGGAAGCATTTAGTACTGTGGCAATGGAAGCCCTCGCTTGTGGAGTGCCAGTCATTTCCTATGACCGTGGTGGATCAGCAGAAATTATCGAAGATGGTAAAAATGGCTTTTTGGTAGAACTCGATTCTGTGGAAGGCTTGGTAGAAGCCTTGGGAAATTTGGATAGAATTGACCGCCGTGAATGCCGTCGCCTCCTCGAAGTTAAATACTCTAATCAGGCCATGGGCGATCGCGTAGAGCAGTGGCTCTGGGATATTTTAAAGGAAAGTCGTGATAGTTGCTAGTTCATTAAGATTTGTAACTAAAAGTAATTTTGTAGTTTTTGATACAGAATAACTGCTATAGTTATAAATGTAAGGGAAGTTAATTCCATAACAATCTTATATAAGCAATCGGAGAAAGGAAAATGTCTACTCAAGAAAAAGCTAGGGCTCTGATGATGAATCACCATCACATGATCAAAAATCGTCAGCAATCTATGCTCGGTCGCGTTGCTTCCGAAGTAGGACTAGATAGCTTAGATTCTGACTACTGGGGTACTATCCAAGGCAAACCCCATCCTAGTTTCCGCTCTACCTATGACCGTAGCCATGCTGCACTTAGCTAGTACTGTGTCAATCTAGTTTTGGGTAGTGGTAAACAATTCGTGATTTTAGCTTCCGTTACCTTTACCAGACCGTAGCCAAACCACGACATCTTTACCACTACCCATCTTTGGCGGCTGTGGGCAGAACCAACCATAGTTTTGATTTTTAGAACTCTGCACTTAAAGGAGTTCTGGGAAACGGAATTACATCCCGAATATTTGCCATACCAGTCATAAATTGCACCAATCGCTCAAATCCTAAACCAAATCCAGCATGGGGCACTGTACCATAACGTCGCAAATCCAAATACCACCATAAATCTTCTGGATTCATCCCCTGATTCTGAATTCGCTTCTCTAATATATCCAGCCGTTCTTCCCGCTGAGCACCACCGATAATCTCCCCAATCCTAGGCGCAAGCACATCCATTGCTGCTACAGTCTTTTCGTCGTCGTTTAAGCGCATATAAAAGGCTTTAATCTCTACTGGATAATCCGTGACAATGACGGGCTTTTTAAACAACTCTTCGGCTAGATACCGTTCGTGTTCTGACTGCAAATCTACACCCCAACTGACCGCATACTCAAACTTACGATCCGTTTTCTCCAGTAATGCGATCGCATCTGTATAAGTAATCCGCTCAAACTGATTATTGATAATATTATCAGCAGTAGCGAGAACATTGTTATCTATCCGCTTGTTGAAAAATTCCAGATCTTCTGGACAGTTTTCCAATACTGACTTAAATACATGCTTGAGAAAGGCTTCTGCTAAATCCATATCCCCCTTCAAATCGCAGAATGCCATCTCAGGCTCGACCATCCAAAATTCTGCTAGATGTCGAGAGGTATTAGAATTCTCGGCTCGGAATGTAGGACCAAAGGTGTACACATCCCGAAACGCCATTGACATAATTTCTGCTTGTAATTGACCACTGACGGTCAGGTAAGTGGGTCGTCCAAAAAAGTCTTGAGTGTAATCGACTGCTTGATTATCGGTTTTGGGAATGTTCTTTAAGTCTAGGTTAGTGACACTGAACAACTCCCCCGCTCCTTCACAGTCACTAGCGGTGATAATTGGGGTATGAACCCACAAGAAGCCTCGTTCTTGGAAAAACTGATGAATGGCATTGGAACAGGCATTCCGAACTCGGAACACTGCACCTAGGGTATTGGTACGCGATCGCAAATGGCTAATGGTGCGCAAAAATTCAAAGGAGTGCCGTTTCTTCTGTAGGGGATAATTGGCATCTGCTTCCCCATATACTGTCACCGATGATGCTTTTACTTCAATGCGCTGTCCCTTGCCAAGAGATTCTACTAGTATACCAGTGACTTCTACTGATGAGCCAGTATTAAGCCGTTTCAGGATAGTCTCATAATCTGACAAGTCTGGATTGAGCACTACCTGTAAATTTGCCATGGAGGAGCCATCGTTGACTTCCATAAAGGCAAAGTCCTTTAATTCTCGTTTTGTCCGTACCCAGCCTTGAATGGTCAAAGACTGATCTGGTTGACCATTGCGCAAAACTTCAGCAATCCGTCGAATTTCCATAGCTTTCCTCAAAAATCTGAGATAACTGTAAACTTTTCTAAATTACCTGGTGGTCTTTAGCTCTAAAAATCTAAGTAAATATACTTAGAAAGGGCTTAATGTAAAGTTTAATGAACAAAACTCTTTAAAATGTTGCAATAAGTGAAGTATTCACTCATAATTATTAAACAAATGCAACGTTTGGTTAAGTTTCATCAAACGATTGGTCACCCAAGATAAGCAGTGAGCCTATTCACTTAAGCCAGGACAGAGTCGGGTTTGTCAGTAAATGGTTAGTTGGTAAAGGTGATCAGTAAGGATTAAGCACAATTACCGATTACCGATTACCGATTACCGATATATGTCCTGGGCCAAGCTTGTAGCCCCAGCTGCGATCGCACTGAGGGTAATAGCTTCCATTAAAACTAATTTAGAGAGGTATTTGTAAATGGTAGGTTTGTTTAAGCGCAATAAATCCAAGGGCTTTTATCTGGAGCTAGACGAAAGCGAAACTAGCACCCCCGAGCAACCGGCGGTAGAACAGAAGCCAGAACCGGCTAAAGCTGAGGCAACAGTGGAAACTCCGACCCCAGTAGCAACAGCTGAAGCAACAGTTGAAACTCCGACCGTAGAACCAACAGCTGTTGCTGCTGATACTAAATCTGCTCGTCAAGCGAAGAAAGAACAACTAGCAAAGGCTAAGGCTGAAGCAAAGGCTAAGAAACAAGCTGAAGCAGAAGCTAAAAACAAGGCAGCTGCTCCTGAGCCAACACCAGTAGCGGCAATCAATTCAGCAGCAGCACTTGTCAATAACAAGGCAAAAGGGCAGCCGGAAACGACCTTTGCGACCAAATACGTACCAATGATCATGCCTCGTCGGCGTCCTGGTCCTAGCATGAATAAGTTCCTCGACATGGCTGCTCAGATGCAGACCCCTCGTTAATAGATTAGTTATTACTCAAGAAACACTAGTCCACTATACAACTGAAATGCTGGATCCCAAGGAGTCTCGACCAGGCGAAATAAGTCGATATGAGACTCCAATTTTTCTAGCATATCTTGGTAGTCTAGAGCAGTTTGCGCAAAGGTGCTAAAGTCAGACCATACTGGCTTCTCAAGCAATCGAACATTTAAGTAATCAGCTAAGTTGTTCCAGTTGACTCTTGTAGTGCTTTGGTGTATACGAGAGTCTTGGGATTGCTTGTTCTGATGAGAAACTGGCTTGAGGGTTAGAGCAATTCCTTGCTGAAATTGATAATTGCGATCGCATAGTCTGAGAATACTGTGGCGCTTTGGTAAATGCAAGTCACAAACCATGGCATAGTCTAAGGTTTGGGTTTTGCGAGTTAAATTCCGTCGCGCATCTAAGTCTACTACCTTCTCAAACAAAGGCAAGCGTCCTTCTACTCGTTGGGTCACTTCCGACCAGTTAAAGCTAAAAGACCCCAACTGTCCCTGAGAGTTGTGACAAACTACAGTAGTTTCCTGGTCACTACTGTCAGAAAAATACTTAACTTGATAGATATTAATTGTTTTGATATCTGCTACAGATGCCCACAAACATTTTATTGATGCTTCTCGCAGTAAGGAGCCATAATACTTAAGTTCTCCCACTGGTCCAGTGCGATATAAACGCCAGCCTCTCGTAGGTAGCTGTAGCCTTGCGGTGTAAGGGTCTATCCCCAGGATACGAGCTAAGTTTTGAGCTGCTTTTGGTTTATCTTGTTGGCTGATCGGCTTTAGGACTAATACTCCCAATTGATTACTTTCAGGGTCAGCCGTTGCTTGGGCTAGGGCTTGTCGGCGCTGTTCTTTTGCCGTAGCTTCTAAGCGTGCTAGTCCCTGACGAGCTTGCGCCATAATTTTAGGAACAGGTGTTCCTTTCAGTAACTGTCGATAGATTCTTTCAGCTGCTTCTAGCTTACCTCTGACTTCCTGGAGCCGTCCTAGATAAAGCTGTGTCCAGGGATTATTGGGCTCTTGCTTCAGAAGTTGTTTAATTAATCGCGCAGCAGTTTGATAATCATGGTGCTCAAAAGCATCAGCAATTTGCTTAAGCATGATAGCGTTAGGTGTTAGATCACCAAGTGTTAGACATTCGGTCTCTCGCCTTTAACTTAAGTGTAAAATCAGATGCTCCTAGGGAGCAGTTAAAATCGCTGACTTTTTGTAGTCTTAAGGGATATTTGGGATTATTAAGGTATTAAGTTAAATTAGCGCTATACTTTAGCCGAATTTATCTAGCGCTCACTTTTTAAAGTGTTAAGGGGTATTTGGGGTAATTAAGTGAGTAGTTTAAATTAGCGCTATACTTTAGCCGAATTTATCTAGCGCTGATTTTTTGGGGTGTTAAGGGGTATTTGGGATAATTAAGTGAGTAGTTTAAATTAGCGCTATACTTTAGCCGAATTTATCTAGCGCTGATTTTTTGGGGTGTTAAGGAGTATTTGGGATAATTGAGGGAGTAGGTTAAATTAGCGCTATACTTTGGTCGAATTTATCTAGCGCTAATTTACAGCTGTTTTCAGATGAATCGACCTCACTCCCTTTAGCTACAAGCCCCCGTGGGTCCCCCAATTCTGGGGGACTTTAACTCAATTTCCCCCCAAAATTGGGGGGCTAGGGGGGCGAAAATTGCTGTAAATCAAGATAATTACCGTTAATCAGAATCTTCTCTATCTCCCTACTCCCTACTCCCTACTCCCTACTCCCTGACAAGTTTGTTACAAAAGTTTTTCAAATATGTTATAATTAAAGATTATTTATATGCTATAGTAGTATTATAGACGTGAAAACGTTAAGAGCCAGCCAACGATTTTCCAGGGTCTAGGGCTGGCTCTAGTCCCCCAGTTAAGGAGATACCTAAAATTATGACGTACTCTGAACGCCTCTATCCATGGGCGGTCATTCACCTATTGCCACAAATGCAACGGGTCGTTGTTGGTCGTTACCGGAACCGGTCCGATGCCGAAGGGCATTTGCAGGCACTTAAACGACTGATGCCTGATGGGAAATTTATTATTATTTTTGATTTACCTGAGCCTATGGAGAAAGAATCTGAAGAGTAAGATCGAAGAATGTGATCGCTTGTGCGATCGCATAATTTCTTAGATTGTTGGAATTTACGATAACTGTTGAAATTTCCAACAGTGAACGATTTTCACCCTTTGTTGCTGTTGCTAGTAGTATCCTGATTATCGAAAATTGCTGGAAATCCCGACAGTAAAGGATTTTCAGGCTTTGTTGCTGTTGCTAGCGCTATCGTGATCATCCGAAATTGTTGTAATTTTCGATAACTATCGCGCGTTGATTAAGCTAGCGCTATCGTTATTAGCCCAAATTGCTGGAATTTTCGATAACTATCGCCCGTTGCTCAACCAACGCGCCATTGACATGCAGTCACGCTACGCTCCGGAAGCGTTTCGGCAAAGCCGACGCTACGCGAACGCAAAGCGTGGCCAAAGGGCTCAGCTTCCGCGCTTATGCGATCGCGAATTGCTGGAAATCCCGACAGTAAAGGATTTTCAGGCTTTGTTGCTGTTGCTAGCGCTATTGACCTTTGGTCACGCTACGCGAACGTGATCATCCGAAATTGTTGTAATTTTCCATAACTATCGCCCGTTGCTGTTGCTAACGCGATGCTCGCTACGAGCCGCTACGCGAACGCATGATTTCTAAAATTGCTGGAAATTCAGACAGTAAAGGATTTTCACCCTTTGTTGCTCAACCAACGCAGTATCGAGATTATCCAAAATTGTTGAAATTTCCGACAGTAAAGGATTTTCACGGCTTTGTTGCTCAACAAGGGGGGATCACATTATTTCTAAAATTGTTGAAATTTCCGACAGTAAAGGATTTTCAGGCTTTGTTGCTGTTGCTAGCGCTATCGTGATCATCCGAAATTGTTGTAATTTTCGATAACTATCGTGGGTTGATTAAGCTAGCGCTATTGTTATTAGCCCAAATTGCTAGAATTTTCGATAACTATCGCGCGTTGCTCAAGCTAACGCGATCGCATTATTTCTAAAATTGCTGAAATTTCCGACAGTAAGGATTTTCACGGCTTTGTTGCTGTTGCTAGTAGTATCGTGATTACCCAAAATTGCTGAAATTTTCGACAGTAAAGGATTTTCACCCTTTGTTGATTAAGCTAGCGCTATTGTTATTAGCCCAAATTGTTGGAATTTTCGATAACTATCGTGGGTTGATTAAGCTAGCGCTATTGTTATTAGCCCAAATTGCTGGAATTTTCGATAATCCAAGGATTTTCACGGCTTTGTTGCTGTTGCTAGTGCGATTGACATGCAGTCAAGCTACGCGATCGCGATTAGCCCAAATTGCTGGAATTTACGACAGTCGGAGGATTGAGTGGAAAAATTTAACTACTGTTATAGTTATTGACCGCTTTTGCTGGCCAATGTGAATGATAGGGCGATCAACAAGGCTGAAGGCGTACGCATGATCATCAAAAATTGCTGAAATATCCGACAGTCAACGAATTGGAGTGAAAAACTTATCCCAACCTTATGTCATTAACTTATCATTATTGATAATTACCCAGTCTTTAAAACTGGTTATACCTCAAGATTTAGAGCATAGTTCACCGAAAAATAATTGAATTAAAGAGATCTATTAAGCTGATACTTGGATACTAACTTAGATTGCTTAAAAAGTGGCTTAAAAAGCCTACTTTGCCAGGCCCAACCCGTTATCAATGAGGCTAAAAAGCTATAAATATTAAAACTTAGCAAAAAAGTATATCCTAAATTTGCGCCTAATACTAGGGTGAGAGATATTATTTCGATAATATATTGTTTATTAAACCTATTTTT
Organism: Moorena sp. SIO4A1; assembly: GCF_010672065.1. NCBI lineage: Bacteria > Bacillati > Cyanobacteriota > Cyanophyceae > Coleofasciculales > Coleofasciculaceae > Moorena > Moorena sp. SIO4A1. The sequence continues at coordinate 38,139 of NZ_JAAHHX010000034.1, read as the reverse complement.
ACGCAGTTTGTAAAATACAAATCCAATCACAGCTAAGGCTAAAGCTATAGTGGGAGTAATTACCAAACCCCCAGCTATAGCTACAGGTAAGGCAATAGAAAGACTTAGTATACCAGCAATTCCTAAATAGAATGGTCTATTACTCCTAAGAATACAGCGACGAAACAATGGATTACATCCTTCTTCAATTTGAATTCCTGGAAAAGGATGGTTTTCAATTCGACAACGACGGAGAGTAGGATTACTGTTATTATTAATTTGCACTCCTAGACTAGTATTAGCATAGATGTCGCAGTCTTCTAGAGTTCCTAATCCATTGTCTGTAATCCCAATTCCGAAACTTTTACCATCATAAATACGACAGCGACGGAGCGTGGGATTGCTACCTTTATCAATAGACACTCCTAGACTAGTATTACCATAGATATCGCAGTCTTCTAGAGTTCCTAATCCATTGTCTGTAATCCCAATTCCGAAACTTTTACCATCATAAATACGACAGCGACGGAGAGTAGGATTGCTACCTTTATCGATCTGCACTGCTGAATAAGTATTACCATAGATGTCGCAGTCTTCTAGGGTTCCTAATCCATTGTCTGTAATCCAAATTCCGTTTTGTTTATCATCATAAATACGACAGCGACGGAGCGTGGGATTGCTAGCTTTATCGATATCAACTCCTCGATAAGTATTACCATAGATGTCGCAGTCTTCTAGGGTTCCTAATCCATTGTATATAATCAAAATTCCGTTTTGTTTACCATCATAAATACGACAGTTACGGAGCGTGGGATTGCTAGCTTTATCGATCTGCACTCCTGAAGCAATATTGCCATAGATGCCGCAGTCTTCTATGGTGCCTAATCCATTGTCTGTAATCCAAATCCCGGTTTGTTTGCCATCATAAATCCGACAGCTACGGATGGTAGGATTGCTACCTTTAGTGATCTTAGCTCCTTGATAAGTATTGCCATAGATATCGCAGTCTTCTATGGTGCCTAATCCATTGTCTGTAATCCAAATTCCGTTTTATTTACAATCATAAATACGACAGTTACGGAGCGTGATATTGCTATTTTTATTAATCTTAATTCCTTGATAATTATTGCTATAAATGTCGCAGTCTTCTATTACTCCTTGACCATTGTATTTAATTTCAATTCCGTCTTCTTTGCCATCATAAATACGACAGCGACGGATAGTAGGATTCCCACCTTTATCAATAGACACTCCTGAATAAGTATTGCCATAGATGTCGCAGTCTTCTAGGGTGCCTAATCCATTGTCTGTAATCCAAATTCCGTCTTCTTTACCATCATAAATACGACAGTTACGGATAGTGGGATTGCTAGCTTTACCGATATACACTCCTGGATAAGTATTACCATAAATGTCGCAGTCTTCTAGGGTGCCTAATCCATTGTCTGTAATCCAAATTCCGTCTTTTTTTCCATCATAAATACGACAGCGACCAATCGTGGGATTGCCAACTTTGTCAATATACACTCCTGAATAAGTATTGCCATATATGTCGCAGTCTTCTATAGTTCCTAATCCATTGTATTTAATCGAAATACCGCAACTTTTACCATCATAAATACGACAGCGACGGATCATGGGATTGCCACCTTTATCGATCTTCACTCCTGAATAAGTATTGCCATAGATGTCGCAGTCTTCTATTACTCCTTGACCATTATCTTTAATCTGAATACCGTTACCTTGCCCATCATGAATACAGCAGCGACGAATAATGGGATTTGCTTCAGAACCACAAATAACTATACCACAGTCATAGGCGGTCAGATCACAATCTTCAAGGATTAACTGTCCCTTGGGGACACACACACCTACAGTGGATTCTCGCAAAGTGAAGCCTCGCACTATTGCATAGTCTGTTTGCATCAGAATGCAGTTCAGATTAGTGGCCTCAATAACAATATCGGAGACTTTCCCATCTCCTAAAATTTCTAGAGATTTATCAATAACAATGCTTTCTCTATAAATCCCTGGCTTTACTAAAATTATGGTTTCAGGTTGGGCATTTTTAATCGCCTCCGCAATTGTTGTGTAGTCAGCCCTATCCGATTTAGCAACAACTACAGTTTTCTTTGAATATAAATTACTTGTCACAGTCTAAAAGTATTTAACGATTCACTGCTAGTTCCCCTAAACAGACCCAAAAATAGTAAAGTCCCACTAGCCAAAAAGTTTGGTCAAAATTTCCACAGAAGGATCAACTTCCAGCCACACTGTAGCTCCACAATCCTTGGGACAATTAGGTTGATAAACTAACCGAGACGGTCCTTTGATTTCCACATAATGACCGTAGGTGTTGCGATTACCTTGTTTGACGGTTAGGACAGGCTCGTAGGTGTCGTTCTTTTTATTTTGCCTAATGACGTTCTGGTTGACATGAACGTAAGTGGCCACCTTTTGGAAACCTCTTCTCCAGGTTCCCTTTGGTCCACGGCGACCGGGACTGACCTTGGGCAAGCCGTTAAATAGGGGAATTTGCCAAAATCTGCCAACTTTTTGAGCACCCTTAATTCTGCCATTTTTGAGAAGTTGACGGACTCGTTGGACACAAATTCCTAGAAGAAAAGCTGCTTGGGTAGTTCCGACTACGGTCATTTTTTTTGCTCCTTTAATTAGCGCTATACTTAGAATAACACATTATTTCTGTATTTGCCAAATTTTTACAAAAATTCATAAAGTGATACCGGAAATTTAAATAGCGCTACTCTTTTAGGGGTTGTAAAGAGTATATGGGATGATTAGTGTTGATGGCTATACTATAGCGCTAATTTAATTTTGGGATTCATGGAAGCTATACTATAGCGCGAACCTTATTCAGGGCTTACGGGGTGTATAAAGTAATTGGATTTAATCTTTTTTTAAAATAGCGCTATTTTTATTTCGAGCAAAAATTATCTAGCGCTATTTTTATTTCAGTTAGCTTACTATAACGCTATAGTTTGCGAAAATTTGGTGATCAAATTTTTTTTACTAGCCCTACCCTTTTAGAAGAGTTAAGGGTTGTATGGGTTGATTAGATTGAATTTCACACTTAAACTAGCGCTATAGTAATTGAATTGAACCATGGACAAACCCAGTTTATTGCCTAAGTTGCCCATGGATGTTATTAATTGCTTAAGCAAAATCCTCACCGTTTGCCTTAACTGATGATTCCGACACTGCTGCTACTATAGACAAGCTAACAATAGGAGCAGTGATAGCTCGGAGAATACGACTTCCTAGAGAAACAGCGATAAATCCAGCAGCAGTGGCTTGTTCTAGCTCTTGAGTTGTCCAACCACCCTCAGGTCCGGTAGCAATGACAATGCCAGGATGTTGAGCAGGGTCTGTTTGGCCAGTATCCAATCCTAATCGTAAATCTAATAAGCAATTGAGTAGATGGGGAGCCTTTCCCCGAGCTACACAAATATAGCGATAGGCTTCTAGGGTTTCCGGTAACTGAAGACTATCGGAAAAGTCAACAGGGTCAAGAATTTTCGGTACAACTTCCCGTTCTGATTGCTCTGCTGCTTCTTGGGTAATCCGTCGCCACCTCTGGAGCTTTTGAGGGCTAGGATTGAGTAAAGTGCGATCGCTTTTCAACGGCACAATCCGAGTCACTCCCAACTCCGTTGCCATCAGACAAATTTGCTCAAATCCACTCCCTTTAGGCATAGCCGCCATCAAGGTTACCTGTTTAGGCAATTCCGTTTGAATGTGCTCAGATGCGACAATTTTAGCTTGAGTCAAATCACCTTCTAGCTCGCTAACGTACCAGCCACCCTCTCCATCCATAGCAATAAAGCGATCGCCCTTTCTCAGCCGCAACACTCTAATTAGATAATGCTGTTGGGCATCAGTTAAAACAATCCCTTGGTCTTGACACTGTGTAGGTGATATCACCAAGCGTTGGATACTCATTGCTTTTGCTACAGTTGTAGGGAACTCTGGATCACAGACAACGACAGATAGCAGAGTGGGACTTTGGAGAATAGTTTTCGACTGTTACTAATGCTCGATTAGCCATTACTCCTTTGTTTTTCAACCTCCAACCTTCAACCTCCAACCTTCAACCTCCAAACCTCCAACCTTCAACCTCCAAACCTTGGCCTTTGGCCACGCTACGCGAACAACCTTCAAACCTTCAACCTTCAACTTCTCCACCAACTACCACATTCCGAATCCTTAAACTTGGTCCTGCACAGCCTACAGCTAAGCCACTTTGTCCACCTTTACCACAGCCACCGGATTCATCCCAATAGAAATCATCACCAATAGCTTCAATATCAGCTAAGGTCTTGAACACGTTACCAGAAAGGGTGACATCTCGCACAGGTTCAGCAATTTGACCATTGCGAATCATCCAAGCTTCTCCAGCGCTAAAGGTAAACATTTCGCCATTAGTCATACCTCCTAGCCAATTGCGAGCATAAACTCCTACTGTGATATCATCGAACAACTGTGCTACTGGAGTAGCTCCAGGTCCTATCCAAGTATTAGTCATCCGAACAATCGGGGGATAGTGGTAATTGAGACAACGAGCATTACCAGTAGGAGTTTCCCCTAATCTACCAGCAGTTTCACGGGAGTGAAGACGTCCAACTAATACACCATCTTTAATCAACTGAGTGGTAGTGGCTGGAGTGCCTTCATCATCGTAGAAATAGCTACCCCGGTGTCCTTGGGGAGCAGCTCCATCAAAGATTTGTAATTCTTTTGGGCCAAAACGACGCCCTATACTCATCACTTCTAGTAAGTCAGGATTTTCTGAAGCCATGTCGGCTTCAGAAAGGTGTCCAAAGGCTTCGTGGACAAACAAACCAGTCAGAATGGGGTCGATAACTACTGTATAATTACCACCTGTAACTGGTGGTAAGGATAGAGCATCGACAGCACGTTGAGCTGCTCCATGGACTTGTTGATCAAGATTGGTTAGGTCTTCATAGCCTTGGCGAGAGCCAATAGTTTCTCTACCAGTTTGGACACTATCGCCATTACGAGCAGTAGCAGCAAAACGCATTTCCAGATCTGCCCAAGACTGCTCTATCAAGGTACCTTCGGAAGTAGCAATGATGATGCGTTGGTTAATATCCCCATACCGGACAGAAGTAGTAGCAATGCTATTGTCATAACTTCTGAGAATTTGATTGTAGCGATCGCATAATGCTTTCTTCTGCGCCAAGGGAATTTCCCTAGGGTCTGTACCAGTCAGGGGTAACTTACAAACATCCTGTATTGGTTCAATGGGAGCAAGGGTGGTTTCTTGATTACCCACAATCCTAGCTGCTGCGATCGCATCTTCGACTCGTTCTTTAATAGCGCTAAGCTGGTTAAAACTCGAAAAACCCCATCCTCCATTATAACATGCCCTTACTTGTCCACCGATAGACAGACCTTCACTCAGGGTTTCTATCTTGTCACCCCGTAATAAAATGCTAGTTCCTTCGGCTTCTTCTAAGCGAATGGCTAAGTAATCGACGCGGGAGCCATATTGAGCAATTAGGTCACAGAGTAAGTTTTTGGTATCGGTTAGGACAATGGGCATAGTAGAGGATATAGCAAATAACTATTCTATTGTGCAATGAGTAGGGTATCTAGTGCTATTGTAAGCATTCAGCCGTCAGCTATCAGCTTATGTTCTTTGTTTTACGTGAGATGATGTTAAAACTTACAATATTATAGCACAATTTACCCCTTATATTCTTCAACATAAGCAGCAAGGTAACCCTCAACCCTAGTCACTTCAATAATATTGACTACTTGTGACAATTCACACTATTCTCCAGAAGGAGCATCAACATCTCAATACCAAATCATAACTATTAACAATATTGATAATCATAACAATAACCAAAACACTACTGAAACCAATAATATTATTGCTTACCCCTTGATTTAGTCTCTATTATATTATATAGCACTACGCATTCAGATGTTTGACATTCATAAACTCCGAAACTTAGTCATAGCTTACTTTTGACTTCTGACTTCTAACTTCTGACTTGCGCGTAGCGCTATACTTCCCGATTTTTCTGGCCACTATCCCAGAATTATCACTAGGTTTCAGCAAGAGATTGAGGGCGAGTGCTATTAATAATCTGTGACAGAATACCGAGCAGAGCCTCTAAATTACCAATAAAGTGTTCTTCTGACTCAATATAAACCGAATTTTTGACCAATTTCATAAATTTCCAGAGGCTGCCAGTTGTTACTCCACCATAGATAAACGGAATAGGATTATTTTTGTGATCATTAAAAATTTGAGCAGCAACCATTTCAGCAATACACTGAGGGATAGCGGATTTAAGGTTATCGTTTTTTGCTTCAACTAGAATAGCAATGGGAGCAGTAACATCCAACTGTTCAGGAGAATGACTAATGATAAAATCACACCTACCGTTTAGCCCTTTACTCTTATCAATAGTAAACTCTGTCCCAGAGAAAAGGCTAATTTTACGGTTAAATTGCTTGCGAATTTCAACTAAAATAGGAGAAACAATCAATTCAGAGCGGGCTTTTTCGGTATCGATTTCCAATCCTAGAGGAAGGTTTTCTTCCAAAATCTCGTTTAATAAAGGGCTAGGAGTAACTGGTTCAACTGATTCAAATAAATTAACTCGTTCTTGAATCGATAGGTTAAATTTATTTTTGAGTGTATCTAGAGTAAATTCACTGTAAGACATTGTATTAACTATATAGATTTGATTTATATCTATATACAGATGTTTTTTATCGGTTTAGGGAGAAAGTGATGGGTTAATGGGAGTAGGGAGTAGAAAGTAGGGAGTAGAGATAGGGAGTCAGGATTCATAACTCATAAATTTGACGTATTGTTAAGGGGAGTATTGTTGCCAAAAAAAAATCGGATTACTAGATGGGATTACTAGATGGGATTACTAGATGCGTTCGCGTAGCGGCTCTGAAAGAGCATCGCACTCAGCTTGTAGAATAACAAAATAGTAACTAATTATGGTAGCATCAACATTAGTTTGTCAGGTAGCAAAAATTATCTCTTTAGAATACTGGCTTAAGGATTACCGGAATAATACCAAATAGGTAGAGGGAGAATTAGTTAAAAAAAACGGTATCACCTTAAAGCACAGTCTAATTCACGCTAAACTCCCCACTTACTTGGGTAATAAACCATGAAGCTTCAACAAACTAGCTATCATTATCGACCTCGACAATCTCAGTATATTCAAACTGATTTGGACTACGCCTTACCAAATCATAACGATTTCCAGCTAGCTCAATAACATCTTCTTCACAATCAGACTTAGGAGAATTGTAAGTCAACACATACTCTTTACCAAGAAAAGGAAGTATCTCATCAGCCACTTCTCCTCGCCACTGAGTCTGAGTCACTAAAACTACTAATTGATTCGCCAGTCTAGGTAAGATATTAGCAATTCGCCGACGATAGATTTCATCCAAGCTTCCAAAGGGAGAATCCATTACAATAGGAAAAGTACTACTATCAGGTCCCATCAGAGAATGCTCTTGACTCCAATCCCTAACTCGGTCAATAATTCCGCCGATAAAGGATAAACTTAGAATCTGATTTTCTCCCGTAGACGCAGCAACTAGATTTTCTTCTCCAAGAGTACTTTCTACTAAGGTTAACTCATACTTATCACTCAACTTAGGGATATAGGGTGTAAAAGAAATTGAGATAAATATCTCCTGGACCCGCTTCTCCAAAGAAGTACGAAACTGAGTTTCCAAACGTTCCCTCACTTCAATTAACCGTTCAATAGAATCTTGAGCAGCAGCAATCCGTCGCTGTATCAACGCCTGCTTACTTTCATTCATTTTGTGCTTAGCAATCTGCTTATCCTTTAAGTCAATGTCTGTATCCAACTGTTCAAGTTGTTGTTGATTCCCTCCTTGTTCTAGAGTTAGCTCCCGAATCCTAGTATCTATCTCATCTAATTGTTGTTGGAGCAGACTGATATCCTCATCGGGAAAGTTACGTAACTTTTTCTTGATATCATCTAGTTGGGTCTCAATTCTAGAAAGCTCAGTTCTTCCCTGAGCAATAGTATCTTGTTGTTGGTCAACATCCTGCCAAAACTCAGGCACCTGTTGGTTAATTTCATCAACCTGGGAACCCATCCTTATTGCGGTTTCTTCCACTTCAGCCATTCCGGCTTTATCCATCCAGGCTGCTACTTGCTGATGAGCATGAGTTCCCTCAGTTAATTCTACACCACAGATACAGCGCTTGTGTTTAAGTAAATCCCCAACAAATTGCCGCTTAATTCCAACAGGTAATTCCCCTCTTTCGGTGATTAAATCTTTGACAATTTCTTGAAAAGTTGAGCTTACCTCTGAGAGCAGCACGGTATAGCCACGAGTTGATATAGCTCGTTTCAAAATATGTTGACTTTGTTTTAGCTGTTCTCTAATTAACTTTTCTCTAGCTTCTAGTTCATCCCGCAGCTGTTGTAACTCCTGAGCGCCACCGAGTTCTAATAACCGTTGACCAATTGTCTTCTTTAGCTCATCTTGATCCTCTAACTCCTGCTTGATTTCCCTTTGACGCTTGATTAGACTCTGGCTCTTCTTTTCCGATTTTCGCTGTTGTTTAAGCAATTGCTTAGTTTCAGAGTCACCAATTAAAGATAATTCATAGTCTAAGGTTTTTTTCGCTTCCCTTAAATGTTTAATGGAGCGATTTAAAACTTCTACCCCTAGCAAGGTCTTGGTTGCTTCCGCAACTTCTGACTTTTTATCGGAGCGTACCAGTTGTTCAATTCGTTCTCCATCAAAAAAGAAGTATTGGTGCAAACTAGCTGGTAAAATTTGACCAATAATATCCTCAGGTAGTTGTTGAGGCAATAACCAGCGTCCATCATCTCCAGCGATTTGGAGATACAATTCTGTGTTACCTTGCTCGACTCCTACCTCAGTTTTGTAAGTACGACATAGACGTTTGACTTGGTAGCGTTTATTATTGTGTTCAAATGCTACTTCTACCCAACAGTCTACTGGTTTATTGAACTGAGCTTCAGCAAGAGCTCGCTTATTCAGCAGTTGGTCTTCTGAAGCAAAAGCAGCACTAAATCTCTCATAGAGTACCCACGAAAAAGCATTCAGGATGGTAGTCTTACCAGCACCATTATTCCCATGAATAATCGTAGTGTTTCGCTCGCCACTAGCTAACACAATCACGGGAGTCTTACCATAAAACTGACGAAAATTACATAGCTGAATCGATAGCAGCTTCATAAGTCTTCGCGGCTTTCGTCCCCATCCCTCTACAGGGTGGGTACGAAAGCCGCGCCTCCAATTAGTGGTTTACAATTAAGCCCGTTGAACGTTTTAGGAGTCGGACTTTGCGGGCAGTGAATTGTCCTATCCGCTTCCAATCGATATCGCTAACGGAAACCTGTTTTGCTGTTCCGCCGCTCACCCAACCACGGGTTACTTTTCCGGCTTTAACAGCTTCAACATAATCTCCTTTGCGAAAACCATGACTAGTAGTTGTTCCACCATATTTGCGCCGTTTTCCACCTTTAGAAAATTGCAACAGGTGTAATTGACGACGACTTATAGGAGCACGTCTAATAACAAAGAGTAAAGTGTTAGTTATATTGCAGTTTTCTGGAACACTCAATTTGCCTTTACTGTGATAGTAATTATTGCGCCGGAAGAATTGAGTAGCAGCTAAAGCTATCCCATCTACCGCATGAGTGTTGACTGACTGCCGACTTTTGTCGGTTTTGTCCTTGACTAGTCCTAACGCTTCCCTTTTTAGAGCAGTCTCCCAGCCTTTTTTTTGAGTGACTGGGGCTATTTTTTCTAGCTGAGATATTGACCAATATTGGCCTACCATAACAGGAGAAAAACCCTTGTTTCCCCTAGCCTTGACTATTTCATAAACGATGACTTTTACTGGGTACAAAAGACTAAGTTCTTTGGCTACTCTTTGCTCTAACTGGCGGTTTGCTCGAATTGAAGGAGGTACCTTTTTGCTTACTCTATTTGAGAATCGTTTTTGTTTATGAGACCTTTGCGAGTAAGGTACCTTGCGGTTTATTCGACGGCTTCTACGAGTTTTTCGCATCATTTGTCGAGTATCCATGCGCACGCGGACTTTGTTGTACGGCAACACTAAATGCCCTGTCCAAAGAGTGGCATTATTTGACTGAACAGCAATACCAGAAAACATTTTTCCAGGATCAATCCCAATAGCAATGTCCTGAGTTTGTTCTCCAGACGGTTGGTTGACTAACTGAACAGCAAAAACATTTAGATCGTTTTGGTAAATAACAGCTAAACCTTGATTAAGCCAACGCCGAGCACGAGAGGCTTTTGTAGGCATCAATGGTTTGCCATCAGGTGAAATAACTGGAACTCGTAGCATGGTGATAAACCTCACGAGAAAAGTATTTGGGTTGATTACCCGTCCCCTGGCCGTAGGCCACGCTACGCGAACGACCACCGAATCTAAGATGTCCTGTCTAACAGCAACTGACGACACAGTTTTGAAGAGATCCGGACTGGGGAAGCATCCGGATGTTCGTACCAAAATTCGGCTCAATGGTCTAGTCAAACACGGACAGTTGGTCGTCTACCCAAGCCCCAACCTAAGAGGATGGGGTTATTGACTGAACTTCTTCCTTGACAATTTTCAGGATATCATCATTAATATTACGGGGAGTTTTCATATAGAGTTTATCCTTTTCTGCCTGCAAGACTCGCTCTATAATTCGGCGCACTTCTAGGGGAGCAGTGATAATCGGCTCCTGGACATCATGGAGTTCATTCTTGCTAGGAGAATAAGTAGAATGTTTTTCAGCTACTCTTCTGGAAATGACTGATGTAGCACCACTGGTAGAGTATCTAAATGCCATAACCGTATTTTTTTTAAAAGCGACTAACCTTTCAGATCGTGTCCGGTTGTTTCGGTAGTATTCTTTGTTGTTGTTTGTTTTAGGAATCGGTAAGGGTGAATAGGGAATAGCTTGGTAGTAATCACACTACTTACCAATTCCCCATTACCAATTATCAATTACCCATGCTTTACAAGAGCGATGTTTCCGGACATGATACCATATCTAGGCTGATTAAATTTATTTTAATACTTTATTGTTTATTTATACTATAACCCAAAAATTTTGCAATATCTTAATAACGAGAGTCACCCAAAGCAGTACTCTATGTCTGTAGGTTTTTAGTTTTGGCTTGAAACGGCTAGGCACAATCACAGACAATCAACGATGAAAAACGCAATTACGGCCTTCGGATTTTCTCTATTCTCTTTAATGTTGCCCTCTGAAGCTAGGGCATATGATTTAGATTTTAGTAATCTTTATGTGTTTGGTGATAGCCTATCGGATCCTGGCAATGTGTTCAATATCAGTAAGGCAGGGAATCAGGTAAATCCCACCATTCCCATCATCCCCCAGAGTCCACCCTACTTTCAGGGACGTTTTAGCAATGGTCCTATCTGGGTAGATTATCTAGCAGATGCTCTAGACATAGAGGTGAAGCGATCTGCTGACTTGTCCGTGGTATTACCGGAATCGCCGATACTTTCTCCAATCACTATCACTCCCGATGGCCCTCGGGTGAGTTTTTTCTTCAATGGTGCGACGACTAATCAAAGCGTAAACTTTGCTTTTGGTGGTTCTCAAGCCGGATTAGCTGGCCTTGGTGAATTCGGGGCGTTGTTACCGGGATTACTCACGCAAGTGGCAGGGTTTACCAATGACCTGATTGTATCTGATCAGATCGGTGACCCCAACGCCCTCTATATTCTGTGGTCGGGTGCCAATGATTACCAGAGTGCGGACCCTCCTAATCCTACTCAGGTCGTGGGCAATATACAGACAGCAGTGAACTCCCTGTATAACTTTGGTGCTCGCAATTTCCTAGTGCTTAACTTACCAGATTTGGGAAAGATACCTCTATCACTGAGACTAGATAGTGTATTATCGACTGGCCTCACGGATTTGACCGACCAACATAACTCTCTGTTGGACTCCACCCTTAACCTTTTGAGCCAATCCTTAGCTGACATTAACCTGATATCCTTCGATGCCAATAACCTATTTAATCAGATTTTGACCAATCCTGGAAACTTTGGTTTCACGAATGTGACGGAAGGGTGCTTAGATGAAACAACGTTTATTGCTTGTGCTAATCCAGACGAGTTTGTATTCTGGGATAGCATCCACCCAACGACAGCTAGCCATCAGATCTTAGCGGAATCTACGATAGCATTACTGAAGTCCCAAGAGAAGTCTGAGTCTGAGTCTGTACCAGAACCAGCGTCTTCTGCCTCCTTAGGAATGATAGGGCTTGCCTGGTTGTTTCGGAAACAGTTAAATAAATCCTGCTAGAGTTTACTATTTACTATAACACAGTGGCAGCTTCCCGAGCTGTCACCGTTGATAATAAATTGATAGTAAATAGTTTAATACTACTATTGGTAAATTCTATGGGGAAATTTCTGTTAATCTTATCTGCGATCGCTTACCTGTCTCAGACTGCTATAGCTCAGACAAAACCAAGGCGTTGGGTCAGAGTCATGTCAAATGCTCAGACAGGCAATATCCACTACTTCGATATCGATTCTTTGGTCAGCACTACTGATGAAATGGGCAATCCCATTCACTCCTTTGATAGTAGGATAGTATTTGGTAATCCTCTCGAACCAGGAGTGTATTCTGCCATTATCACGGTTCAAGTTAATTGCCCTGAGCGTTCCATACGTACATTGCGTTTTGAACAATACGATTCCCAGGGTAGTATAATCAGCCGAGAAGAATCGGAGAATGATTGGTACACAATACCCATGCCCGATACTCCAACGGTTCATGTCATGAATGGTTTTCACACCTTAGCTTGTAAGTCTAATACTAATGTTGTTAACCGTTGACTGTTAACTGTTGACTATTAACTTTTAACTGTTGACTGTTTACTGTTGAGTCGGAACTCTGCACTTTCCGACTCAGGACTCAATTGATATCACTCATCAGAAGATTAACTAATTCTTGGGTGATAGGGAAACCAGTTTGTTGCTCAAAGTGTAAAAACATCGGACTGGGGTTAGCTTCAAGAAACACGTATTCACCATTTGGCTTTAAACGCCAAATCGCCGTCCACTGGAGCCAAAACGCTCTAGTGATAGCTTTGCACTGCTCTTGCACGGTCTTTGGCAGCCTGACCGGAATCAATTGAGCATCGATATCTTCTCGAAAGTAGAGCGACTTGGAGCGAATTTCTGCCGAATACATCGAGTCCCCAATTACATAGGTGCGAATATTTGTGCCAGGGATATACTCCTGTATAGTAACAGGAGAAAGCCGCAGGGCTAAGTTTAGTCGTTCTGGTTGTAGATGTTTTTCTGTTAAAAACTGGACATGAGCACCACCATAGACTGGCTTAAAAATCACTTGGTCACAAGACTTCCTAAATTTAATTATAGCCTCTGGATCATTACTAATTAGAGTATGGGTAATCGTTACACCCATTTGTTCAGCTTTGCTCAATTGTAGAGGTTTTTCCTTATCAAATTCATAAGCTTGCCATGATTTAACCCAGTGAATTGAGTTTCCTTGCATCAACGTTATTAGGGGACTCATAGCATCATTAAAAGCAACTCTCTGCTGTAATATATTTTTGATTGGGGGAATTTGAACTCCAGAAAAATTACGCCAAAAGATGCTACGAATATCTCTTAGACGTAATTGATAGCCATCGGATAGGGTGAGAAGTCCATCTTTAGTGTGTGGCTGCCAAGATAGTCGTAATTTAGTAGGAAACAGAGAAGTGTCGAGATAGTTTGTCTTGCCTCCAGCCTTAGTCAGAGCATGGTTGATATGCGCAGCGTGAGTATCTTCAGGATTGCCCAAAATAAAAAAAAATATTCATCTATTGCCAAACAAAACGAACTAGTAGTTCTACTGTTCTGCTGATCATCCAAGTTATTTTTTGTTTCGGTTTACTAGATAATAGTGTGGCTAATCAATTCAAGATCATACTTGGTTTTGGTTTGGCAAAAAAATTGAATTTTAAAACACCTTATAAGCAAATTTAATTTGGGTATCATATCAGCTATATTTACCTGATAACAGGTAATTTTTATAATAGTTAAATGCATCCTGATATTACTCCGAAAATATAATGCACCCTGTTTAAAAATTGCCTAAATGCTTAAAAACGCTGCTAATGGGTCAGGGAGTTGTTAGTAGATTTATTACCCCTTGAGGCTGGGGGGGGCGACAAGCGCCCCCCCAGGGAGTAGGGATATTTAAACTGTCGTGTTGAGCAGGTGGACTGGCAAGTTGAGTATTCATGACTGCTTTTAATTGCTGAAAGCGCTAGTTCAAGCATGATGGTCAGAGAAATAATCTCTGTATCTAACCATGGCAAATTAACCTGGCTTTAGTAATCCAGATAATTACTGATCCTGTTAAATCTTTTACAGTTCTATGTCCGTTAATTCTCTAGTTTAGCTCTTATCGATAGATACATACTAACTAAGTAGTCGCCCACAAAACTAGGGGAAGAGAAAGGAAACTGACTAAGGTAGATAAAACCACTGTCCGTGCTACTAAGGGAGCATCTCCCCCAAACTCAGTGACCAAAACTACCGTACTAATTGCTACAGGCATGGCACTTTGTAACACCAACACCTGTAAATTTAATCCCTCCAGTCCCAATGCTTGACCAACGGTATGGGCAATTAGCGGAGCTACCAACAAACGCAAGGTAGTCGCAAGTACCTCATACCGTCCTATCACCAAACGGGTGCGCGACAATTGTATCCCCAACACAATTAAATCGATAGGGATTGCTGCCATACCCAACTTTTGAATACCCTTATCTAGCCCTAAAGGCAGTTTTAAGCGCAATAAACGCCAGGTTAATCCTGCCAACATTGCCCAGAGTAGCGGTAGTTTTAGGGTTAAGCGCACTCCAGAACTAATGCTACCCCCTTTAAGTAAGGCGGGACAAATAGCAAACATCAACAAGGCAGCTGTGATCATGTAAACTATAGCGCGTTCTAAACCCGGTGTACCAAAGGCAAAGGAATTGAGAGGAAGCCCCAGGTTTCCAGCATTGGGAAAAATAGCAGCAACCATAAAGCTTTTTTGGACAACTGGTGGTAATTTCAACAGTTTGCCTAATCCCCAACTCAGTAGGTAAAGCAACACAGCGGTAATGATCAACCCAGCGACTAAACCAATGGTGCTTTCGGTAGACAGAGTTGTCCGATACAAGCTGTCTGCTATCAACGCTGGTACGAGAATATAAAGAGATACCTGAGAAAGAGTTTGCTTGTCCAGAGATAACGTGCGACCAGCAATAAATCCAATCAGGATAATTAAACCGACCGAAACAACAGCAGGTAGAAGAACAGTCATTATATAAATACTTTAGATGAACCCCATTAAAGGAAAAGTCTGTTTGTTGACCGTTGACCGTTGACCGTTGACTGTTAACTGTTGACCTTCAAGCAACCTTCAACCCTACACCGAATACGGGGCGAACAACCTTTAAACTTTAAACCTTAGCCAATAGGCCACGCTACGCGAACAACTTTTAAAGTTTAAACCTTTAACTTTAAACTTTAAACATTCAACATTCAACCTTTAACTTTAAACCTTAAACCTATTTTTGCTAAACTGCTTCAGTCGCCGCCGCAGTTGTTTAATATTAGGTCTGTGACCTCCATAACGCCAACGGATATAAGCATGCGCTATCTGCTCAATTACCTCAGCGGATGCTTTAGGCTGGTCTTGACTTATACAGCTAGCGTACTCAAGTGGAGTTTGAGTCGGATGTTTGAGATATCCTTTGGTTGCTAAAATCCTGATCATTTGCTGGTAAATCTGTTCCATTGGTGGCAATGTTGCCAACCAGAAACGATAGCGCCAGTTTTTCCACTGATGCCAACTTAGCCAGCTCAGAAAACCAAATGCGATCGCTAATATCAAGCCGCTCAACATACCTAACCAACCACTAGATACCATCTTCCACAATCCAACAAATACTCGGATAATGGTACCAATAGTGAAATGCCATAGGTTGCTCAGTAAACCAGTGATTGGTGAGGGGAGCCAACCTGCTACCCACTGCCAAAACTGGCGCAAGACACTAAAAGTTTGATATTGCTCGACGGAGGGGGGCAGCAATTCATGACCTGGGATGGGGTCAAAGGCAAACCAACCGTATTTAGGGAAATAAACCTCAGTCATGGCATAGGCATCAGTATTCCGGACGATGTAAAACCCAGTAAAGGGGTTAAATTCACCAGTACCAAATCCAGCCACTAATCGGGCTGGGATGCCTATGGAACGGAGCATCATCGTGAGGGTGGTGGAGAAGTGGTCGGGATAACCACCTTGATACTTGAAGAGAAAGGCTTCCACCAAATCTTGATTTTCTTCTAAAAAAGGGAATTGTGAGGGGTCTTGGGGGAGGCGATAACGCTGCTTAACCGCCTGGGCTAGATACAAGGCTTTTTCATAGGAAGAGGTAAGAGGTTTCTCTGAAGTGGCTAGGAGTTCTTCAGTACGTTGCCTGACCCTCACTGCAATTTGGGGGGGAATATCCAGATAGTAGTTTTGAATCGACTTGGGGTAGTTATCCCCAGCTTGCTGCAACTTAGTGCGATCGCGAAATGGAACTTCTGATATTACGGTATAGGTCAGTCCTTCTAATAAACCTAAAGGCGATCGCAAACTGCCTTCTGGTCCAATACCGATTTCCCGCGACGGAAAGAACAATTCCTTCGGATAGGCCAAAGCGGGAATCAGATTCGGCAGTTCTGATACAGCTGTGTAGGTTTGAATTACCTTTTTGGTTTGACCTGTGATCAAGGCAGGTAAGAGTTGGAAGCGATAGGACCAGCTTGGTCGAGTTATTTTCTGGACTTGATTATCCCGAGAAATTTCCCAACCCTTACCCGTGTAGTGGTCAAACGCTAGCACTCGCCAAAATCCCGGTGCTTGAGAACGCACCCGCATCACTACCTTAGGTTTCAGTTCTCCCCGCAGATTCTGGTTAATCTTGCTATTAAAGCCATAGTAAAATGTCTGATCCAACTCACCAGCACCCGTAGCGTTTTGAGAGCCACCACTACCATTTTCCCCTTGCTGTTTCCCTTCGCTCACATAGCCAGGGTTAACAATTAACCTATTTTGTGAATCAAATCTCCGGTTTGCCATTTCCCCAGGAGCACTGACGGGATACATCTGGATTTGATAGCCAGGGAAACGAGGCATCAGAGCAAAAATGGTTAACCCTAGCGCTATAATTACACCAATAAATAAAATGAGACGCTTTAGGGGTATGGGTGAGTAGTTGGGAGTAAAACCGTATAATTTTTGACTTTTTTTAGCCGTAGATATACCCAAGCGTGACTGGTAATCCAGGACAAGAACCGGTAATGCGATCGCTAAAAATACTAACAACAGAGGGGCAAACGCCAGAGTCTGACTCACAGTACCAGCGACCCCCAACAGGATTAGCCCAATTACCATCGAATAGCCCAAATCCTTGCGGCGGGGCAAGTCAAAGCTATGGAGAATTTGCAGCTGAACTAACAACTGAGCCAGAGCCAAGCGGGTATCATTGAGCTGACTGAACACATTGCCCAAAAAGGCTCCCAATGCCAGCAACATCCCCAATGCCAGCAAGAATTTCAGAGCAATGTTACGTTGGCGACGACGATACCAACTCCAGGTTGCTCCCACAATACTTAAGGGTACTGCCCAAAGACTCCAGAAGGTAGATGCGGCCACATCAACAGCCACAATTCCTACTACTACCAGTGCCTGCACCAACACCCTTAACGAAATCGACTCCTCTGTAGGAGGCAATGGCTTGGCCTCAAGACGCTGCCAAAACTGACTCACCATGGTAGATGCGCTCCGAGGTTATATGTCAAGCTTGGAATGTTAAAGGTTGGAATGTTGAAGGTTGGAATGTTGAAGGTTGGAATGTTGAAGGTTGGACTGTTGAAGGTTGGACTGTTGAAGGTTGGAATGTTGAAGGTTGGAATGTTGAAGGTTGGAATGTTGAAGGTTGGAATGTTGAAGGTTGGAATGTTGAAGGTTGGAATGTTGAAGGTTGGAATGTTGTTCGCGTAGCGTGGCCTATTGGCCAAGGTTATAATCTGCAACCTGTTAATCTGTTAACCTGCAACCTGTTAACCTGCAACCTGTTAACCTGTTAACCTGCAACCTGTTAACCTGCAACCTGTTAACCTGTTAACCTTCAACCTGTTAACCTGCAACCTGTTAACCTGCAACCTGTTAACCTGCAACCTGTTAACCTGCAACCTGTTAACCTGCAACCTGTTAACCTGCAACCTGTTAACCTGTTAACCTGCAACCTGTTAACCTGCAACCTGTTAACCTGCAACCTGTTAACCTGCAACCTGTTAACCTGTTAACCTGCAACCTACTAACCTGTTAACCTGCAACCTGTTAACCTGCAAGTATTCTGACTAATTTGTCGGGCAGATTGCAAAGGTCAAAGGTTTCTGTTCTCCATGATCGAAGCGAATCTCGATAGAACAAATCTGATTGGGTTGTAAATCATAGGATTCTACACTCAGGTAACCTGGATAGGTACGTTCTGCTTTTGCCGAGGCTTGAGGTGTACCTAGAGTCAAGCTACCACCTCTAGGCAAACGAGTGCTGACCCGTAGCTGAGACACACCATCTTCTTGATGATATTCTGCTCGCAGAGTTACTAAACCAGCACTAGTCTCCCACTGGCGCTCCACAGGAGTTTGATTTGGTGAAACTGGAATGGTGAGGGTGGTAAGAATTTCCTTAGCTGCTAACAGAGCCAAGACCATCTTTTGCTCATTGTTAGCTTCTTCGTAAGGTAGGGATTGCACTTGTTCTTCTGGAGAACGGGTAGGTGTCATCAAGATCCTGCCACTCCAGGAGTTAAGGGCATAGAATTCGTCAGGAAACAGCTTTTGAACTGCCCTAACCAGTTTAGCTCCTAGCTGATACTGGGAAGACACTGCCTCAGAGCAGGCTTCTAGCAATTGAGATAAAACGTTTTCTGGTATGGCAGTTGGTAAGGCCAAGTTAGACAACTGTGGCATCCAAAACCTAACTCCGGAAACCCAAGACTCCGCTATTGCGTCAACAATATCAGTTTCATAGTCTGAAATTTCTGTCTCCCAAGGAAACAGAGGTGGGTTAAGTTCAATTTGAGCTTGTAGTTTGCGCTTCAATAGCGTCTGGAAACGATTTTGCACGGTTGACATCTCTCCCAAGTTGTAGCGGCGGATTTCACCGCCTAGTGTAAGGTCATCATGGGTGTTCGATTCTAGTGAATTCACCCACATGCGGTCTAAAGCCGCTTCGCCATTGTGATTAGGGACAATGTTCAAGTTTTCCAAGTCCAGTGATTCTGATAAATCCAGGGGATATACATCAAAGTCAAAATCCGCTGCTGTTGTCTCACCCAGAGGTACAGTATCGTTTACTTGACCGTTTGATGGTATTGAAGCAGCGGGACGGGACTCTTTTAGCCAAGCCATTAAGCGGCTATAGAAAGCGTCCATATTGTTATCTATGTCACTATTCATCTTTAGATCTACCGGATCCGGATACTGAACTATTACGAATATCCCAGGCAATTTCGAGCAACTTAAACCATCGCTTCTGTGCCTGGTTTAGTGTACAACCCAAGGTCTTAGAAATTTGTTCATTGGAGTAACCTTGTTGTTTGAGTTTAAGTAATTCTGACTGTTGGGAGCTCAGTTTTTGTTGAAATCGTTGCCATTCTTTTGGTGTTAGCCCCAGATTTCGATCCAAATCTGCTCCCAGCCACTGATGTACCAATTCCCAGCGGTGAGACAGAGCAAACCGAATCAGATGATACTTAAACCGTTGTTGTAAATAGTCCCGCTGTCTGGGATTGATGCCTAAAATCTCCTCAATTTCCCTGGTTGGCAGGTCTTTCAGCCGCAGAGTAAAGTAATCCGCACAATCCTGTTGCTGGCGTTCTTTGAGATAGGCGAATAATTCTTTGATTACAGTTTCCCGCAGGCTGGAGTCTAGGGGTTCAGAATCCGATAACACCATTGCCTCCCGCACCTGCTGAATCGCCGCATCATTCCAAGTCGCATCTGACTCTTGTGCTGCTCCTTCCGCCGCTGTATCCATATCCACAGAGGTTTCTGGAGGTTGCTGTTGGGAAAAGGTTTGAGCACGTAGAATGATCAACTGTTGGGAACGGCGACCGGGTAAAGGAATACGTCGTTTACCATAGCGCTCTGTAAACGCCATATATTCTGATAGTTCCAGGAGACTGCGGGGACGATAGGTTTCCTCCAGGGAGGTTTCCCGCCGAAAGGCATTTAAGGCTTCGGCATAGAATCCCTGTAAGAAATCTTCAATCATATTCAGCCGCGCCTGGTAACTGGTCGGCGTTTGATGGGGTGTAATGTAGCGGTAGATAATCGCACTAAGAGTACTCTGTAGTTCTACCCTTCCTTGGAGCGACCCCAGTTTGTAGTAATGACAAACTTGCTTGAGACGATGGTTAGCGAGGTTTTGAGCCCAGCTGTCCACATCCCCAGAGGTTTGAATCCGATTACTTTCATTGCAAATACGATTAACTTCATCAGCGATACGTCTTGCTACGTCCTGGCAGTTTTGCTTAGAAGCACGAGTGGACTGCCGGAGTTCGTTATACAGCAGTTCAAATAGTCCTTCCACGCCCAGGCAGACTTCCCTCATCATGATTTTCATTAAATAACGACCCTAACATACAGGTACTCTCGACAAATTTGATTTAGGTTTAGACTATGTGCAGCCAAATTCCTCACCCTATAGCTCCTATGGAATTAGACGAACAAATTAACAATTTGATTGATAATGCTCCACAAGATGGAACGACGCCTCAAGCGATTGAAGCGATCGCTCCAGTACTCAAACTTCTGGCGGAACAACTAAACCATCTGGAATATTACATTCTCCAAAATCTTGACCAAGGTTGGGTGTTGACGACACTGAGTAATCGTGCTAACCCTGATCTGGAGAAAAATGTTATTTATGCTTTTCCGACTGTTCAAGATGCTGCCAATTTTCATTCTGATTGGGATCCTCAACTTATGGCGTGCGGGGTGCCAGTCACTCACATTTTGTTTCAGATGTTGGCAATCGACACCGTCACTAGTACTGTTTTCTTTGATACACCTGGTAATTTAGCGGTTGGTTCAGAGGTCTCTCGAGAGGACCTACGAAATTTAATACAAGCTCAACTACAGCAAATCCGGTCAGCACCCAAGTCAGATTCTAACAATCAACCCCCTGATATTGCTTAACTATGGCTTCACCAGAGCAAGGGATGAGCGGATGAGGAGATGAGCGGATGAGGGGATGAGTGGATGAGGGGATAACTGACAAAAGACTATTGAATCACAAATTATTACCATCACCCCTGATCACTTCATTACTTATCCGGTCTGATCTAGGGACTTTTCATGTATTCAATATAGTTATTCCCTGCCATCACGACCTCTGACCATCTCCCCATCGGTGAATTTACTATCTGTAAACGCAACTTGATATTAATTTGCCACTTGCTATAATAGTGCGGCTAAAATTGCGGTTAAGCCCCCAATATGCCTCGCAATAAAACTATGGTAGCTTCTAAAACTGGCTTCCCTGATACGGAAAATCACTGGGCAAAGCCATTTATTGAAGGTTTAGCCAATCAGGGAATGATTAGCGGTTTCCCTGATGGCAGATTCCGACCTAATCTACCCATCAATCGATCTCAGTTTGCTGCCATATTAAAAAACGCTTTTTCCCAACCCGAAAAACAACGATCTGCTCCGAAGTTTATTGATGTATCACAGAAACACTGGGCTTTGGAGGCGATTCAATATGCTTACGAAACTGGCTTTATGTCGGGTTATCCTGGTAATCGCTTCCGCCCAGACACTAATCTGGTTCGAGTGGAAGCCTTGGTAGCGATCGCATCTGGCTTGAACCTTCCCTTGAGTGAGATATCGGATGTACAGATAGAGCTACCCCAACTCTATCAAGATGTGGATAAAATTCCTGGTTATGCCCGAGACAGGATAGCCACCGCTACGGATGCTAACATAATCGTCAATTATCCCAATCCCAAGCGACTGCGACCCACTCAAGTGGCAACTCGTGCTGATGTGGCAGCGTTTATCTATCAAGCTTTGGCGTATTTGGGTCAGGTGCCGGACCTAAACTCAAAATACACGGTTGCTTTCCAAACCACTAGGGAGGTTAGCCATCAGCGAGAGTTTCGGGGAGTTTGGGTTGCCAGTGTCTGGAACATTGACTGGCCGTCTGAAAAGGGTCTAGCAGCTGAAAACCAACAAGAGGAACTGATCGAGATTATTGACCGGATTGAGGAACTTAACCTCAATGCTATGTTTTTACAGGTACGACCTACAGCAGATGCTTTATATGCCTCAGAATTAGAACCTTGGAGTGAATGGCTAACAGGTACCCAAGGGCAACCACCAGAACCGTTTTACGACCCGCTGGAGTTTGCGATCGCAGAATGTCACAATCGCAATATTGAACTACACGCCTGGTTTAACCCGTTCCGTGCTGCAACAGGATCACAAGTTTCCACAAAAGTCAAGCCTCACATCAGCGTTACCCATTCAAACTATGTGTATCAATACGGTAAGCAATTGTGGATGGATCCAGGAGTAAAAACAGTTCAAGACTGGACTTATAACGTGATTCTGGATGTAGTGGGTCGTTATGATGTCGATGGGATTCATCTGGATGACTATTTCTATCCTTATCCTATCAAAGATCAAGATTTTCCTGATCAAAAAACTTATGAAGCTTATCAGGAAGCTGGGGGTGAACTGAGTTTGGGGGATTGGCGCAGGGACAATGTGAATAAGATAGTTGAGCGTCTCTACACTGGCATTAAAGCTACTAAGCCAACAGTGAAATTTGGGATTAGTCCTTTTGGAATTTATCGTCCTGGACAACCTCCTCAAATTAAGGGATTAGATCAATATGAAGCTATCTATGCTGACCCGAAAAAATGGTTAGAAGAAGGCTGGGTCGATTATATTGCTCCTCAACTTTACTGGCGCATTGAACCTCCTGCGCAAAGTTATCCGGTTTTACTGCAATGGTGGACAGAAAATAATCCTAAAAATAGACACATTTATTCTGGGAATAGACTCAGTAAGTTAGATGGAGAAGAGTGGCCGATTTCTGAGTATGAAGAACAAGTTGAAATTAGCCGTAACCTAGTGTCTCAAATTTCTCTGGGCAATATTTTCTATAGCATGAAAGTATTCACAGAAAATCGTTTAGAGGTGGTTGACCAGTTCAAAAGCTCTATTTATTCTGAGCCTGCTGTTGTTCCTACGATGGAGTGGTTAAAAACTGAGCGACCTAAAACACCAGGTAATGTCAGAGCAAGAGATGGTAAGCTAAGTTGGCAGAAAGTTTGTGATGGAGAAATTTGTTATTGGACCCTTTATCGACAACAAGATGGGGTTTGGAGGTTGTACAAAATCCTGAATTCAGCCACGCTGGAGATAGCGCTAGAGTCTGGAATCTATGCCTTGTCAGCAGTGGATAGGATTGGGAATGAAAGTTTAGGAGTTGTGGTGTCGTTGGGTTGAAGGTTGTTCGCCCTTGGCGTTCCCGTAGGGTAGGTTCAATGGTTAAGGCAGATGTTGGCTAAACTCATCTAAAGAATTAGCTGTTAATGCTGTTGCCATCAAGTTGTCCAGTTGTTGGAGATCATTACCTTGGATTTTCCCAGATATCTCTGAAGGAATCGTTCCAAATCGTAGTTGGAGTATTCGCTCCAAGTTAGCACGACGTTCTTGTTGAATGCCTTCTAATATCCCCTGTTGTCTGCCCTCTTTTATGCCCTCTTCTCTGCCCCTTAACTCTCCCACTGCCTCTGCCCCTTCCAGCATACTAATTTCATACCGTTTATCTTCCAGATATTTCTGATAGGCTGCCTTTTCGGTATTCGGTAGACTCTCAATCCTCAGGTTTTCCTTGGCTTGGGCTAATCCCCTGGCTTGGAATTCCTCCTTGATTTCACTATTTTTAAGGAAATATATCCATTCATCCAAACTGTTTCTAGTCACATCATCAAACTGTTTCACTCTCAAGATGTAATATTCCGGAAATATCTGGTACACCTGCTCAATTTTGAACAACTCCTTCTGGAGATTTGATGGCTCTAATCTGTCCTGGATATGACGTCCGATGAAATTTAATTTACCCTCATAAATGTAATCTTGTCCTTGGCCGAGGGGAAAGTAAACTATATTAATGGAGTAGACCTTTTTGACTTGACTATAAGGCTCTCCTTTATCCAGATATTCGGTAATCAGAGTCGAGACTCCAAATAACATCCGCTGAAAGTAATCATTTTCCGAACTATTTTGCACCTCCACCAGCAATAACTCTCCCGCACTATTGAGAGCTAGAATATCCACCCGGTTTAGTTTATTGTCTTGTGTCTGAGGATTACTTTCACTTTCTAGTATTGATTCAATGGTAATCACTTGTCCGAGTAATTCGCTGATAAAGCCTTCGAGGACAACATAATTAGCTTTATCCCGCAGTTGTTTTTTGATCGCCCAGTCAAAGCGTATGTGTGTTGCTGCCATGATTAGTCTTGCTATCTACAAGCACTATGCCATTTCGACTTAATTTCCTTTAGACTTCTAGTTTAACACCTGGCCATTAATTCGGCAGATTTTTGCTAAACTCATCTAAAGAACTAGCTGTTAATGCCGTTGCCATCAAGTTGTCCAATTGTTGGATATCTAAGCCTTGAAGTTTTTCAGATATCTCTGAAGGAATCGTTCCAAATCGTAGTTGAAGTATTCGCTCCAAGCTAGCACGACGTTCTTGTTGAATGCCCTGTTCTATGCCCTGCTCTATGCCCTGTTCTATGCCCTGCTCTATGCCCTGTTCTATGCCCTGTTCTATGCCCTGTTCTATGCCCTGTTTTATGCCCTGTTCTATGCCCTGCTCTATGCCCTCTTTTCTGCCCTCTTCTCTGCCCTCTTTTCTGCCCTCTTCTCTGCCCTCTTTTCTGCCCTCTTCTCTGCCCCTTAATTCTCCCACTGCCTCTGCCCCTTCCAGCATACTAATTTCATACCGTTTATCTTCCAGATATTTCTGATAGGCTGCCTTTTCTGTATTCGGTAGACTCTCAATCCTCAGGTTTTCCTTGGCTTGGGCTAATCCCCTGGCTTGGAATTCCTCCTTGATTTCACTATTTTTAAGGAAATATATCCATTCATCCAAACTGTTTCTAGTCACATCATCAAACTGTTTCACTCTCAAGATGTAATATTCCGGAAATATCTGGTACACCTGCTCAATTTTGAACAACTCCTTCTGGAGATTTGATGGCTCTAATCTGTCCTGGATATGACGTCCGATGAAATTTAATTTACCCTCATAAATGTAATCTTGTCCTTGGCCGAGGGGAAAGTAAACTATATTAATGGAGTAGACCTTTTTGACTTGACTATAAGGCTCTCCTTTATCCAGATATTCGGTAATCAGAGTCGAGACTCCAAATAACATCCGCTGAAAGTAATCATTTTCCGAACTATTTTGCACCTCCACCAGCAATAACTCTCCCGCACTATTGAGAGCTAGAATATCCACCCGGTTTAGTTTATTGTCTTGTGTCTGAGGATTACTTTCACTTTCTAGTATTGATTCAATGGTAATCACTTGTCCGAGTAATTCGCTGATAAAGCCTTCGAGGACAACATAATTAGCTTTATCCCGCAGTTGTTTTTTGATCGCCCAGTCAAAGCGTATGTGTGTTGCTGCCATGATTAGTCTTGCTATCTACAAGCACTATGCCATTTCGACTTAATTTCATTATACTGGATCAGTGGCTCAGTCCTGAGCAATGGTCTTTAGACAAACCTAGCCAAGAGGTATTAAACTTAGACAATAAGCAAATTTTGTCAATTTCAGTTAGTTACCGTGAGAGAGATTTTAAAGGTTATTCTTCCTCAACTGCGTCAGCACTTCGAGAAAATTTACAACGATATGAGGGGATTCGGGTCTCGTCAACATTGGGACTCTACCCCCCGATTCATAATGCTCGGTACGAGCCGCTTCGCGAACGCAAACTAGAATCGAGTGAAATAATATTCAGGGCTAATCCCTGACGGCTGAGTCTTGTTAAGATGCGATGTTCCGTTCGCGAACGCATTAGACAAATGACCAATGACTACTGATTAATGACTAATCAAGGGCTGATGCCTGACAGCTGAGAGTTGAATGTTTACCTGATCAGAGTTTTTACCTTGCGATATGCTTTGAAAATAACTATAATTAATCTACTATAGCTATATTTAATAATTATTTTGTCCTAATTTAGGTAGGATAGTATACTCTAGGGGAGTAATTTTAATGAACAATCAAATTATTGATCAAGTCTTGTACAACCACCAACTTGATATTGATGACCTGTTACAAGATTTGCATAAATTTGTTAGTCAAATCAATAAACCGGAATTACAGTCAAAAATCAGGACGATACAAAAAAATAGTAATGAACCGTTTTTATTAGTTATTGTTGGAGAAGTCAAAGCCGGGAAAAGTAGCTTTATTAATGCCCTCCTTCAAGAAGAAATTTGTAAAACTGATGTTGAGCCATGTACGGATGTTATTCAACAAATTGTTTATTCAGAGGAGCCTTTTGAAAAGGAGATTAGCCCAACGTTACGAAAAATTGGTT
Organism: Moorena sp. SIO4A1; assembly: GCF_010672065.1. Classification (NCBI taxonomy): domain Bacteria; kingdom Bacillati; phylum Cyanobacteriota; class Cyanophyceae; order Coleofasciculales; family Coleofasciculaceae; genus Moorena; species Moorena sp. SIO4A1. The sequence continues at coordinate 11,373 of NZ_JAAHHX010000034.1, read as the reverse complement.
TACCGATTGACATTTTGAAAACTTTATCAATTGTCGATACTCCTGGAACGAATACGATTCTGGACAACCACCAAGAGATTACTGAAAACTATATTCCTAACAGTGATTTAGTGTTTTTTGTATTTTTCGCTAAGAATCCCTATCATAAAACAGCTTGGGAACTCCTGGATTATGTTAGTGAGCAATGGCGTAAAAAAGTAGTCTTTATACTTCAACAGTCTGATTTAACTAAACCAGAAGAATTAAGCCGAAATACTCAGAGAGTTAAAGACTATGCTAGTCAACGACATATTGAGTCTCCTATAGTTTTTGCGACATCAGCGGAATTAGAAAACAATGGGAATGAAGAGGGGAGTGGGTTTAGGGAAGTGAGAGGATTTATTAATGATATGGTTACCGGTGGGGAGACTTATAAAATTAAACTGAAATCAATTAGCGATCGCACTCAAAACGTGATTGATGAATTAGAGCATGAATTAAAATCTATCCAACGACAACTAGAGCTGGATAAATCATCAGTAGAACGAATCAAAACTAAACTAGCTGTCGGTGAAAAAAAGTCTCAAGATGAGATTAGTAAACTGCTGGATAAGTTAGCCGCCAACTATGATCTAGTTGCTGAGCAAATAAAATCCGATTTTAGCGCTGGTTTCACCTTTCCTAAACTAATCAATAAGTCCGTTGTTGGTACCGTTAATAAAAATGCCTCGATCCAAGCCTGGATCGATCAGATCAAGGCCAAGTATGAACCAGAGCTACAAGTGTCGTTAGAAGAAACCTTAAAAGAGGGGACACACCATTTTTTAGGGGATATTAAAAACCTAATTGATTCGTTAATACAAGATTTAAATACTATCCAGAATTATTCCAGTAATAGCCATCTATCTATCCAAGTTCTTGAGCGCCGTCATGAGGTGTTTGAAGACGTTAAGCAAAAAGCATCTAAACTCCTTGAAGATGCTGAGTTTATCAATACTTTAAAATCTAACGCTAGTGGAGTCGCCACCAATGTATTAGGTGGAGCGGCAGTAACAGTAATTGCTGGCCTATTTATGGCGATAACAGAAATAGTAATATTGGATATTATCGGTGCTGCATTTGCCGGAGTTGGGATTTTAGTTTCCGGGGGAGCGCTTTATCTTAAAAAAAGAATGATCATTAGCAAGATTAGCAAAAAATTAGATAGTGATAAAACTAAGTTGATATCAGATATTAAAGAGCAACTTAAATTCAAATATACTATGATATATGAAGAAATAAAAATAGTATTTGGAGATTTAGATGATTATGTGGAAAAGGAAGAAGAAGGAATAGAACCAATCCTTAAGGAGTATAGAACAATCCAGAGCAAGGCTAAGGATTTATTAGAGTTAATGGTTAATAGTTAATGGTTATTGGTTATTGGCCTTAACTATTGGGTTATGGCCGATGAATCGGTTCACTATTGCTGGCAGAATGATGATTGTTGAGGCCAAAATATAGAGAGCTGATGCTGTCAATAGCTTCAAACGGCTATCAAATGTGATAGTATAACCTTGACAGTAGTTTTTGTTTACTGTAAGCCTAACTTGGTCAACTTAGACCAGATGTAGCTATATAATAAGGTATTTTTGACTCTGATTCAGGAGTCCCAGGAGGGATATGAGCAGCACAGATAGCAATAAAGACAAGGAAATCCAATTCACTGCTAAAGGAACTGGATCCTCAGGATACATCGATAGGAAACAGCTGAGCGTAAAGCCATTACCCCAAAATCGTCCTATTGCTACAAATGTTAGTGAAGGGACAGATGAACTTATGGGCTATCTTGACTAAGGAATTAGTTACTAAGGGATTACTTGTCAGGTAAACCAGTGCTTCCGGGTGTGGTTAAGTCGTTAGTGTCTACAGTGTCATCTTTAACACTTCACCCGGAGTAAGGGTGTGCTAGCGCCATACTAACCTTCTAAAACCCCTCAGCATAACGCTTCAACTCCCATGCCATTCGTTTAATACCCCGTAACTCATCCTCTCGGATAAAGGGTAGAAACACCCGAGACAATATACCTGAATAAGAGTGTTTGTGGAAGTATTTGGTACGACCCACTCCTATTTCTTGCAAATCAAATACACATTCACTACGAAAGCCAGGGATAGAAGACACCCAACTTAGACACACACCAGGCTGAACTTGTGTCACCAATGGCTCAAATTCTGTCTCTTCTTCATTGGGAAGCCGTCGCAGCGAGAGAAAGACTTCTTTGCCCTGCTCAAACCGTAAATTTGAGTCACAATCAAATAGAAACGTGTTCCAGTACTTCCACTGCTGTTTATGGAACAAAATTTGCCAAACCTTCTGCTTTGGGACATTGATATCAATGTCAGTATAGAGACTTGTCATGTTAGTAAATAGCAGTTTTACCGGCTTCAAGTACTGTTATTTTAGATTATGGTAAATGGGCAAGAATAGAAGGGTGGACTTCACACAATAATAACACAGATGCACGGATGACTTAATCCATGCCCTAAATCCGCTGTGTAACATTATTAGTAATCAGTATTTTAACTTGTGCCTTGACTAGTGACATGTCTACTGGTTCCTTTGAAAAAAACAGTTTGGATTGGCAGGTGCAGCTGCTGCAACGACAATTCGGGGAGTGGTGGGAGCTGACAATGTCTCAGGTGCCTCTTGACCAAGCCCAAGGCTCACTGCCATCTTGGTTACTGTCTCCTATGCTAGCCCGGGGGATTAGGATAACGTTTTGGTTACTTGTTGCTGTAATCCTAAGCTGGCTAGGGGTGCGGCTGTTGAGAGGATTACATCCTTATATTAGTTATTATTACCAGCAACTGAATCAAGCTGCAAACAGAGTGACAAAACGACCAGTTCCAGAATTATCAGTGGTCAATTGGTGGGAGCGATCGCAAAACTATCAGCAGCAGGGTAACTACACCGAAGCCTGTCGTTGCTTGTATATGGGGATGTTGCAGCAATTACACGATACTGGCATTGCCCCTCGCCATCCCAGTCGCACGGATGGAGAATATCTACAACTCATCCAGCAATTACCGCAACCTAAACCATACCAAATCTTACTGATCACCCACCAGCAGTTATGTTTTAGTAACGCCGAAGTCTCTAGTCAGGTTTTTGAACGGTGCAAGGAGGCTTATCAGCAGATAAAGGTTGAAGTATGAAGTATATTCCCGTAGCGTGGCCGTTCGCGCAGCGTGGCCTACGGCCTTAAGGCCAAGGATGAAGGATGAAATTTCCTAGGCGTCGGTTAGGGGTAATTAGTGCGATAGCAATGGTGGTACTAATTATGATTACCCTGGTAGCTGCTCCAGCTAATAATAAAATCAATAGCGGTTCTACTTACAGCCGCGCTCCCTATGGCTATGGCGCTTGGTACGCTTACATGGCAAAACGGGGAACTCCTGTACAGCGTTGGCAAAAACCGTTTAAGGATTTAGCGAATCAGACAGATGCTCAAGGCTCGGTTACCTTATTGCGTGTCACTAGTTGGTTGACAGTAGATGCTATTTATGGTATAGAGCGAGAATGGATTAAACAGGGCAATACGATGGTGATTTTGGGAGTCAAGCAGCCGGTGACAGACGCTGATTTTAGTACTCTCCAAGAGGCTTCAACGGGAAAGGTTAAGGTTAACACCAGGCGGCGATACAAGGGTAATCAGGGGAAGAAAATTTTAAGCGATCGCTTTGGTGCTGTGGTTTGGGAAAAGCCTATTGGTGATGGTAGAGTTATCTTTGCCACTACATCCGATATTGCTGCCAATGCCTATCAGGACTTTCCAGCTAACTATGAATTATTAGCCCAACTGGTTACTCCCTTGAAACCAGAGGAGAATTTAACTAACCACAATCCGGTTTGGGTCGATGAATACCTCCACGGTTACAAAGATGTAGATGTGATCAAGCGAGAGGTCGGTGAGACTCTATTCAGTTATTTAGGGAAAACCCCTATGTTGCCAGCCTTTATCCAAGGATTAATCATTCTTCTGGTTGCCATCTGGGCTCTGAATCGGCGCTTTGGACAACCATTGAGCTTATCTGAACCAGTCGTGGATAACAGCGAAGCCTACATCCGAGCATTAGCAGGTGTTTTGCAAAAAGCAGGCAGCAGTGAGTTTGTGTTGGAAGTTGTGGGAAAAGACGAACAACTGCAACTGCAAAAAGCACTGGGATTAGGACAGACTCTGCTGGAGGAGCAAGCTCTAATTGATGCCTGGGTTGAGCAAACTGGACGTCCAGCTACAGAACTGAAACAATTGCTGGAAATTCAATCTAGTAAACGTCGTATTAGGGAGTCAGACTTACTAAAATGGCTGGGAAAATGGCAGAAAATTCGTATTGATTGATGGGATGATCACAACTGCCCGATTGCTTAAACTACTGCGTATAAACCTAACTAATCCGACCCCCAATCAACCAGAGTTTGCCCATGCTATCCTGGTACCACGAAGACGGTCCCACAGGATAGCTAATCAAAGCAAATGACCAATGATCTCCCTGTCTTGAACCGCCTCAAGCAAACCCTTGGCAAAATAATTGTCGGTCAATCGACCCTAGTCGAACAGTTACTCGTAGCATTGCTTAGTGGTGGACATGTCATTATTGAGGGGGTACCAGGAACCGGTAAAACCTTGCTTGTCAAAGTTTTAGCAAGGCTAATCCAAGCTGAATTTCGGCGGATTCAGTTAACCCCAGATATTCTACCATCGGATATTTTAGGAACCAATATCTTTGATCTGAATACCCGTAACTTTACCCTCAAAAAAGGACCAGTCTTTACTGAGATTTTGCTAGCTGATGAAATTAACCGCACCCCACCCAAAACCCAAGCAGCGCTGCTAGAGGCAATGGAAGAGCAGCAAGTCACTTTGGACGGGGAAACCTTGCCTCTATCTGAATTATTTTGGGTGATTGCTACCCAAAACTCTCTAGAATTTGAAGGCACCTATCCCCTACCAGAAGCTCAGTTAGACCGATTTTTATTCAAGTTGGTAGTGGATTACCCAGATGCGGCGGCAGAAAAGCAAATGTTGCTTAATACTGAGAAAGGATTTCGTGGACGCCGTTTGGATTTAGAACGTCTGAAACCTCTAGCAACTGTAGAACAAATTTTTAGTGCTCGTCAAGAGGTTAAAGCTGTCCAAGTAGACGAGAAGGTGCTGGATTATTTGCTAGCCTTAGTTCAGCAAACCAGGCAAAATCCTGATTTAGCCTTGGGAGCCTCCCCGAGAGCTGCTGTAGCTTGGTTACAAACCAGTAAAGCCCAAGCTGTGTTATCAGGACGGGATTATGTGACACCGGATGATGTAAAAGCGATCGCACTCCCTCTACTCCGTCACCGTCTGATTCTGAAACCAGAGGTGCAGTTAGATGGGTTACAGATCGATGGCGTAATAGCTTCATTACTCAAGCAAGTTCCAGTGCCTAGGTGAGTGGCTCAGCACTCAGCACTCAAAAAAAACTATGATTCCCTCAAAACGAACCTATTTACTGTTAATACTAGGTATTGCGATCGCATTATTACTCGCTACTGTTTTTAATCAGCAAATCAGTCTAATTATTACTCTTGTCTTTGATGGAATTGTCCTTGGTTTAGCCTTATGGGATGGAAAACGGGTCAAACCTAACCGAGTGAAGGTAACCCGCACGCCTTTACAACGGTTATCGATTGGGCGAGATAATCTGATTGTGCTGTCAGTGGAATCTAGAAATCAGGTTGCTCGAATTCTGATTAAGGACTACTATCCATTAGAGTTTGCAGTTTCCACCCCAACGATCACTGCTACCCTTGACCGGAATAGTAACAAGGAACTAACCTATACAGTTCATCCAGCCAAGCGAGGCCAGTTTCACTGGGGAGATATTCACGTGCGCCAGTTGAGTCCTTGGGGCTTGGTGTGGGATGATTGGAAAATCCCAGGGAGTCAGAACGTAGCAGTTTATCCAGACTTAGTCACGTTGCGATCGCTTTCTATTCGCCTCACCCTGGAAAATACTGGTACCATGCGCCGTTCCCGAAGCTTGGGTAGTGGGACAGAATTTGCTGAACTGCGGGAGTATGGCATTGGTGATGACACTCGCCTGATTGATTGGAAAGCCACCGCTCGCCGCTCTCGCCCTTTAGTAAGGGTGCTGGAACCGGAAAAAGAGCAGACTTTGATTATATTACTAGACCGGGGACGGTTGATGACCGCACAGGTACTTCAACTGAAGCGGTTTGATTGGGGATTGAATAGTACTCTAGCCCTAGCATTAGCTGGGTTACATCGGGGCGATCGCGTGGGGGTGGGTGTGTTTGATCGAGACATAACGACCTGGATTCCACCAGAACGGGGTCAACATCAACTATCGAAACTCATAGAACGCCTCACTCCGATTCAGCCAGTGTTATTAGAACCAGACTATTTTGGTGCTGTTACAAAAGTCGTTAATCAGCAAACTCGTCGTGCTTTAGTCGTACTGATTACAGACATAGTGGATGTTACTGCTTCCGCTGAATTGCTAGCAGCCCTAGAACGCCTCACCCCTCGCTACTTACCTTTTTGTGTCACCCTTCGAGACCCCCTTGTTGACCAATTAGCGCACACTCCCCCTAATACCGCTCAGTTAGGGAAAATTGTCAGTCAAGACCAGCTTTGGAACAGGGGATACCAGGAGCAGGGGAGAAAGAGAATTAGTGTTGATCTTAACCCTGACCCGGGGCAAGCCGCTTATACCCGTGCTGTCGCTCTGGATTTAATTGCCCAGCGCCAAGTTGCCTTTGCCCGGTTGAAGCAAAAAGGAGTTCTGGTCTTGGATGCACCAGCGAATCAGATTAGTCAGCAACTGGTTGAGAGCTACTTACGAGTTAAAGCTCGGAATCTACTTTGAAGCATGCTCGACTTTCCGGCTACTACAATATATAACCAAAAGGCTAAACAGTCCGATTCCAACCAAATACTTGAGGAATGATGGCACTAAGGGACTGGGAGATAAAAAACCTTCAATAATACCAGCAATAATCAACATCGGCACAATCCCAAACATCAACTGAGCCGCTTGGGAGCCATAAAATTTTAATGCATCTACCCGGCGATATTGGCCTGGAAAAAGAATTGCTCTAGCGATGAGTAAACCGGCTCCACCAGCAAAGAAGATAGCGGGTAATTCCAGGGAACCATGGGGAAACACAAATGCCCAGAAGGGATAAGCTAAGTTATTTTGACCCACTAAGGTTCCAATGGCACCAATCAGTATTCCGTTGAATGCCATGACATATAGGGTAAAGGCACCGCAGGTAATCCCACCAGCCACTGCCCGAAAGCATACCGATAGATTGTTAATCATAATGCCACTGGAGGCTAAGGGTTTCATCCCCAAAATCGAACCCATCCACAATTGCTGGCGATCGCGTACTTGTTCAATTAACTGTTCCGGAACCACCAGGGACATAAACACTGGATCTTGCCAAGCCAACCACCAGGAAATTAAGGCTCCGAGGAGAAACACTGCGGTTGCGATCGCAATATAACTCCACGTCTGTTGCACTACAGCAGGGAAACCCCAGCGACAAAACTCCCCTAAGCCTTGCCAGTCTTGACGGCGAGAACCTTGATAAATCTGGTTATAGCCCCGAGAGGTGAGTCGTTGTAAATCCTTGACCAGGGTATTGCCTACTTGGTTAGTTCTAGCACGGGCTAAATCCGCTGAGACGGAGCGATACAAACTAGCGAGTTCCTTGATTTGGGATGCTGGCAAGGACTTGATTCCTCGTTTCTCCACTTGTTGCAGGAGAGTATCCAACTGTTTCCAATTTGCTTCCCGCCGCCCAATCCAACGTTTAATATTCATAAAGTTTCCGTGTAATTTTCGTAAACCTCCCTTAAGATAGCGTTAAAACTTGTCTTGCCATCAATAGCCCCATCGACCCATGTCTTATGAGCCTAGTCCCAACCAATCTTTAGGACCACTCAGTATTGGTAATGTTGTTAATGTCGGTTTGCGGATCTACCGCGATCATTTTAAGTTATATTACCGTCTAGCTTTTATCGGTTATCTATGGCTATTAGTTCCCATATATGGCTGGGCTAAGTTTTCTGCCATGTTTGGGCTAATTTCACGTCTAGCGTTTAGGGAAATCATTGAACGTCCAGAAACAGTGAATGAGGCACGCAGCCATGTCAATCCTCGGATGTGGAGTTTTCTCAGAGCAGGCATCCTAGTATCCTTGATAACTTTTGGAGTAGCAATCCTAGTATCCTTGATAATTTGGGTGGCAATAATGGTAATTATTGTTATTATTAGTATCTTGATCGGAGTCCTTGCTTCAATTTCTGGGAATAGCAGTACTATTTTAGATAGTCTCGATACTCTCCCTGAGAATAGTGTTGCTATGCTTATCATAGGATTTCTGGTTTTGAGTATTTTTATGATTGCTTTTTTCTTTGGATTTATCTGGTTTATATCTCGCTTGTTGATTTATGAAATACCGCTGGCTATAGAAAATCCCATCGGTGCCAGGGCAGCCATTGGTCGCAGCTGGAAATTAACTCAGGGATTTATATTACGTATTCAAGGGATAGTAGTTGTTGGCTTTTTAATATCACTACCCATTTCGATTGCTGTACAGATAGCTACATTCATCATACAAACTATTTTATCTCTTTGGTTTCCTCAAGACTCAGCAATTTTTATCTGGCTGTATTTAGTGCTAGTTTTTGGGCTGAGCTTTGCTAGTGGTGCGTTGTTGGTTCCCTTCTGGCAAGCCATTAAATCAGTGATATACTACGATCTATGTAGTCGTAAAGAAGGCATAGATTTGCAGCTATGGGGAAGCTAACCTCAACACCGATTAATTTTTTTAATCGAGTCACTATACAAACCCCAGAAAGTGTTGAATTAGAATTAACCTTAGCAGGGATTGGCAGTCGAGCTTATGCCTTGCTAATTGATTATATTGTCTTAGGATTCATTTTATTAGTATTTCTAATTGCTTGGGGCTTTTTATCTTCCCAACTGCTGGACTTATTAGACTATTTTTTGGGTATTAATGATTTAAGGCTATGGCTAGTAGCCATTTATATATTTATTACTTTCTCGATTTACGTCGGTTATTTCGTTTTGTTTGAAACCCTATGGCAGGGACAAACACCGGGTAAGCGCTATGGCAAAATTCGTGTTATTCGTGATGATGCTAGACCAGTGAGACTACAGCAAGCTACCCTACGTGCTTTGCTAAGACCTGTTGATGATTTATGGTTCCTGGGAGTATTTTTAATTATCTTTAGCAAACGAGAAAAACGGTTGGGAGATTGGTTAGCAGGAACCCTGGTAGTCCAAGAAGAGCAGCCTATTGCTTCTGCTAGCTTCGAGATCTCCGATCAGGCTCAAGCCTTAGCCAATCAGCTCCAAACCCAGGCAGATTTCTCCCCCTTGCAGCCAGAAGACTTTGCTATGATTCGAGAGTATTTGCAGCGGCGCGAGGCAATGACATTTCAGGCAAAAGCGAAGTTAAGCCGACAACTGGCTGATCAGGTCAAAGACATGATTGCCTTGGAAAAGGTACCCTCAGGTGTCACGGCTAACTTGTTTCTGGAGGCTGTGTACCTTGCCTATCAGCAGCTATCATCCCAGGATTAGTGACCCACGCACCCTTGCTCCAGCTTGAGCCATGGGTTGGTTATCTAGGAGTAAAACACCCTATGCACTCAACAGTGAAAACGGATGATTCCCTAAAATCCGGTTTTTTACCAGATTTTAGGCTTGTAAGGCTAAATTAATGTCGCTACTATTGTACTTGAATACTTATACTAGCTTCTCATCCGGCTTTTGCCGTTAGTTGCTCATGGACATTCAGCTGATTAATATTGGTTTTGGTAACATTGTTTCAGCAAACCGAGTTGTAGCAATTGTTTCTCCAGAGTCTGCTCCTATCAAGCGGATCATTACTGAGGCAAAAGAGCGTGGATATCTGATTGATGCAACCTACGGGCGTCGCACCAGAGCGGTAATTGTGACCGATTCCAGCCATGTCATCCTCTCGGCAATTCAGCCAGAAACTGTTGCTCATCGCTTCGTTATCAATAAAGATAGTCACAATGGTAACCATTAAGCTTGAAACTTAACTAGACTCAACATGGAAGCAGGGAGACTCATTGTATTGACTGGTCCTTCTGGTGTTGGTAAAGGAACCTTGCTGCGCCAGCTCCTGAAGCGACACCCGGAACTTGATCTTTCGGTGTCAGCAACCACCAGGCAACCTCGTCCTGGGGAGGTGCATGGGAAACACTATTACTTTGTCAGTCGTGACCAGTTTGAAGAAATGATGATAGGGGGTGAGCTTTTAGAGTGGGCTGAGTACGCTGGTAATTACTATGGTACACCTAGTTTGCCAGTCAAGCAGCTTCTTGAGAAGGGTAAGTCTGTTATTTTAGAAATAGAATTGGTTGGGGCAAGGAAAATCAATAAAACCTTTCCCTCTGCTCTGCGTATTTTTGTACTACCCCCCAGTCTAGATGAATTAGAGCAGCGGATTCGCTTGAGGGGTAAGGATAGTGAAGAAGTAATCGCCCAACGCCTTTCTATTGCCAAAGCCGAAATTGAAGCTGCTGATGAATTTGATGTGACTATTGTTAATCAAGACTTCAAAGAAGCTCTACAAAGCTTGGAAGCAGTTATTTTTCCATCGCCAAACTAAGTCATTAAACACAAAGGTAATATTATATCTGGTAGCTTCGTTATTGATCCTGGTATCGATAACTGGTTGAGATGTGTCAGGTTATAATCCCCTGTGGGTCAGCCTCCGGAAAGTTCAACTAGTAGACATAACACGTAGTAGAGATAACAAGCTACTGGGTAATAGTTTAAACCCTGCTTAAGACTAATCACGCTTTGACTAATGACAACATCTAACCAAGACACGGAAACCCCTAAGAGTACTCAAGCGCTACCTTCGCCCTGGCGCTGCCTTACGGGAGCATTGATTTCTGGAGGATTGACAAGCGCTATTTATTTTCTAACTGCCTCGATTGCTACAACCTTTGCTAATAAACCCCTCACGTCTAACTCTCAGACAGCACTCAAAATTGCGATCGCAGTTCGGACGCTGGTAGTGGGAGTCAGTACCCTAGCCACGTTTATCTTTGGTATTACTACCCTTGGTTTGGTAGCCTTGGCAATTCAACAACTCTACCGAACTAAGTTCGGTACTCTACCGCCCAAGTGAGGGTCGGGAGGTATAGCAGAAGTCAGAAGTCAGAAGTCAGAAGTCAGTGCGGCTTGTTCCTACTAGGAGCCTCTAGAAAATAGAGGGGTATGAGTAGGGGACTTCGCGAGGAACAAAAACCTCAAAAGTCTAACTGTCTAACGGATGCGGGTGAA